>JAPPND010000183.1:0-13032 GCA_028818795.1 Gammaproteobacteria bacterium | reverse complement strand
ATAATGTCCGTACTTTTCAAAAATTCGATCCCAGACTTTTTCCCAATCCGACAGTTCTTCGCACCATGAAACGGTGTCGTGTACTGCTTCCGAGAGGCGGCATTTTGCAGGGATTTCAGAAAGCCCAATATCGATTATATCTTTTGTATCGTTTGTGGAGAATGATGCTGCCAACATTGCTGCGACGAACATCTCGCCGTAAATCCCGTTCTTCACATGGGAAATGCTCGCGTCACGATAAGCCAATTCCGCCGCTTTTTCCGGCCATCCGGGTGTGACATAGCCGAAAATGTCGGCTCGGATCTGCGCCCCAATCCACTCGCGGAAGGGATTTCTCCAAGACGCAGATTCAGGTGGCCACCGTCGATTGACGAAATTCCGATAAGCCACGTTCTCCGCCGTGTAGAGCATCTGGAAGGGCATGCGACTTAGCCATGTATTCGCCATGTTGCGCGAGGTCAATTCGCCACCGTGTCGTTCCAGGGCGAGCAGGCCGAGAATCGGGTAGTCCATGTCGTCATCGCGGGCCATGAATTCGATATTGTCCCGGGTGCTGGTCTTCAAAAACGGCGATATGGACCCCTCCGTGAACGGGATGTAGTCGTCGAGGGGAATCGCGTCGGTCGACTCGAGGTACGCGTCGATGCGTTTGCGCGGCCACCCTTCCACCGGCTTGCCGAGCGAGCATCCCGCCGCCCGGCCGAGCCAACCGCCGTAGATGCGATCCCGCATCGCGTCATCGGTGAGGTCCAGATCCATGCGCCGCGGGCCGTCAGGACGCAACGCGCGAATGGTCTCGAGGTCGGACGGTTCTTGGTACGGGAACGACGGATCGGGCTCGAGGGAATCGAGTTCGTCGTACAGGGCGGTGAACACCGCTGGATCCGTGTCCTCGTCCGCAAACGCTTTTTCGACGCGCGGCTCCAGCGCCGATACATCGCACCCCTCCTCGCGGCGCTGCACCAGTTCCGCCCGAATCATCTGCCGTTCCAAACTGTCCATCGATCCATCCCATTGAGCCCGAGGCGAGGAGTGTGTCGGAACTGGCGCGGGGTTGGCAACGCGAGTAACGAATACTGCGGCCGGTGCATCCACGTAAGGGAACCGTAAGCAATGTCCGTATGCTGGATCGGAAGCCATCCAATGCGGGAGACCCCTGTGGCTGACCAATCACCCGAGCAGCCCTCGGGGCGGCGAGAGAGCCCCCTGTCATGGCTCGCGCGTCATTGGGGAAAGGCGACTGTCGCCGCCGTGACCGCGCTCGCGATCGCGTGGCTGGCGTGGCCCGAGCCACCGGCACCGCCACCCGTTCCCACCACCGTGGCCGTCAGCCGGGGCGACATCGAGAGCACGGTCGCCGCGTCGGGTGGTTTGGAAGCGGCAAGCCGGGTGGACGTGGGCGCGCAGGTGTCCGGGCAGCTGAAGGCACTGCATGTCAAGCTGGGTGACGTAGTTGCCGAAGGCGACCTGCTCGCGGAGATCGACGACTTCATCCAGAAGACCCGGGTCGCCTCGGCAGTCGCGAACCTCCAGTCGCTCGAAGCGAATACCGCGTCGGTCGAAGCCAACCTTGAGCTTTCACGCGGCGATCTTGCGCGCCAGAAGCGGATGATGACAGCCCAGGCAACCACCGAAGTGGACTACGACCGGGCGGTTGTCAATCTGACCCAGGCCGAGGCCAACCTTGAGCAGCACGTTCTTGGCATCCAACAGGCACGGGCAAACCTTGAAGAAGCCGAGGCCCTACTCAACTTCACCCGGATCACCGCTCCCGCGAACGGCACGATCGTCGAGATACTGGTCCAAGTAGGCCAGACCTTGAACGCGACTCAGACCACGCCGGTCATCCTCCGAATCGGCGACCTGAGCAAGATGCGGGTCGTGGCCAAGGTCTCCGAGGCGGATGTCGGAAGTTTACAGCCGGGGATGGCGGCGTACTTCACCTCGCTCGGCAGTCGCGAGAGGCAATGGGAAACCCGCTTGCAGGAGATCTCCCCGCTGCCGACGCAAAATAGCAGTCCGGGCGGCTTGGCCCAATTCGACGCGCTGCTCCTAGTCGACAACAGCGACGGCGCGCTGCTGCCTGGCATGACCGTCAAGGTCTTCTTCCTGAGCAACGCGGCTCGGGACGTCCTGAAAGTCCCGTTGGGTGCGTTGTCCTTCACATCCGGTGCGGGTGCGACGAGCGCAGCCGCGCAATTCGCCCGGCGTACCGCCGAAGCCCCGGGCGTCCCGGCGGGGCGTTCGAAGAGCGCCCCGCAAGCCCCGAAGCACGGCCCACCGAAACGGCCGGATGCGGGAGGGGACCTTCGCGATGCGACGGTTCAAGTGGTGGGTAACGACGGCGAAATCGAGGTGCGAGCGGTGCGCGTCGGCTTCGACAACGGCATCGAGGCCGCCGTGGTGTCCGGCCTCGCCGAAGGCCAACTCGTGGTCGGCGGGATCGAGCAGCCGCCGATGCCCGACGAGCAATTCGGACGCAGTGTTTTCTTTGGGTTCTAGCGTGACCGTCCCGCTCATCGAACTGCGGAACATCTGCCGCCGATACGCCACGGGCAGCGTCTCCGTGGCGGCTCTGGAGGACGTCGATCTCGTCATTCAACCCGGGGAGTTCGTCGCGGTGATGGGTCCTTCCGGTTCCGGCAAGTCGACCCTCATGAACATCATCGGTTGCCTGGACCGGCCGAGCGATGGCGAGTACTACTTCCGGGGCGAAGCCGTGCATCGCGCCGATGCCGATGAACTGGCGCGCCTGCGCCGCGAGGTATTCGGGTTCGTTTTCCAAAGCTACAACCTGCTCGGCATGGCGACGGCGCGGGAGAACGTCGAGATTCCGGCGATCTACGCCGGCACCCCGAGACGGGCCCGGGCTTCGCGGGCGACGAGCCTGCTGAAGGGCGTCGGATTGTCGCATCGTCTCCGCCACCAGCCGGGCGAACTCTCCGGTGGCGAGCAGCAGCGGGTGGCGATCGCGCGGGCGTTGATGAACGGGGGCCGCGTGGTCCTCGCGGACGAACCCACCGGTTCGCTGGATTCCGCCAGCGGTCGGGAGATCATCGCGCTGCTCGAGGCGCTATCCAATCAAGGCCATACGATCATCCTCGTGACCCACGACCCCAACGTCGCGGCGCACGCGCACCGGCGCATCCAACTGCTCGACGGCCACGTGGTCGCCGATGACGGCCTCGGTCTCCCGTCGAACGCCGGGACCAACACGCCGACCCAAGCCGACCCGCACAACACCGTCACCCGCGCACCGGTCTCGTCATTTCGGGACAGCGTCCGCACCGCCATGCGAGCGTTGCGGACGAATAGGCTCAGGACCTCGCTCACCCTGCTGGGGATCATCATCGGGGTCCTTTCTGTCACCGCCATGCTCGGATTGGCGGAAGGCGTGCAACGCGGGATCATGGACAGCTTCCGGCTGCTTGGCGGCGCGAGTCTGCAGATCCAGCCGAGTTTCGACCAGGACGGCCGCGCCACGACGCTCACGATCGCCGACGCAGACGCCATACGCGACGAGGTGCCCAACGTCATCTCGGTCACGCCGCAGATGTCGGGCGGCGCGAGAATCCTCGCCGGGGGTGCGACCCAGTTTGCGAGATTCACGGCGACCACGGCGGTGTCGATGGCAAGCGGTCCATGGACCCTCGCAGAAGGGGTCTATTTCACCGCGTCCCAGGACCGCAACCACGAGCCCGTGGTGGTCCTCGGTGGAATCCTCGCTGGCGCACTGTTCGGGGAGCAAGGCAACGCGGTCGGCGAACACATCCTCCTCGACGGCTCGCCCTACCAAGTGATCGGGGTTCTGAAGCGCCCGGAGGACACCGGTTACCACTACCACGCCTACGGATTCTTCGTTCCCTTGCGAACCGGCGCGATCCGGTTGCTCAACAAGGAAAGCCTGGACACCGTCGGGGTGCTGGTCGCCGAGACCCACCAGGTCGACGCCGCACAACGCGCCATCGACGCGCTACTCGTGCGCCGGCATGGGCAACGCGACTTCCAGATCCAGAACCAGGAAGCAGCCCTCGAAGCCCAGAACAACGTCTCCAACATCCTGCGGATGTTGTTCGGCGCCATCGGCGGCATTTCGCTCGTAGTGGCCGGCATCGGGGTCATGAACATCATGCTCGCCACGGTGGCGGAACGCACTCGCGAGATTGGCCTGCGCATGGCCATCGGCGCACGGCGACGCGACATCCTGTTCCAGTTCATCTGCGAAGCCGTCGTCGTTGCCGGCTTGGGCGGGATAGTCGGTCTTGGACTGGCGCTCGTCGTCGGCGAGGCCATCAACATGATCGGCGCGACCGTGATGGCGTTCACGGCACCCATCCTGCTGATCGGCCTGTCCTGCGCGACCTTGACCGGGCTCTTCTTCGGTCTGGCACCGGCCCGGCGCGCCGCAGGCATGGATCCGGTCGCCGCGCTGGCGGCGCAATGACGAAGGCGAGCCGCCATCCGCTCATGGCGCTAGTCGGCGGCGCCGTTCTGCATGCCTGCTCCGTGGCGCCGCTCCCGGCACTCGACGCGGAAGTGCCGCCCGACTGGGCAGGCAGGACGGTTGGCGACTGGCCGGCACAAGACTGGTGGAGCGGATTCGGCAGCGACGAGCTCAGCGAGCTCATGAGCCAAGTACAGGCACGCAACCCCGGGCTCAAGAACGGCGAGCGCGCGCTACGACAGGCCCAACTGGCGCTCATCGATGCGGGCTTCGATCTGTACCCCACGCCGATCGCCGATTTCGCCACCAGCACGACCTACACCGGGTCCAAGCCGCCGGGCGGGGACTTCACCGATACGCGGTCCGAATCGGCCAGTCTGTCGGTGGGCATCGGCTACGCCGACATCCTGACCAAGCCGTACCGATTCGAGTCCGCCGAGGCCACCTTCGACTCCGCCGTCGCGCAGTTGGCCAGCACCCGCCTGAACCTTCTCGGCACAACGGCCTCCACCTACTTCAGGATCCTTTTCACGCGCGATCAGATCGAGGCGGCCAAGCTCAACCTCGAGAACGCCGAGACGATCGGGCGCATCACCCAGGCCCGGGTCGACGCCGGGGTCCTCACGCCCCTCGACGCCCTGCAGCAACAGATCCAGGTGCAACGCCAACGCAACGCGCTGGCACAGCTCCGCCAGCAGGAATACTCGGCACGCGCCGCGTTGGCCGTGCTCCTGGCCGAGCCGGTACGGAATTTCGACGTTCGCGCCACCACCTTGGCGGAGTTGGCGACGCCAGAGGTCGCCCCGGGCCTGCCGTCGGAACTGCTGGTGCGCCGTCCCGACATCGTCCAGGCCGAACTGAACCTGCGCCGCGCTCGGGCCAACGTGGGCATCGCCAGGAACGCGCTCCTGCCGAGCATCTCCCTGACTGCCGCCGCGAACACCGTCAGCGCATCGCTGCGCGAACTGGCGTCGAACAGAAGCTTGTTCGTGTCGTTGAGCCCGTCCCTGGCCCAGAGCGTATTCGACTTCGGCCGGCGTGGACGGGTCCGGGAGTCCGCCCGGCTTGGCATGGAGTCGGCGCTGGCGAGCTATCGGGAGACGGTGATCCGCGCCTTCAACGACATCGACGTCGCGCTCGGCAACATCGAACTCCTTGAATCCCTCGACGCGATCCTGCTGGAGGAACTGTCGAGAGCCGAGGAGTCGTTGCGGATCGCGGAGGTTCGCTACCGCGAAGGCGTGATCGACTACCAGCGCGTGCTGTCGGCCCAGGAGTTCCTCTACAGCGCCCGCAACTCGGTGCTGAGCAACAAGCGGGCCTACCTCAATGCGGTCGTGGCCATCTACCAGGCCCTTGGCGGCGGCTGGAGGAGGGATCGGTAGGGACGGGGCCAACGCGCCTTACCCACGGTTCCCGCACAGGCTCGATCGGGACGGGACAAGCCCGTCCCCTACGGGCGTGCCTCAGGGACAATGCGCAGAGTGGTCCGTTCCCCGTCCCGCAAGACCACGACGTCCACGGGCTCGCCGATCTTTATCGCGTCGAGTGAGTAGGTGTAGTCGTAGATGTTCGTGATGGTTTGGCCGGCGAACGCCACGATCACGTCGCCGCCCTGCATACCCGCCTTGTCGGCCGGCCCGCCGCCCCGGACGCCGGAGATCGCAACGCCAGGCAGATCCGTCGTGTAGTCCGGGATCGTGCCGAGATACGCGCGCAGGCTGTCCCGGCTCCCGCCGGCATTGGTCGTGACCTGCACTTCGGCATAGTCTGGGCGAACGTCGTTCGACACGATGTCGTTGACGATGGCCGCACCGAACGCCGCGATTCGCCGCATGCCCGTGTAGTCAAGGGTGTCGGGGTCGTCGCTCGGCCGGTTGTAGTCCTCGTGGCTGCCAGTGAAGAAGCTCAATATTGGGATGCCCTTTGGATAGAACGCCGTGCTGTCGGTGGGCAGGTAGGGATCGTCGAGCAGGGACAGGTTGAAGCCGGCGGGCACGTTGCGTCGTTCGATGATGCCGCGCCAAACCCCCGACGAACCGACGCCCTGCAGGCTCAGCTTGTTGTCGCGCAGGCGCCCCACCATGTCGAAGTTGAAGTAGGCGGCGATGTTCTCGATAGACAGCGGCGGCACCTCGACGAAGTGCGACGAACCGATCAGTCCCAGTTCCTCGCCGGACCAGAACGCGAATAGGACGTTCCGCCGGCGCTTTTCCTGCTTTGCCAGGTTGCGTGCCAACTCCAAAGTCACCGCGACTCCCGAGGCGTTGTCGTCCGCGCCGTTGTGGATCTCGCCTTCCTCGTCCTTCCCGGCAAGCGAACTCGCATCGCCGCGTCCGATGTGGTCGTAGTGCGCGCCAACGACGACCGTCTCCGCAGCGCTTTCGTCCGTGGCGGACAGCCAGGCAAGCACGTTGCGATCCCTTGCCTTGATCCGCTCCACGCCCGCGCGAATCGCGACGTCGACTCCCTCAAGCGGGAACTGCCCGAGGGAATGGGGATTCTCGATGTCGAGTTGAGACTGGGTCTCCTCCAAGCTCTTGCCCGCCCCCGCGAACAAGGCATCCGCCACCGCACCGCTGACTGAAGCCGCGACGATGCCGGAGCCGGCGAGGCTGTTGTCGAACGTCATCGGGATCAGCTTGCCGGCGTTCGGGGAGTTTGGGCCGGCGACCACGAGAATGGCCTTCGCGCCACGGTCCCGGGCAATCATCGCCTTGTAGCGCAGCCCCGCGTAGCGGTTGAGTTCGGCGCGCCGTTCGGCCGCGACATCCTCGGGTACGTACCGCAGAACGACGACGATCTTGTCCGTCACATCCAGGCCAGCGTAGGAGTCGTAGCCCGCCGCGCCCGGTACCGCGAGGCCGTAGCCGGCGAACACGACCTCCCCCTGCACGTCGGCGTTGGCGGTGAACGAGAGCGGCCGGAAGTCCGTGTCGACTTGGTAGGTCTGGGATCCGTCGCCTGTTTCGGCACGAAGCGCGTTGGCTTCGGGCAGGATGCGACGATCCGCGGTGAACTCGAAAGTCTGAAAATACGTCCCATCGTCGCCAAACGGCTCAAGGCCGGTCGCCAGCAACGCTTCCGCGATGTATTCCGCCGCCGTTCGAGCGCCTTGCGATCCGGTCATCCGGCCTTCGAGTTCGTCCGACGCCAGGTATTCCACCGAGGCCCTGAGCCTGGACTCCGCATCGTCGGGCGGGGCGCTTGTCGCGCTGCGGGTCGGCGAAGACGCCAACGCCGCCACCGCGGCGGCGTGGTCCCAATCCGCCAGGAACAACTGCGACCCGCCGCTGCCGGTGCGGTTCGCCGTCCAGCTTAGCGACTCGCCATCCGGCGAGAACACGGGCAGGCCGTCGAATCCGTCGGTGTGGGTAACGCGAACCGGTTCGCGCTCCCCCGCCGCGTCGACCAGGAACAGTTCGAAGTTCGAGAACCCGTGCTTGTTGGAGGCGAAGATCGCGTAATCGCCGGAGGGATGGAAGTAAGGTGCCCACGACATCGACCCGAAGTCGGTCAGCCGGCGCACATCGGATCCGTCCAGACGCATGGTGTAGACATCGGCGTTCATGCCGTCTTCGTCGAACCGGCGCCAGATGATTCGCTCGCCGTCAGCCGAGAAGAATGGGCCACCGTCGTAGCCCGGGGTTTCGGTTAGACGGGTCTGATTGCCGCCGTCGGCATCCATGACGTAGATCTCGCCGAAGTACGCGGGATCGTTTTCGAGCCGCTTGCGGTCCTCCGCAGTGAGATCCTCCGGGGGATAGGCGCTGCGCAGCGATGTGAAGACGATCTTGTCGCCGTCGGGCGAATAGGAAGCCTCGGCGTCGTAGCCGTGGGCATCGGTCAATCGCGTGAGGCCGGACCCGTCCCGGTCGGCCGAAAAGACGTCCATGTGCACGTCGTAATCCCAGTCGTAGCGGCGCTGCTCGCCTGACGCGCGGAACTCGATCTCCTCGCGCTGACGGGATTCGGCTTCGGGATCGAGGTGCGTGGACGAGAAAAGCACGCGGTTCGTTCCGGGACGGAAGAACGCGCATGTGGTCTTGCCGATTCCGGGCGAGACCCGGTGGGTGTCCCCGGTGGTGAGATCCAGGTGGTAGATCTGGAAGAACGGATTGCCGGGTTCGCGCTCGCTCTGGAAGATGAGCGCGTTGCCGTCCGGCGCAAAGTAGCCTTCGCCCGCGCGACGACCCTCGAAGGTGAGTTGCCGCGTGTTGGTGAGGAGTTGTTCCTCGGCGTCGACTGCGGCTGTCGGGACGCCACCCAGCGCCATTGCGGCGAGAACGAAGGTGGTCGGCGGTTTCACAGCCATGGGCACCGAGGGCGAAAAGGCGCGCCAAGTATAGAGCCTCGCAGAAAGCGGTCGGGCTAAAGCGCCAAGGTGTAGGAGATTTCCTACAGACACGCGTTCGGGGAGGCGCTAGCGTAACGACCTCGAGAGCAGGACGCGGGATGCCATAGACCCCGAGTCCGCCGCTCAATAGAATTCGCGACAAGAGGACACCCGGATGGCGAGTCCACGCAGTACGATGCCCGCCTTCGATACCCACAAGGCCGTTAAGGCGCTCTGTCGAGCCGGTTTCGACGACGTGCAAGCGGAAGCCGTCGTCGACCAGATCAACGGCGCAGTCACAGAGAACCTCGTCTTCAAGGCGGACCTAGCCGAGACAGAACGGAACCTAGCCGCGAGGATCGACGCCTGCGCCACCAAGGAAGACCTGGCCGCCGCCCTAGCCGAGACAGAACGGAAATTGGGGGCGAGGATCGACGCCTGCGCCACCAAGGAAGACCTGGCCGCGCTAGCCGAGACAGAACGGAAATTGGGGGCGAGGATCGACGCCTGTGCCACCAAGGAAGACCTGGCCGCCGCCATCGCGCCCCTCGCCACAGAGGAGGATCTGCGCAGTTACGCTACCAAGGAGGATCTCAAAAACTACGCCACCAAGGAAGACCTCGCACAACTCGAGCTTCGCATGACGGTCAAGATGGAAGCGCTCACAGGCAAGATGCTCAGGTACATGGGCGGTGGTCTGGCCTTGGTTGTGGCGTTGATCAAGGGGCTTGACCTCCTCGTCGGCTAACCTCCAACTGTCACTTCGTCGAAACGTGCCCAAAGATCGGTCAGGTCGACGACTTGCCCCGTTCGCCGCGACTCATCGATCTTCATGGCCGTGAGACCGGCTTCCAGCGCATCGAGCACGGACACCGGGAGCGGAGCGCCATGCTCCAAGTGGCGTGTGATGTCTGCCGCCATCTTTCCCCGGCCCCGTAGTGCTGCGAGAAGTCGTCACCCTTGTACGTCGTGTCGAAGGTGCATTCGCCGGAGACCGCCCGGTGGGCCTTGAGATAGGCGCGCACGAAGTCGCCCTCCGCCATGCCCTCCGTTCCGATCACGCAGAACCGTCGGAACGCGTCTGGCGTGTGCACGTTGGTATGGAAACAAAGCCGGGCCCCGTTCGCGTATTCAACGAGGGCCACCTGGTGGTCGACGATGTCGGCGTCCCCGGAGAACGAGCTGTCGGCGCTCCGCCAATACGACGGCCAGCGGTGATAGACGCGTTCGCTATCGAAGTCCCGATGCTGTTCCGTGAAGAACGAGCAGCCGCCGAAGCTGACCACCCGCCGGGGGCGTGACCGCACAAGGCCCGCGTAGAGGTCGATGTCGTGGCAGCACTTCTCGAGCATGAACCCGCCGCTCAAGCCGGACTTGCGCCGCCAGTCGCGGAAGAAGAACGCGCCGTGGGCCGGGGGAATGTGTTCCGATGCCTCGATGCTGACAATGCTGCCGAGCGCCCCATCGTCGACCAGCCGCGTAAGATCCTCGTAAAGCGGCGCATAGCGCAGAACCAGTCCCACCATTACCTTCTCGGTGCTTCAACGGCCTCGCGATCGATGGCTCGCTGCAACAGGACGACTTCGGCCTGGGCACTAGCACCTACGCGACCCGCCGCTCCCCCATCAACCTCGATGCCGTGGAGTCCGCCACGCTCGTTGCGTCCGACTACGCCGTCACGGCGTCGGGCTTCACCGGGGGACTCGTGAACATCACCACGAAGTCGGGCACCAACGAGTGGGACGGTGCGGCGTTCTACTACTTCCATGGCGACGAGCAAGTCGGCGACACCTACGACGGCGACCGAACGTTCGCGCCCGCAGCGTTCGAGGAGAAGGAGTACGGCCTCTCGGTCGGCGGGCCGCTACTCGCCGACCGGCTCTTCGTGTTCTTTTCCTACGACGAGTTCGAGGCCGTGGAACCGGTGAACTTCGGCGGCTTCGACGCGAACAACGGCATCCAGCCCGGGTTCTTCGAGGCACTGCGCGGAGTGGTCATGGACGTGTACGGCTACGATCCCGGCGGACGACCGGCATCCGCCTCCCTACCGGAAGCTTCGGAGCGCACCCTCGTCAAGCTGGACTGGAACGCTAGCGACGCGCACCGGGTGTCGTTCACCTATCAAAGCAGCCAGGAAACCGGGACGTCGGCCGGCGCGGACCGTCTCGCCTCGGCGTGGATCGACATTCCCGTGGACCTCACCGCAACCACGCTCCAGCTATTCTCCGACTGGAGCGACCGTGCCTCGACGACGCTTCGCGTGAACCGCAAGGAGTTCATGCGCGGCCAGAACTGCCGGGCGCAGGGCGTGGGCGCCTTGGAATTCGACAACCTCGACGCAGACGGCGTCGCCGGTTCGCCGCTTGAGGGGCTCATTGCCGGCAGCGTCGACCTAATCGCCGGGTGCGACCGCTTCCGGCACGCCAACGCCTACGACGACGAGCGGCTGCAGATATACGGTGCCTTCGACTATCTCGTTGGCGACCACATCGTGCGCGTCGGCATCGAGCACGAGACCTTCGACCTGTTCAACCTGTTCGTGCCGAGTTCGAACGGCCGGTTCGTGTTCCGCGACTTCGCGGCCATCGTCGACCGAACGGCGCGGGTCGACTACGTCAACGCGCCGTCGAACAACGCCGACGACGGCGCCGCCGCCTGGGGCTACAGCAGGACGACGTTCTTCGTGCAGGACACTTGGCAGCCGCGACAGCATCTCGAACTGACGGCTGGGCTGCGCTACGAGCGCTACGCCCAGGACGACCGGCCCGCGTTCAGCCAGCCGATCCAGGACACCTACGGAATCCGCACGGACACGGGTCTCGACGGCCTGGCCCTTCTCATGCCGCGCGTGAGCTTCCGCTGGACGGGCCTCGACCGCACCGTGGTGAGCGGCGGCTTCGGGCCGGTTCTCGGGCGGCGACCCCAAGGTCTGGACGTCCAACACGTTCCAAGTGCCGACGGTCTTCTCGCGCGTCACAACGAGTGGCGTTTCACCGACATCGGTGCCCGGCGAACTCCGCGCGGCCGTCGCGGCGGGGAATCCCGTAGCCATCGACGCCATCGCGCCCGGCTTCGACGTGCCCTCTGATTGGAAGGCATCGCTGCGCCTCGAACGCGACCTCGACCTCGTTTTCGGGAGCCTGAATCTCGGCACCGGATACACGCTCACGGCGCAAGCCCTAACGACGTGGGCGGGCGACGGTTTCCTGTGGACCAACTACGCCCAGACCCGGCTCGCCTCGGCGCAGCCCACCGGCGTCGCCCCGGACGGCCGCACGATCTACGCGGACCTCGGCGACCTGCGGATCCTCAACCTAGTCGCGCTCGGCAACCACGGCGAAGGCAGCAGCAGAATCCTCACGGCGGCGCTCGGCAAGCGCTACGACAACGGCCTCCACTTCCAAATGAGCTATGCATGGCAGGATGTCGAGGCTGTCACCGAGGGCTTCTCCTCGCGCGGCATCTCCAACTGGCGCAATATCCAGGACGCCGACCGCAACCGCCCGTCACCACGGACGTCACCGCACCAGGTCACCCACTCCGTGAAGCTCAACCTCGGCTATGAGCGCGCCTTCGGTCCCGGGTTCCGTGCTCGCGCGGATCTGTTCGCCCGCGCCTGGTCCGGCGACCGCTTCACCTACACGTTCGACATCGACCGCGGCAACGCCCTCTTCGGCAGAGCCGGGGCCGGAGAGAGCCCGTACGACAACAGCCCTCTCTACGTTCCCCGCGACCGCGACGATCCTGCGGTCGTGTACGCCTCCTCGTTCGACCAAGACGCCTTCTTCGCCTACGTCGCCGACAACGACATCGGTGCAGGCATTCACGCGCCATACTCCGAGGATCCCGGGATGAACCAAGTCTGGGATATCCGGCTGCGTCTTGAGATGCCGAGCATGGGCCTCCTCGACCGATGGGTGGGCGAGAACCACGTCAGCCTTGTGCTGGACGTCGAGAACGTCCTCAACCTGCTGAACGACGAGTGGGGCACCTACGAGGCGGGGCCCCGCTTCAACCAGGCGGCGATCGTGCGTGCGGACCTCGTCGACGCCGACGACGTAGCCTCCCTCGGCGTGGATGGCGCGCCGGCACTCACCGGCGATTCGCCCCGGACGACCTGCCGGCAACAGAGCGACTGCCTCTACCGCTTCAACCGCTTCCGCAGCGTCGCCTCGGCGTATCCCTCGGCATCGCAGTCCGTCTACCGGATCCGGTTCGGCATCCGGATCGACCTGTAGGGGACGGGCTTGTC
>JAPPND010000090.1 GCA_028818795.1 Gammaproteobacteria bacterium | reverse complement strand
CCGGCCTCGCGGGCGTGGAAGATCAGCGCCGTGCCTTCGCCGTCCGGAAGCATGCGGTCGAGCAATACCAACTCGTACGGATGCTCGGTGACCGCCGCCCGGGCCATCCGTAGCGAGTCGGCCAGGTCGACCACGTGACCTTCCCGGTGCAACAGACGCCGAACTGCCTCGGAGAGGTCCGCATCGTCCTCGACCAGCAGAATTCTCACGGTGGATAGGTCTCCCTTGGTGAACGGCGCGAGTCAGCCGCCCGCATCGGCGACCGCGAGCACGGTGCGAAGGGTTTCGGTCCGGGGCGGCAGGCACAGGTCGTCTTTGCAGGTCTGGTAGGTGACTTTCGCGGTCACCTCGTAGCTGCCTGCTGCGCTTGCTTCGACGGGCTGCGCCCATTCCCGGTCCTCGCCCTCGTAGATGTCGTAGAGGCCCTTGAAATGGTGCACGGGCAGGCTGCGGGGTCCGGCGGTTTCGATGCCCTCTGGCAGTCCCAGACTGACGCTCGTTTCGATCATGCCGTGCGGCGCATTGCGACCGGTCGGCGCGTAGATGTACCAGCCGGGGCGCATGGTGAAGTTGACGGCGACGTTGCGCGATTCGCCGATCCGCATCTCGTCGGGCGCGACCAGCGCGAGGGAGACCGGTGGTTGTGCCGCTGTTGCCTTGGCCGAGCGGCCTTTCGGGGTCTCGGCGGGGACGGGAACCGCGTCCGCCGTGACGGGGCTCGCGTCGCGACGTTCACCCAGCATCACGTAGATGCGGCCCTGGTGGCGCATCGTGAGCCAATACGCCTTGCCTTCCTCGTAGAGCCTGCCGATCGTGTCGTCCCAATACTGCTGGTTGAACCGCACGTGCTCCTGAAACTCTTCTTCGCCGAGGTATTCTCTGATCGTACCGGTGTCCAGCGACTCCTCGGTTGGACGTTCCCGTGGCGGATAGAGTCCCGGATCCTTGCCCGCGCTTTCGACTTCGTTGACGTCCTCCCACTCCCAGGACAGTTCGTCGCTGAACTCGCCGCCGTTCACGGTGGCGACACTTGCACCGATGATCAGGTCCTTGACGCCGTCCCGATTCCAGTCGTCCACGTAGACCCGTTGCCCGCTGCCGGGCAGCGCTTTCCCGCCGTCCGCAGTCGGCAGCAGATCGACGCCTGCATGGAAACGGTGCCCGTCGTCGGTCTTGACGCCCCGGAATAAGGTCACGGCATGGCTCGACGGGTGACGGTAGGAACCGGTGACCAGCAGGTCGAGAACCCCGTCGTCGTCCCAATCCACCACCAGCGGGCTGCTCTTGCCGTCGCCGTCGGGCGGCAGCAGTTCCCCATCGGGGAAGTTTGCTGCCCACTCCTCGCCACGGTCCAGGATCCTCAGGGGCTCTCCATCGATCGTAAGCAGGGGTTCGCGCATGGCGAAACTCGGTCGCCGCGGACTGCCGATGTTCTCGCTGACCCTCAAGCCTCCACTGCCGCCCACGATCAGGTCGTAGTCGCCGTCGTCGTCGAGGTCGCCAAAGCTCGCGGACGTGTATACCCAGTAGTGGAACGTGCCGATATCCCCGGGCTCGCCCTCGTAGTTGCCGAACGCCGGCTGGCCGTTGACGCTCGGATCTCCCTCCTGGGCCAGATTCACGCCGGGTTCAAAGCCATCCCCCGTGCCCCGGAACCAGGTGACCTCGCCGGGGTGGTACTGGCCGGTGATCATGTCGAGATGGCCGTCGTCGTCGAGGTCGACGAACTGCGGCGTGAAGCCGATGCAGCACCACTGGGGCACCTCCATGATGGTCCCCTCGGTATCCCGCGCCCACTCGAACTCGTCGGTGAACTTTGGATCGGCGTCGGTGCCGACGTTGAGGTAGACGCGGATGGTGGAACCATCCGCGCCCATCGGGAAGTCACTCGAGTTGGTCTCGAACTCGCCGACCAGGAGGTCCCGCTTGCCGTCGCCGTCCCAGTCCCAGAGCGCCGGGGCCGCGAGGCCGTGTTTCTCGGTTAGGATGGGCTTCGTGGCGCCCGTCACGAGGATCGGCTGGCCGAGTTTGGGGGTGCCCGGAATACCGGCATCCAGAATCTCCGGAAAGCTCTTCTCGTCCGCAGCAAGCTGGCCCGCGAGGGTCAGGGCGGTGGCGAAAAGCAGAATCTTTGCGTGTTTCATTGCTGTCTCCCGTCTAATGTCCAAATCGGCTATTCGGTGCGTGGTTCGCCAAGCATCACGTAGACCCGGCCCTGGTGTCGAAGGGTCAGCCAATGCGACTTGCCTTCCGCGTACAGCTTGCCGATGGACTCGTCCCAAACTTGCTGGTTAAGCAGCAGAATCTCTTGGAACTTCTCCTCGTCGGACACTCGTAGCATGTCGGCCAACGACTCCCTGGTCGGCCTTTCGCGGGGGGGATACCGACCCGGGTCCTTGCCCGCGCTTTCGACCTTGGTGACATCCTCCCACTCCCAGGAAAGCTCGTCGCTGAACTCGCCGCCGTTGACGGTGGCGACACTGGCACCGATGATCAGGTCCTTGACGCCGTCTCGGTTCCAGTCGTCGACGTAGACGCGCTGGCCGCTCCCCGGAATCGCCTTGTCGCCGTTGGCGGTGGGCAACAGGTCCACCCCCGGATGGAAGCGCAGACCCGCATCGGTCTTGACACCTTGAAAGAACGTCACCGCGTGACTGTTGGGATGCCGGTAGCTGCCGGTAACGAGCAGATCCGGCGTGCCATCGTTGTTCCAATCGACGACCAGGGGGCTGCTCTTCCCGTCGCCGTCGGCAGGTGGCGAACTCGCCCCTGGGAGGGTCTCGGCCACGTCGTCTCGCTCGAGAATCTTCAAGGGCTCGCCGTGGACGTCCAGGAGCAACTCGCGCTTGCCGAAGCTGGGGCTGTCGGGACCGCCGATGTTCTCACTCAAGCGAAGCCCGCTGCCGCCCCCGACAACGAGATCCAGGTCGCCGTCACCATCCAAGTCGCCGAAGCTTGCCGACGAATACACCCAGTAGTCGAAAGTTCCAATGTCCCCAGGCTCGCCCTCGTAGTCGCCGAACATCGGGTTGCCGTCCGCCGTCGGATCGCCCTCCTGGGGTAGCTTGACGCCTGGCAGGAAGCCGTCATCCGTACCCCGAAACCAAGTGACCTCGCCCGGGTGGTACTGGCCGGTGATCATGTCGAGGTGGCCGTCGTCGTCGAGGTCCACGAACTGCGGCGTGAACCCGATGCAGCACCATTGCGGCACCTCCATGATCGTGCCCTCGGTGTCGCGCGCCCACTCGAAATCGTCGGTGAACTTGGGATCCGAGTCAGTGCCGACATTCAGGTAGACGCGGATGGTCGACCCGTCGGCGCCCATGGGGAAGTCCTCGCCGGAGTTCGTCTCGAACTCGCCGACCAGGAGGTCGCGATTGCCGTCGCCGTTCCAATCCCAAAGCGCAGGGGCCGCGAGGCCGTGTTTCTCGGTGAGGACGGGCTTCGGGCCGGCCATGACGAGTGTCGGCTGGCCAAGCTTGGGCGTCCCGGGGATGGCGGGATCGGCAATCTCCGGGAAGTCCGTCTCGCCTGCCGTGAGTTGACCACTGGCCGCCACAGCGGTTGCCAGCACGATCAATTGAGGCCGGTTCATTTGTATCGGTTCCTTGCCATCACTGCGTTGACCGTAGCCATGCCACCTTACCGGAAGCTGACAAATCGCCCGATGACGCGGGATGCCTTGCCGACGTATCCTGAAGACGCGCGTGACATACCCCCGAAACATCCCGTAAGGTTTCGGTAAGCATCTCCACTAACTATGTCGAGAGCCAAGGAAAAATAGTTCTGGTTCTGGGAGGACTGGGGTGACAACGCAAGACGATTGTGTATATTGTGTATGGGCCAGTTGGGTCCGTGGTATCGGGATTTTGATTGTCGCCATCGCGTTGCCGGCGGCGGCGCAAGGCGAAGAGGGGGACGACGATACGTCTGCCGACGATGGCGAGGTCGTCGACGAGGTGATCGTCACGGGCACGCGGCTCATCGGAGGTGATCCCACCGCCAGGGTGGAAGTGATCACCGCCGAGGACATCGCTATGCAGGGACTGACGACGTTCGAGGATGTCGTGCGCTCCATTCCGCAGAACTTCTCCACGATCAACAACTCCAACAGCCTGCTCTTCGGTAGCGATCTGCTAGACACGAATCTCGGCGCGTTGGGCCTCGGCGCGGCAACGGCCAACCTCCGAGGCTTCGGATCAAAGAACACGTTGGTGCTGTTGAACGGCAAGCGGCTTGCGGGCGAAAACAGTTCCGCGCAGCAACTGGCGGCAAACCTCAACGATATCCCGGCCGCAGCGATCGAACGGGTCGAAATAGTGCTCGACGGTGGCTCCGCCGTTTACGGGTCGGACGCCGTGGCCGGAGTGATCAACGTGATTACCCGCAAGGACTTCACGGGCGTAACAATGGGCGGCAAAGTCGAGAACAGCAGCACCGGTGGCCACTCGCGTTCTGCGAACCTCTATGCGGGTACGGGCTGGAACAGTGGGAATGTCTCGGCGATCGTCTCCGTGAGTCAATCGGATCCGGTCGATACGGCCAAGACCGGTTGGACCTCGAACGACTATAGCGGCCGCTACGGCGGCGACCAGCGCTACAACTTCGTCGGCACGGCATACGCCCGTTCCGGTACGGTGGCATTATCGCGGTGGGGTCCTGCGTCGCTGATCCTGCCGCCGGGAAACGATGGTCGCAACGCTCAGCGTGGTGATTTCGTGGCGCCCCAACCGTCCGATTATCTCGATGTTGTCCCTGACGAGATCTTTCCGGAGATAGAGGCCCGATCGATCACCACGACCCTGCTTCAGAATCTCGGCGATCGCGAGCAGTTCCAGCTTCGCGCCGACCTGCTATTGCGGGAGACGGAACTCGCTTCCGCGGTATCCACGTTCGGCTTCAGTTCGATCCAAGTGCCCGCCAGCAATGCGTTCAACAACTTCGGACACGATGTCTACGTCGGCTACTACGCCGACACCGAGGTGGAATTGGGGTTGGTACCCAATGTCAAGCAGACCGAGGTGCGGAATCAACTTCGCTACGTCTTGAGCGCCACCTACGCGATCACCGACAACCTGCGCGTGGAACTCGACTACTTGAAGTCCGAGTCGTCGTCGGAAGGCGATCAGTTCATGTTCGCTCCGCCGTCGACGCGCGTGGACGATGACGCTCGGTATCAGCGCCTGCTGGGACTGATCGCGAGTTCGGATCCGTCAGAGGCACTCAACCTGTTCGGCGACGGTACGGGGCAGAACCCCACCATCGGAGAGTTCTACCGTAGCTTTGCGAACGACCACGACGAGACCCATACGCGCGGTATCGAACCGAAGCTCGCCGGTGAGATCTTCGATCTGCCCGGCGGCAAGTTCGGTTTCGTTGTGGGCACCGAGTTGCGCGAGGAGTGGATCGAAACTCCCGGAGACGATTTCATTGCCGGATACATCGGGACGCCCCGGCCGACCATTGAACTGACGGCGTATTTCCTCGAAACGACGATGCCGTTGGTGGGGCGTGACAACAGCCGCCCGTTCTTTGAACGCCTGGTCCTTTCCGCTCAGGCACGCTACGACGACTACAGTGCCGAGGGCTCGATCGAGAACGATGCGGATGGCATGCCGATCCTCATCAAGGCGGGATACTCCAACACGGTCTACCGGGTCGGTGCTCTCTGGAAGCCGACGGACGCGCTGTCCGTCCGGGCTTCCCGCTCAGAAGCCTTCCGCACGCCGCCGGTTTCTAGCGTGTTCGGCGGGACGAATCGCTCCATCGAGTCGAACTTCGTCTACGACCCCCTTAGGGACCCTCCTTGGGTACCCGGTTTGATTTCCTTTGGGCCGAATCCCGATCTGCTCCCCGAGAAGTCCACCAACTGGACTCTCACGATGCAATGGACGCCGGAGGCGGTTTCGGGCTTGGAAGTCAAGGTAGGTTGGTCAAGCGTCGATCTCGAAGATCGGATCGCCTCCAGCAGCCAGTTGCGCGGTCTGCTGCCGGTTGAGGTGTACGCCAATCTGCCTCAGTTCTTCCGGCGTGACGAGAACGGTAACCTGCTTGAGAGCATCAGCCGATCCGTCAACATCTCCCGGCGCGCCGATGAGCGCTTGGAGCTGGAAGTGTCGTACAGCATGGCCACGGACTTCGGGACCATCCGACCGCGGCTCATGTACAACCGCGTCCTCGACATGTTCGACGAGGCCGTGCCAGGAGCGGGGGAGTTCAGCTTCTTTGGGGAGTCCATCGGCGTCGACGAGTACAAGGTCCGTGCGAATGTCAGCTTGATTTCCGGCCCAATCACGGCGGACCTCTGGATTCGACATACGCCGTCCTACATCAACAACGATCACGAGAACGCCTTTAGGCCACTCCCGAACGAACGCGTGGATTCGTACACCACGACAGACCTCACCGTTGCCTACGAGATGGAAAACGGACTGTTGTTCCGAGTGGGCGGGCGCAACATCTTCGACAGCGACTTTCCGTTCATGCTGAGCGCAAACCGACGACCCTACGACTCCAAGCGTGTGGACGTGCGCAAGCGGGTGTTGTTCTTCGAAGTGAAGTACGCCATCGGCGGCGACTAGGCTTGAGGCAGATGGCGCGTGCTCGCAAAGGCACGCGTTTTCTATTGGGGAGCTCCAATACGGGAGTGCGGTCGACGAATAGCTGGCCCAGCCAACCTCGAGTAAGCCATCGGTTGAAGGGACGATGAGGGGCTAGGAAGCTCCCAGGGCTATTTCACGCTAGCCGGAAGGCGGTGATTCGAGGGATCGGTCGCGGGGGGTCTGGCTTTTCCCCGGCGGTTGGTGTACGAGACGCCGCATGTCGGCGGGATTCGACAAGGCGGCGGTGGTGGGTCGGGGAGGTGGAGGTGCGCCCGATCCGCCGGACGAGCGGCGGCGCTGGGACGCGCTGATGGGCGAGCACCACTACTTGGAGTTCCGGCAGTTCGCGGGGCGTGGCCTGCGCCACGTCGCGGAGTGGCGCGGCGAGTAGCTGGCGCTGCTGGGCTGGCGGTCGGGGGCGTTCAAGTGCGGGCTGCGGGACCGCTGGCCGGGCTGGCACCGGTCGGTGCAGTTCCGGCACCTGCATCTGGTCGCGAACAACACGCGGTTCCTGGTGCTGCCGGAGGCGTGGGGGGTGTCGACCTGGCGTCGCGGGCGCTGTCGCGGAGCGTGCGGCGGCTTTCCGGGGACTGGGCGGCGGCGCACGGCCATCCGCTGGAGCTGGCGGAGACGTTCGTGGACCCGGCGCGGTTCCGGGGCACGTGCTACGCGGCGTCGAACTGGCGCGACAACGGCAACCCGCAGCCACGGTCGACCATCGCGGCCCGCTCCGGACGGCTCAGCGCGCCAACCCGCGCAGAAAAAAATCCCGCTCCACCGTCAGTTCGCCGATCTTCGCGTGAAGGTCCCGGATCGTCGCCTCGTGCTCCCCGCCGCTTCGATCCGGGCTGCGTGAACACCTCGTCGAGGCCCTCGACCGCCTGGCGCTTCCACGCGCTCATCTGGTTCGGATGCACCTCGTAGCGCGCCGCGATCGCCTGCACCGGGTCGCGCTCCCGCAGCGCCTCCAGCGCCACCCGCTTCTTGAAATCCGCCGTGAACCGGCGCCTCTTCCTTGCCATTCCAGTGTCTCCTAACGACACCGGAGTACACCTTAATTCCGCCCTCGGACTGTCCAACGAACCAGGACCACCTCAGCTCGGCAGCTTCGGCAGCAGCTGTTCTAGCTCAGACACATTTGGCACTCAGGTGCCGGTAGTCGGATAAGGCGGCACTGGGACGGGGAATCCCGCCCCGGTGCCGGATCGGGTAGCCTCCAGTGAAGACCAACCCACTGGGCAAGGAGACCCGAACCATGAACATAGAGTCCATGCGAATCCGATCGTACCGCAGCTTCAAGGTCGACGAACACGTTCCGGCGGTCGCCGCAGAGCGGTACCGGACGCTCAAGGCGTACGACCGGCTCCGGGCGGCGGGCTGCCACGAGGGCGTTGCGCTGGCGCCGAAGTCGACCCGTCCGCACCGCGTCCGGCAGCGGAGCTGGACGGCACAGGACGTCAAGGCGGTGCTGGAGCAGCGCCGGAAGTACCCGTTCATGGGCAAGGCGCGCCTCCAGGTGCTGCTCGCGCGCAAGGGCCGCCGGCTGAGCGTGTCCACCGTCGGCCGGATCCTCGAGCGCGCCCTGGCGGCCGGCGCGATCCGCCGCGCGTCCTTCTGCGAGAGGCGCGTCAAGCCCAAGCGGCGCCGCCGCTTCGCGAAGTGGGCCCGGCGCTGGAAGTACGGCGCCAAGGCGCGCCGCCCGGGGGAACTGGTCCAGGTCGACCACATGACCTACGCCGGCGGCGGCCAGACCCTCAAGGAGTTCCGCGCCGTCTGCCCGGTCTCGAAGTTCATGGTCACGCCGGTCTACTCGCGGGCCACCGCCGGCAACGCCCGGCGCTTCCTCATGGACCTGCTCGGCGAACTGCCGATCCCGCTGCGGTCCGTCCAGGTCGACGGCGGCAGCGAGTTCATGGCCGACTTCGAGGACGCCTGCCAGAAGCTCGGCGTCCCGCTGCACGTCCTGCCGCCGCGCAGGCCGCAATGGAACGGCTGCGTGGAACGCGCCAACCGCTCCGCCCGAACCGAGTTCTGGAGCCTGTACAACGGCCCCCTGACCGTCGCCGACGTCACCCCGCGCCTCGCCGACTACGAGTTCTTCTTCAACTACCAGCGACCCCACTCCTCCCTCGCCTACCGGACGCCGAACGAGTACCTTGTCGCCCTGGAGGCCGCTTGATCCCTCAGTGCCATATGTAGTGAGCCGGTGAGCCGGTAGGGTGCACGACAAATCCTTGGTGAGTGATCACTGACATCGGCTGCGGCGGATGGGGATGTGGGTGGAGGGCCATCGCGGAGGCCGTATCCTTGGAGCGGATTGAACAACCGAGGAACGGAGGTCCGCGATGGCGACAGGGAATGTTGCCGAATCGCACGAGGAACGCAAGCGCGGGTCGGAGTCGGTGGAGTCGGCGAGGCGGGAGATGGAGTCGGCGGTGGCGAGGTACGCGGCGGCGGAGCTGGC
>JAPPND010000044.1 GCA_028818795.1 Gammaproteobacteria bacterium | reverse complement strand
GAGCGCTCGCCAACGGCGGGGGCCTGGGGCTGGAAGGGCCGGGCATGGTCAATCGGATGATCCTGGAGAGCCGGGGCGGCTGGACCGAAGCCGTCGTCTACCTCCTGGTCGTGCGCGGGGCGTTCACGATGACGCTCTACAGGTACCTTGGCCGCCACGCCCACAACGACGCGGAGCGATTCATCTACGGGCACGCCCTGGCCGACAAGTCGCGCCATTTGACCTATGCGCTTGACCATCTCAAGTACGCCACCGCCCATGCCGACGACGTGCTTCAGGTCGTGCGTACCTTGATCGCCATCGGCGAGGGCGGGCTGACCCGGGATCTTCGCGATCCAGTGCTTGCCGAAGCGCTTGCCGTGATATTCGGCGGGGGCGTTGCCAAGGCGGCGGGACGCGGCATGGCGGTCTATGGCGACATGATGCGCGACTACGTCGCAACCTATCTCGGCTACTGCCAGTGGCTGGGCGTACCGCGGGATCCGGCGCGTTTGCCGTCGCCCTTGAACGAATACGTCAATCCGACCGACGCAGGGGCTTGAGTTGGCCGTTTTCCCGTCCGTCGATTGGTTCGACGAAGTCCGCAACGTGTTCAATGCCGACGACCGCTACCGCGGTGCCGGCGGTGGCTACTGCAATTGCGTGGCCGGCTTCAGGATCGCCGAGAAGGTCTTCGTGCTCACCTTCGACGGCTTCGAGTGCAGCGCCGCCGCGGAGGGCGATGAGGGAACCCTCGATGACGTCGACTTCTATCTCGAGATGCCGGCCGAGGAGTGGCGTGACATGGTCGCCAACATCGCGGCCAACGGCGCCGCGGATCTCCACCACACGCTGAACACACTGGATCTCGACCGCGAGGATGGTCTGGCGACGTCCAGGCACGGCGACCAGGTTCGCGAAGACTTGTTCTTCCGCTACAACCAGACATTGCAGTTCTTCTTCGACGCCTCGGCGCTGGTCGAAACGGAGTTCCCCAAGGAGTAACGGGATGGCTCAACTAGACTGGGTGAACCCCGCTAGCGAGGCGGTCAACCAGGATCCCGGGTTTCGAAAACTCGGCTCTGCGGACCTCGTTGTGGGGCTCAAATCGGGTAAGGCGGTGCGGATCGTCGCCTTCGAGGCATTCGAGGTGGCGTCGGTCGACACGGCCGACGAGGCCGCGCTCCGGGACTGCGAACTGGTCATCGAGATGACGCCTCGGCAATGGACGGACTATCTCACCCGACGTGCCCGCGGTGTCGCACCTTCCCTGGTTAGTCTCGACATTGATCGCGGCATCGTGCGGGCGCCCGATCCCATGCTTAGATTGAAGTTCGATCGATACCACCTGTCGATACAGGCGCTGTGCGACGCCGGTGCACGCATCGAGGCCGCGCGCACCCATGCGCGGCGCTAGCTGACCCGACTCGACATGCCCGTCTATGAGTACCGATGCGCTGAATGCGGCGCGGTGACGGGCAAACTCGCGTCGGTCAAGGCAATCCCGAGCGAGGTCCAATGCGCTTGCGGCGGCACGGCGTCGCGGATCGTCTCCAAGCCCTCCGTGCATCTCTCAAAGGGATCCAAGGTCGCCCGGCTCGACCCGAAATACGATGCCATGGTTGACAAGGCCATGCGGGACACGCCGACGGCGGACCCGGATCGGCTCATCAACCGTCGCGGGGACATCGCCAAGGGGCGGAGCGAGTAAGTGATCGGATCCTGGCTCGGCCAGCACTGGTTCGCTGTCGCGCTCGCAATCGTCTACACGTCGTTCCTCTTCGCCCACGCCAGACTGGGCCTGCGCGCCGGCAAGACCGCCGCGGGGTTCTTCATCGGCAACCGCGGACTTGGCGGTGCGGTGATCGGCGTGTCGTTCTACGCCACGTTCGCGAGCACGAACAGCTACGTCGGCCTCGCCGGAAAGAGCTACGAATACGGGCTGCCGTGGCTGACCATGGCCGCGTTGATGGTGGTCTTCTGCTGGCTGTCGTGGCGGATTGTGGCGCCGCGGATGCGGCGCTTCGCGGCAGCGTGGGGATCGCTGACAGTGCCGGACTTCCTCGCCGTCCGGTTCGCCAGCGACCGGGTACGGGTCGCCGCGGCGGCGGTCATCGTGTTCTCGTGCCTGTTGTACCTGATCGCGGTGTTCAAGGGAGCGGGCAACCTGCTCCAGGTCTTCCTCGGCATCCCCTTGTAGGCGACTTCCTGGTGATCGCGATCCTTGCCGCAGCCATGTCTTCCCTAGACAGCGTGCTGCTGGTCGCGGCGTCGGTGGCTTCCCGGGACCTATTGCACGGTCGCAGCAACCGTCGGGAGGGAGGAATCGTTCGGGGTGCCCGAATCGGCGTCGCGGGCTTTGCCGTGGTTGCCGCGATCGTTGCCCTCAACCCACCAGGAGGCATCGTCGAGATCACGATCTTCTCGGGCAGCCTGTTCGCGGTCTGTTTCGTACCAACCATCCTGCTCGGCTTGCACTGGCACCGGGGAAACGCGGCGGCGGCGCTAACGGCGTTCGGCGTGGGAATAGCTGTACTGTTGGGCTGGCTGCTGGCCGGGTTGGGCGACATAGTCCACGAGGTATTCCCAGCCCTTTTTGCATCCACCATCGGCTATGTGGTTGTCTCTCTGCGAGGCGATCCCGTGACCGAGGTCAGGGTGACTAGCTTGTTTGCGACGACGAGGACATCCCATGCCCGGACCGCTTGACGGCGTCAGGATCATCGACTTCACGACCATGATCGCGGGGCCGTACGGGACCATGATCCTGGCCGACCAGGGTGCCGACGTCATCAAGGTCGAGGCACCGGCCCGGAGCGACCATGCCCGCCGCGCGGGGTACGGTCAGCGACACTTCACGGCGGCGTTCGTCAACAACAATCGGAACAAGCGGTCGATCTCGGTGGACGCCAAGTCACCGGAGGGACGTCAGGTCGTGCTGGACCTCGCGCACACCGCCGATGTGTTCGTACAGAACTACCGACCCGGGGTCATGGCCCGGCTTGGTCTCGACTACGACGATCTCAGGGCCGTCAAGCCGGATCTGATCTACGTGTCCATGAGCGGCTGGGGCGAGCACGGCCCCTACGCCCACAAGCCGGTTTACGATCCGATCATCCAGGCGCTGTCTGGCTTGGCCAGCGTGCAGGCGGGTTCCGACCATGACCGTCCCCGGCTGATCCGGACGGTTCTTCCCGACAAGCTCACCGGTGTCACCGCGGCCCAAGCGGTCTCGGCGGCGCTGTTCAGCCGCGAGCGCACGGGCGTCGGTCAGCACATCCGGCTGTCCATGCTGGACTCCGTCGTCGCCTTCCTCTGGTCGACGGACATGGGCAGCCAGACCTTCGTCGGCAAGGAGGTCGACGTCGCCCACGCGGCCACCTTCATCGACCTCATCTACGAGACCGCAAGCGGCTACATCAGCGTATCCGTCATGGCCAACGACCAATGGCAGGGTCTGTGCCGCGCGGTCGGCCACCCCGAGTGGCTCGACGACGAACGCTTCAAGACACCCGCCGGACGGGACCGCCATGCAAACGAGCGCCTGGAGTTGACCCAGGAAGCACTGCTTTCGAAGACGGCGGAGGAATGGCTCGAAATCCTGGAAGCCGCGGGTGTGCCTTGCGCACCGGTGCTGACCCGGGCCGAGATGATCCGCCACGCCCAGGTGGACGCCAGCGGCATCGTGATCGAGACCGATCATCCGCACGCCGGTCGCCTTCGCCAGGCTCGAAATGCGGCGCGGTTCGCGGTTACGGTTCCCGAGATTCGCCACGGAGCGCCGCACTTGGGCGAGCACACGATGGACATCCTCGACGATCTTGGCTACGGGCCGGATCGACGCCAGGCGTTGCTCGCGAATGGGATCGTGAGCGCTCCGCCGGTTCGTTAGCCGACCCCCACTCGGTGGAACGGGCACATAGGTTGCCACCGGACGCGCCGCTGGGGTGCACACGCAAGCATCCATGACGATGTGACGGTCATTGGTGCTACGCTTTGTCCAGCACACGGTGTCGAGCCTTCCCGTTGTGTTTGCCCGGATCTGGCCACGACGATTAGAGCTTGCTCCAACCCCAACCCAACGAATCCCCCCGGCACCTAAGTGCGCGGTATGAGTCGGCTTTCTCGCACAAAGGAGCCATTTGGTTCAGTCTGTTTGTCTTGGTCGTTGTTGGGGCTGTGGCGCTCACGGCCATCTGCTTCTGGGAAGACTTCACCGCTTACGGCGAAGCTCCCAGCGAGACAATCCGAAACTTCGCGTTAGTGGCTGCTGGCGTAATTGCGCTAGGCGTCGCGACGTGGCGGAGCATCTCCGCGAAGCGCCAGGCCGACATCGCGTTGCTCCAGGCTGACATCGCGCAGACGGGCCTATCCGATGACCGTTTCGCTCGCGCAATCGAACTTCTGTCCCAAGACGACGAGATCCGCGCTGCGGCGGTATACGTACTCGGCCATCTGGCAGTTCAGCACCCGGAACGTTACAGAAAGCAGGTCAAGAGCATAGTCGACGGCCTATTCGCGCAACTCATCAGAGATCTTCAGGGCCGGACCGGGAAACCAATGACTTCCCTAGACAGCGCCCTTCTAGCCGTTCGGAAGGAACTCGATAGTCACGAACAGGGTGGATGAAATACCGCCATTCGTAGGCTAGCTGCCGCCGGTGCTTGTCGTCCCTTCCCACCAGCCCTCGCACCGTGACACGAACTCAACGATCTTCGCCCGCGCGGCCAACAGATCAAACCTAAACGGGCGTGACTTCTGTATCTGGGCGACGACCTGATCTGCGACCACGGCGTCAGCAAGCACTTGCGCCCCGCCACCCATCAATGAGCCTGCAGCTCGCGCCACACCATGTTCCGACCACCACCACGTTAGGACCCTCACCGGCATTGTGTCGAATCGAAGCTCAAGCGGGACCACCACCGCAGTCTCACCAGTACCAAAAATCTCGGCGTACGCCGCCAGGGCGCCTTGGTAATACTCCACCTCGTTGTTCGAGTCGCCAAGTCGTGCCGCGAGTTCAACGATCCGTTCCCGGTGCGGCACGATGCCCGTGACGCTAGGTGTAACTCCTAGCAACACCTTATAGCCACGTTCTACATGTTCTCGGCACCTGAACAACAACGTGGCGCGCCCACCTGCGTCAGTCGAGCCTTGATCCGGCACTGCAAAGGACAAATTCCGCTCATCGTTGAACTCGTCGTGGGACTCGACCAACTCGTAGGGTTCCGAGTGCACGTCACGCGCATCCTGATCCACAGGATCCGTGTCCCGGTCAGCCAATATGTCGCACCGCTCCCACCAGTCTCGAAGGTTCGCTTTCGCTTTGGCGATATGGAACCTATGGATATGACCCGATCCAGTGTCCGCAATCAGCCGCCGAGCGTCATGTTGTACGACTTGCCGCACCAACCGAACTGCCAACGAATTGGGTATGACTATCGTGTTGAGTCCTTCGGCCGACCGCATGGTTGGCCACATGCCGGGGCCGATCACACCCTTGTCATCGACCCGCACCCTGGTCCTCACATCGAACCCCTCGCCACGATACTCAGCCGCGAATCCGCGTCGCGGCGTACGCGCGACGTCGTCCAGGACCGCCATGCCGCCCGTGAAGCCCCGCAATCTCGGTCGTCTTGCGGAAGTCGTACCCAACTCCCACGTCGCATCGTCAGAACACGTGAATATGACGAATGCCCCCTTTTCGACCGTCCGTCAATGTCGTTCTGTCGCTCTCGATGATGACCTTGTAGTTGAGGGCATCGGTGAACTCGTCCCTCTTAATCACGAAGGTCGAACCGACCCAAGATCGAGGTTCCACGAGCTCTTCTGCGACCGACCCCGCACACACCACCAAGGTCGCACAACTCACCATGCGCCTGATTGCTCTTCTGTGCCTGCCTGCCGTCATGTCAATCTGCCAACCGCCGGTCCATGAGCCGCCACTGTCTCGAACCTAATCACCAGATCATAGTAGTGGATTCGAGCCTTCTACAACGCCATGTGTGACTCTCGTTCCGCTCATCGGTAGTTGCTGCTGGGCAGTTAACGAGACTGCCAAGGTCTCTCAAGGACGCCCGAGGTCTTTGTGCCGAACGGCCCGCGGTGGCTTGTGTTCCCATGGAAAGGCGAGCTCTGACCTAGCCGGTTGCCACAGCTCGAAACTACTAACATCCGTCCGGGGAATCTCGGAACTCATCCAATTCATCGACAGTACCCACCCTGACCGACTGGAACTTCGCATATGCATCGAGATCGAAGATCCGTGCCGACAACACCTCACGCATGGGAACGGCCACGCGGAAGTCCTCAAGGGCAGTGTTTCGGCTCAGTTCGGATCTGAGCACTGGTGCGTAGTTGACTGTAAGCTTCAGTTCCCGCGTGGCGTTGTCGCGGTGTCCGCTGAAGATTGGAATCAGCACAAGGTCACCGTCACCTCGTGCGAGAAACGTCCGTGCTAGGGGGACGCCCACGTAGCATTTTCCGCTCGAAAGAGAAACCTCGATGAACTTGGCATTCTCGATAGCCTCGTCAACGACGAGCCCAATGTGGTCGCCACTTTCTAGGGCCGTTTGTCGTCGAGCGTCGAGGCGGTTCACGAAGGGATTCACGGCGAGCGGGAGACCCCAACCAAGTGTCACGCTCGCCACCGCCGTTCCCGAGTATTCGATTGGAAACGCCACTTGCCATAGCCGGCCAACTTGCGGCATCAACCATTCGATGGAAAGTGCAAGGAGGTGGCTCACTGCGAACAACACCGCGCCTGCCACGGCGGACCTGAATACGACGTGGTATCCGCCCGCACTGGTCGCCCGGTCACGCGTTCCGTTGAAACGCGTGATGAAGAGATAACCGCCCAGGGCGGGGATCAGGAGCAATCCAAGCCCCACCGGTCCCGAAACCTTTTAAGGGTCGTTGTCAGTCGGTCTTTTCGCGGGACGGTGCTGCCGGTGGAGGCCCAAACTTCATCTTAGCGGCCCTCTCCAGGCGCTGTTGGAAAGCGCTGCTGGCAGCCATGTCTTTGCCACTCACATGCAGACCGCCGTTCCGATCCACGCGAACGTTTGGCAAGCCGCTTTCTTTGCTCTTTCCGGCAGATTGCGTGCCTTGCGGTTTCATTCCTCCCCCCTTGCGCTCTAGCCACCATAGCTCGGAACGAGTGGCAACCATACCACGCTGGGCGACGGCGCGGGGCAATCGCATTTGAGATTGCGGGTTTGACAACGTAGCGGGACGGGTCGACGATCCGGCACCGGACTTCCACGGACGGAGGTACGGATGCTGGACATTTCGTTGTTGTTTCAAGAGGTTGAGGATCCCCGGCGCAGCAACGCGACGCGCCACGACCTGCACGAGATGCTGACCATCGCGCTGCTGTCGACGCTGTCGGGCGGCGAGGGCTGCGTGGACATGGAGCTGTTCGGGCGGGCGAAGGAGCCGTTTCTGCGGCGGTTTCTGCGCCTCGAGCACGGCATCCCGAGCCACGACGCGTTCTCGAAGTAAGTTCCGGGCGCTGGACCCGGCGGGTCTGGAGAAGGCCATGGCGCGGCTGGCGCATGGCTGGGCGGCGCGGCTCGGCGGCGACGTGGTGGCGGTGGACGGCAAGGCGCTGCGGCGCTCGTTCGAGGACGCCGCGTCGCGCTCGCCGCTGCACCTGGTGCAGGCGTTCTCGACGCAGGCCAAGCTGGTGCTCGGGCAGGTCGAGGTGGCCGGCAAGTCGAACGAGATCCCGGCGCTGCCGAGGCTGCTGGAGCTGCTCGACGTCCGGGGCCGGCTGGTGACCGCCGACGCGATGCCCGCGCAGCGCGACGCGGCGGCGGCGGTGAGGGCGAAGGGTGGCGACTACGTGCTGGCGCTGAAGGGCAACCAGGAGACGCTGCACGACGACGTGAGGCTCTACCTGGAGGGCGCCGCCGAAGGGCGCGGAAGTCCTTTCGCATCAGGAGGTTGACAAGGGCCACGGCCGGGTCGAGACGCGCACGGCGAGCGTCTGCCACGACGTCGGCTGGCTGCGCGGGCGGCACGGCTGGCCGGGTCTGGCGGCGGTCGGCAGGGTCGCGGCGACGCGGTGGACGAAGCGCGGCGGGGAGACCGCGGAGGAGCAGAGGAGGGCCGCGTACGCTTGACGTTTGTCAGCGCGGCCGCCTGAGCCTTCACTCGTCCCACAACGCGTCCGCGAATTCTTCGATCACGAAGCGGTGGGTCAACATCACGCGGGGCTCGTCGGTCGCATTGGGCGCGAGGGTGTGCAACAGGCGCATATCCGTGAGGTAGACGTCGCCGGGTCGCCCGCACAGTTCGACGACGCGCAGCGGGACGTCGCCGGCATCGGGGTCTTCTGCCTTACCCGGCTCGGTCAGAAAGCGCTCCCGGTCACCGGACTGCTTGGACATCAGATCCTGGAAGTAGGGTAGCCGCCGCAGCCGTTTCTTGACGTTCTTCGAGCGCACGCGTGAACCGTTGTTCAGCAGGCGATGCGAGCCGGCGACCACGAGCGTACCGCCGCCCCTGGGTACGACGTCGCCCAGGAATGTGAAGACCTGGATGCCGACCAGGCAATTGCTCGGCAGACGTGGTAGGTCGACGTGCCAAATGGTCGGCGGCACCGTCCACTCCTTGGCGTTCGGCATCGTTATGAGGAATTGCGGTCGATTGCCCATCGGGCGTACCGGACGATCGCCGGCCAGTTCGACGATGGCATTCATCAGTGCCGCAGACAAGAGGCCGCGTACTGGTGCCGATTCGCTTGCGGCCCGCAAATTTCCCTTTGGCGGAACGGCAGGCTGTTCCGAGCCATTGGTCTCGGCCTCGTCGAAGACTCGCCTCGTCACCGCGCGGGCGGCGTCCACTTCATCGGGGGGTAGGAAACCGTCGAGATGGACGAGCCCATGGCGACGAAAGCGTTCATGTTGTTCCGGCAAGAGCATGGTGGCGGCTGGAGCCTACGCACATCATTGGAAGCAAATGTTAGTGGGGAAAGGATGGGCATCCAACCGCGGCGGCGCCCCCCCCCCCCCCCCCGGGGGGGGGGGGGGGGGCGGGGGGGGGGGGGAGGGGGGGGGGGGGGGGGGGGGGGGGGGGGGGGGGGGGGGG
>JAPPND010000162.1 GCA_028818795.1 Gammaproteobacteria bacterium | reverse complement strand
TGTTCGAAGGATGTTCTGGTTCGTCGACCACCGTCTCGTGGCGAGCACCGCGCCCGGAGAGAACTATCTCTGGACGCCCCGAACGGGGCGATTCACCGTGCGAGTCGTGGACGATCTCGGTCGTGCCGACTCGGAAACGATTCGGGTAGACGCTTTCCCGGCGCAATGACCGCACGAATGGGGTGACGTCCCGCGTGCTCTCCGGGTGGTCAACGCGCCTCGTCGTCGGGCTTGCCATCGAACAGGTGGCGCTCGACGAACATCGCCGTGACGGCGGTCAGGTAGTCGCGGTTCGACTTCTTGCGGAAGCCATGCCCCTCGTCCCTGGCGACCACGTGCCACACCGGGATGTCGCCTTTCTTGAGGGCAGCGACGATCTGTTCGGACTCGCTCGCCGGGACGCGCGGGTCGTTCTGTCCCTGGGAAATCAACATGGGCGTCGTGATCTTGTCGACCTGGGTCAGCGGCGAGATCGAGGTCAGGAAGGCACGCATGTCGGGATCGCGCTCGTCGCCGTACTCGACGCGGCGCAGATCCTGGCGGTAGGGCTGGGTGTTCTCGAGGAAGGTCACGAAGTTGCTGATGCCGACCCGCTCGATGCCGGCGCGCAGCCGGTCGCCGTAGTGCACCACCGACGCCAGCACCATGTAGCCGCCGTAGGAGCCGCCGGTTACGGCGACCCGGTCGGCATCGAGATCGGGCACGGCGGCGATCCAGTCGAGAAGTGCGCCGATGTCGCGCACGGAGTCCTCCCGGAGCCGGCCGTTGTCGAGTTTGAGGTAAGTCTTGCCGTAGCCCCTGGAGCCGCGCACGTTGGGATAGATCACGGCGACCCCGAGTTCGTTGACGTAGTACTGCGTGGTGGAGGAGAACGATGGTCGCGACTGGCTTTCCGGACCGCCGTGGATGTTGACGATCACCGGGTGGGGAGGCGTACCTTGGGGGCGGTACACGAACGCCGGTATGGAGCGATCGTCGAATGTCGGGTAGCGGACGAGTTCGGGCTCGGTAAGCCGGTTCGTGTCGATGCCGCCGAGCTCGCTGTGCGTCCATCGGGTCAGCACGCGGGCGCGGAAGTCGACGCTGAAGACATCCGAGGGGGCCGTCGCGGAGCGTAGGGTGAACCCCAGGCGGGTGCTGTCGGGATGGAAACGCAGACCCGACACGATGCCCCGGGGCAGCGGCGGCAAGGCGATGAAGGCGCCGTCGACGAGGCTCCGGGCGAACAGCCGACTGACCCCGTCTTCGTTCAGTACGTAGGCGATTCGCTGCCGGTCCCTGGAGACCGCGAACGACTCCACGTCCCAGGGTGCCTCTGCCGTTAGCACCTCGATCGCGCCGCTGTCGAGGTCAAGACGGTGCAGGCGCCTGTATTCGCCGTTCATGTCCGACGTGAAGTAGACGCTCCGCCCGGGTCCGTAGCGGACGCCTCCGAACCCGGCGGTCACGTCAGGCAGCAGCCGGCGGGGCTTGCCGGCATCCACATCCAATTCGTAGAGGCGTGACTCGTTCACCGAGATGTATTGGCTGATCAGTACCTGGCGGTCGTCCCGGGACCAGTCCTCGATGCTCCAACCTACGCCTTCGCCTTCCTGGAGGATCATGCGCCCACCACGTAGGTCCTTGGCGTGGAGGTCCCAGTCGGTGCCGTTGCGCTCGGTGGTCGAATAGCCGAGCCAGCGGCCGCTCGGCGACCAGGACACGCCCGTGTAGCGGGACTTGCCGTCGCTAAGGAGCATGGAGTCGGCGCTTGCGTTGTCGTACCAGAACATCTGGTAGAACTCGGAGCCGCCGACGTCCTTCAGGTAGACGAAACCGTTCCTGGCCGGGTCGGGGTGCACCGATGCGCCCGCCACGGGTTCGGGGAAGAACGTGATCTGACGGCGCATGCCGAGTGGCGCGTCGACTTGATGCAGTTGGGTGGTGTTGCCGAATCGGGTTGCGATCAGAACACCGTCGCCGATCCAGCCGAGCAAGCTGGCGGAACGGGTGTTCCGGTAGCGCTCGAGCCCGGCCAGTACCGACTCCGGGACGGCCGGCACGCCGTCGACAACCAGGTTCGCGGCGCCTGCCACGGGCTCGGCGTCCCGGCGTGAGCTATCCATTGCCGTACAACCAGCCAAGAGCAGCAGGCAGGAGAGTTGGCAGAGAAGCGGGCGTTGCCACATGCCGTCTGTTAGTAGGGTTCCATGCGATCTTCGACCGCGTGGCCTTCGGCGGGGATGAGAACGTTGCGGACAAAGCTGCATATTTCGACGCCATCCTGGTTGTGGCCGACGGTTCGTACGGTGACGATTCCCTGGCCCGGTCTCGACTTCGACTCGCGTTTGGCGAGTATTTCCGATTCGGCATAGAGCGTGTCCCCCGCGAACACTGGCGCCGGGAACTTCACGTCATCCATGCCAAGGTTGGCGATAGCCTTGTGGCTTACGTCCGTGACGCTCATCCCGATCAGGAGCGACAGGGTGTAGGTGCTAACCACGAGGTTGCGGCCGAACTCGGTTGCCTTGCCGAACTCGGCGTCGAAGTGCAGGGGGTGGGTGTTCAGGGTCAACAGCGTGAACAGGTGGTTCTCGTATTCGGTGACGGTCTTGCCTGGACGATGTTCGTAGACGTCGCCGACTTCGAAGTCGGCGAAATAGCGTCCGAATGTCTCGCGGTAGCGTTGTGGTCCAACCTTCTTGGTGCTGCGCGTCATGTGGGCCCGTGACGCATCAGATGTTCCGCGCCTCGCAGTAGTCGCGCCAGCGTGCGAAGGCATCGGTGATCTCGTTCCCGCGCAACTGGGTCATGGGTTCGATGCCCGGGTGGGTGAAGATGTAGAACTCGTCCGTCTGAATAGCGTGCAGCACCATGTCGCCGACGATGGCGGGATCGATCATGCTGGCGCGGATGTTCTCGTTGACGGCGTCGCGCTCCTCGGGCGAAAGCGACTCTCCCCAGGGACGAGCGCCGTGGTCGAGGTCCTCGGGCCGGTTGCGTCCGGAATCGAGGATCTTCGTGTCGACCATGCCGGGGCATAGAACCGACACGCCGATGTTGTGGGGCATGAGATCGGCCCGCATGGTCTCGGAGATGCCGACGACGGCGAACTTGCTGGCGGTGTAGACGGACAGTCCGGGGATCGAGACATGCCCGGCCATGGACGCGGTGTTCACGAAATGGCCACCTTCGCCGTGGCTCTTCAGGCGCTTGACGAAGGTACGGATGCCATTGACGACCCCGTTGATGTTGACGCCCAGTACCCAGTCCCAGTCGTCGTAGGTCATTTCGTCGATGCCGCCGCCGACCACCACGCCGGCGTTGTTGCACACCACGTGAACCTTGCCGAAGCGCGCCTCGGTGGCCAGCGCCGCCGCTTCCATGCCGTCACGGTGGGTGACGTCGGCCTTTACGGTCAGGAACTCGGCGTTGCTTGCCTCGAATTCGTCTTCGACGGCGTCGAGGGCCGCTTGCTCGACGTCGGCGATGACGACCTTCATGCCGGCGGCGGAGAACGACCGAGCCATGGCGAGGCCGATGCCGCTCGCGCCGCCGGTGATGAAGGCAGTCTTGCCCGCCACGTCACGCACGGTTGTGCCTTGGGTTGATCTTGAAGCGGGTGCCAGTCTAGCACCGGCGCCGGTGTTCCCCGGCTCCCTTGGCGGCGCGTGGGGCAGAACGCGGCGACATCGGTTGTCGGCTTGGGCGGCGCTATTGCGGGAATTCCCTCGGCGGTTTGCGGTCAAACAAACGCGGGAGTGGGGTAGAAAGTCGCCAGTCGTCTTTGTATCTTACCGCCGCTTCGCCGGCGCCGCGGCTGCGGACGTGCCGTAGCGAAGGACAGACTTGGCAAAAAGTGAATGGAGGAGTTCGGTGATCGACGCCGAGGAGTTGACACGCCGGTACGGGGAGACGTTGGCGGTGGATTCCGTCAGTTTCTCCATCGGCGGTGGAGAGATCGTCGGTTTGTTGGGGCACAACGGTGCCGGCAAGACGACGATCATGAAGATGTTGACGGGGTACCTAGAGCCGAGCGCGGGCCGCGTCAGCGTCGACGGCTACGATGTGGGGGAGGCGCCGGAGGCGGTCCAGCAGCGGCTGGGGTATCTGCCCGAGAATTGTCCGGTCTACCCGGAGATGACCGTGGTCGAGTATCTGGACTACGTGGCGGGGTTGCGGCATGTCGCGGATCGCGCGTCGGCACTCAAAGAGGTGCTTGCCGCCACCGACCTCGAGGGACGTGCTTTCGATCTGATCGGCACGTTGTCCAGGGGTTTCCAGCAACGCGTCGGCGTGGCCCAGGCCATCGTCCACAAGCCGCAGCTGTTGATCCTGGACGAGCCGACCAATGGCCTCGATCCCTCCCAAACCCAGCAGATGCGCGACCTGATACGCCGGCTCGCGGAGAACGCGACGGTGATCCTGTCGACCCACATCATGCAGGAGGTCGATGCGGTATGCGACCGGGTGATGATTCTGCGCGCCGGCAAGCTCGCCCTGGACGAGCGGATGACGGACTTGCAGCGCAGCGATCGCATGGTGCTCCGAACGGACGCTACGCAACAGGCGATCGAGTCCGCGGTGACCGGGTTCGCCGACGTGGCCGGTCACGACGGTGGCTACGCCTTCGACGGCGTGTCTGACGATGCGAGCCGGGCGGAACTGACGCGCCGGCTGGTGGGTGCCGGTATCGCGGTGCATGCCCTCGCCGCACAGAAGCGCGATCTCGAGACCGTGTTCCGGGAAGTGAGTGCCGAAACCGAGGAGGCTGACGATGCGAGTTGATACCGTCCGAAGGATCGCCGGCAAGGAACTGGCGCACTTCTTCTCGTCTCCCATCGCCTACCTGTTCCTGGGTGCGTTTCTAGGGGTCACCCTGTTCGTGTTCTTCTGGGTCGAGGCGTTCTTCGCCCGGAACATCGCCGACGTGCGGCCCATGTTCGAGTGGCTGCCCGTGCTGCTGGTGTTCCTGGCGGCGGCGCTGACGATGCGCATGTGGAGCGACGAGCGCCGCACCGGCACGCTGGAACTGGTGGTTACGGTGCCGGCCACCAGCACGGAGTTCGTCGTCGGCAAGTTTCTGGCGTGCTGGGGCCTTCTCGTGGTCGGGTTGGCGCTGACGGTTCCGTTGCCGGTCACGGTGGCGATGCTCGGCGATCTCGACTGGGGTCCGGTCCTCGCCGGCTACCTGGCGGCTGCGCTTCTCGGTGCCGCCTATATCTCCATCGGCCTGTTCGTCAGCGCCAAGACGGAGAACCAGATCGTCGCCTTGATACTCGCGTCGTTCGGCTGCGGCGTCTTCTACCTCCTGGGCACACCGACGATCACCGAACTGTTCGGCAGCACCATCGGCGATGCGCTGCGCGCCGTCGGCGCAGGCTCCCGGTTCGAGTCCATCACCCGGGGCGTGTTCGATTTGAGGGACCTCTACTTCTACGGCTCGGTGCTGGCGGTGTTCCTGGCGCTGAACGTCTACGCGGTGGACTCGCAGGGATGGGCAGCCGAGGGCGGCGGACGCCGGCACATGGAGCGGCGGATCGTGCTGGGACTCGTGGCGGCGAACTTCCTGGTCGCCAACTTCTGGCTGTCGGGCGTGGGCTTCCTGCGCTGGGATGCGACCCAGGGCAACCAGTACTCCATCTCCGAGGCCACCAAGAGCTACCTCAGGGAACTTCGCGAACCGCTTCTGATCCGCGGCTACTTCAGCGCCAAGACCCACCCCCTGCTCGGCCCCTTGGGACCGCAGCTCAAGAACCTGCTGACCGAATACGGCATCGCGGGAGGCGACATGGTCCGCGTCGAACTCGTCGACCCGACGGAGAATCCCGAGCTCGAGGACGAGGCCAACTCCAAGTACGGCATCCGCGCGGTTCCCTTCCAGGTGGCGAGTCGGTACGAGGCGAGTCTCGTCAGTTCCTACTTCGACGTGCTTGTCCAGTACGGCGACGAATACGAGGTGCTCGGTTTCAGCGACCTGATCGAGGTCAAGGTACAGGGCGAGGCCGATCTGGACGTCCGACTCAAGAATCCGGAATACGACATCACGCGCAGCATCAAGAAAGTCCTTTACGGATTCCAGGGCGGCGGCAGCGTCTTCGACAACGTCACCAAGCCCGTCGCCTTCACCGGCTACATTTCCGCCGACGACCGCTTGCCGGAGACACTGCGCGCGTTGCGCGGCGATCTCGATGTCGTCCTGCTGGAGATGCAGGAGGAGTCGGGCGGCAAGCTGACCGCACAGATCGTCGACCCCGATGCCGGGGGTGGCGAGGTGGCGCTACAGATCGCCACGGACTACGGCTTTCGGCCAATGGCGGCCAGCCTCTTCGATCTCAACACCTTCTATTTCTACCTGACCCTCACCGATGGGGAAACCTTGGTGCAGATGCCGATCCCGGAGACCCTGGATCGGGAAGGGCTGCAGCGGGGCATCGAGGAGGGCCTGAAACGCTACGCGGTGGGTCTCTTGAAGACCGTTGGCCTATCCGCCCCGCAGGGGATGCCGCCCTACATGCAGCAACAGATGCCGCATATGCAGCAGCCGCCCGGCAACGAGTTCAACGGTTTGCAGGACATCCTCGATTCCGACTTCAGCGTGCAGAGCGTGGATCTCCCGAGCGGGCAGGTCGAGGCGTCTGCGGACGTACTGATGGTCGTGGACCCTTCCGGTCTCGACGACAAGGCGGTGTTTGCCATCGATCAGTTCCTGATGCGGGGGGGCACGGTGGTGGTCGCCGCTGGCGCGTACCGGACGGTGATGACGCCGCAGTCGCTGACCGCGACGCCATCGTTCTCCGGTCTCGACGACTGGCTGGCGCACCAGGGCGTGACCATCGATCCTTCGCTGGTCATGGATCCGAAGAACGCGGCGTTCCCGGTTCCGGTGACCCGCCAAGCCGGCGGCTTCACCTTCCGGGACATCCAGATGACCAACTATCCCTATTTCGTCGATGTGCGGGACGATTCGCTGAACCAGGACGTCGCGTTCACCGCGGCGATTCCCCAGGTGACGATGGCGTGGAGTTCGCCGATCGAAGTGGACGAGGAACGCAATGCCGAACGGACGGTCACGACCTTGATGACGAGTTCCGCCGCGAGCTGGCGTTCGACGTCCACCGACATCACGCCGAGCCTCGATCTCTCGGGCGAAGTCGTCTACACGCCCGAGGGCGAGCAGCGCCCGAATACGCTCGCGGTCATGTTGGAAGGCCGCTTCGGTTCGTTCTTCGACGAATCCCCACTCGCCGAAAGCGAGCCCGCCCCGATCACCGAAGACGAATCGGAACCGCCGACCGAAGCGGAAGATGAGTCGGACGGAGAGGAAGCCGGGGACGAGGAGGACGCCGATACGCTGGGCACGGTCACCTCGGTAATCGACCGCTCGCCGGAATCCGCCCGCTTGATCGTCATCGGTTCGGCTTCCTTCCTCGCGGACCAGACGATGCGCATGGTCGGATCGGCGGACGGCATGATCTACGGCAATTCGAACCAACTCATGGCGAACCTCGTCGATTGGGCCGTCGAAGACCGGTCGCTACTCGGAATCCGCGCCCGCGGCCACTTCAACCGCACCCTCGAGCCGATGGAAGCGGATCAGCAACGGGTTTGGGAGTACGTCAACTACGCACTGGCTCTCGCAGGCCTTGCACTGGTGTTCGGCTTGAGCCGTCAGCGTCGGTTGACGCGTCGGAGTACGTTCCAGGCACAGTTGGAGGCATCGTCATGACCCGGGCGAAAGGGATGATCGACAAAACGACGCTCGGCGCGCTGCTGGCCATACAGATCGTCTTCGTGGGCGTCCTGCTCGCGGCGAAAAGCGGCGGCATCGAGGAGCCGGAGCCGTTTCTCGAGTTCGACGCGGACGGCGTCGACAGCTTGACGGTTTCGAACAGCGAAGGCTCGGTGAGCCTATCCAAGGTGGACGGGAACTGGCAGTTGCCGGACGGCGTTCCCGCTGCCGGGTTCAAGGTGGACTCGGTACTCGAGAGGTTCGCCAAGGCTGCGGGGAGCTGGCCGGTTGCCAACACAGCGCCCACCCGGGAGCGGTTCGAGGTCACGGAGGAGAACCACCAGCGCCACATCGTTGCCAAGGCGGGTGACGACACCGTTGCGGACATCTATCTCGGCACGTCGCCCGGCTATCGCAAGACCCATGCCCGGCGCACGGGTGAAGACGAGATCTACACGGTCACGTTCTCCAACTACGAAGCCGGCGTGAAGGCGTCGGACTGGCTCGACCGCTCCCTGCTGCGGCCCAAGGGCGACGTTTCGGGGCTGCGGCGTCTGCCGGGTGATCCCGCCCCGGCTGTTGCGCCGGCGGATCCGGCCTCGGAAGCGGATACCGAACAGGACGAGGACACCGTCGAACCGGTGGCGGGCTTCGAGTTGAGCAAGAAGGAAGACGACGTTTGGGTGTCCGCCGAGGAGGCGGCGCTCGACCAGGGCAAGGTCGAGACCTTCGTCGGCCGGTTCAAGGGGCTCTCGGTCACCGGCTTACACGAGGCGGCGTTGCCGGAGTCGGCGACCATGACCTTTGTGCTCACCGACGATGAGGGCGAACAGACCCTGTCGGTGTTCTCGTTGGACGACGGCGAGAAGTACGTGGCGGCATCGGATCGCCTGCCCGGCGCCTACGAGCTGTCCAAGTACATCGCGGAACAGATGAACAAGCCGTTCGCCGATCTCCTTCCGGACCCGCCGGAAGACGAAGAAGCCGAAGAATCCGAACCGGCCGCTGAGGCCGAAGCAGAGGCCGAATCGGAGTCGGCGGAGGAAAACGAGGACACAGGAGCCGCCGAAGGGTCCGAAGACGAGTGACCATCGATCTCTACACCTGGCCGACCCCGAACGGCCGCAAGATCTCCATCGCCCTGGAGGAGTTTGGCCTCGACTACGTCGCGCACCCGGTGAACATCGGCAAGGACGAACAGTTCGCGACGGAATTCCTCGCCATCAGCCCCAACAACAAGATCCCCGCGATCATCGACCGGGAAACCGGGCGCTCCCTGATGGAATCCGGCGCGATCCTCCTCTACCTGGCCGACAAGACCGGCAAGCTCGGCGGCTCGGACCGCTGGACCACGCTGGAATGGCTGATGCTGCAGATGGGCGGCGTCGGACCGATGCTCGGCCAG
>JAPPND010000231.1 GCA_028818795.1 Gammaproteobacteria bacterium | reverse complement strand
TGACGATGAAAGGCTACGCGAAGAAGGCCGACAACTTCAGTTCCTTCACGCATCACAACGACGGCACGGCGTCCTGGCTCGACAAACCGGGCCCGGGCCCGTTCGACGGTCCGGAGGAACTGGCCCTTGCCGAGCGCTGCCTGCTCGGGTTCAGCGCCGGCCCGCCCCTGCTCCCCGGGCTCTACAACAACCACAAGCGCATCGTCCAGACGGAGGATCACGTGATGATCCTCGCGGAGATGGTCCACGATGCGCGGATTGTCCGGTTGAACGACGAACACGGATCGGAGGACATGCGTCGCTGGCTGGGCGATGCGGTCGGGCATTGGGAGGGCGATACGCTGGTCGTCGAGACCACGAACTTCCGCGAGGACACCGGCCTCTACGGCGGCGACGCGAACCTCGATCTCGTGGAACGGTTCACGTTGCTCGAGGACGGCAACCTCCTCTACCACTTCACGGTCAACGACCCGACCGCCTGGACCGCGCCGTGGAGCGGTAGATACGTCTGGAGGAAGAGCGAACAGCCCGTCTACGAGTACGCCTGCCACGAGGGCAACTACTCGATGTTCAACATCCTTAGGGGTGCCCGCCGCATGGAACGGGAGGAACTCGCGCGCCGCGCGACGGCGGGCGCCGACTGAAGGAGACTCTTCACGCGGCGCTGCAACGGCCCCTGTGCGGATTCGGACACCGACATACCGAATCCGCACATCGAACCTGCAGGTTGCGGGCCTTTTGATGGGGGGACGTCTAGACCCGCCGCCGTCCCGCGACGCTGGCACGGATGCCGCATGTCACTTGCCGTCAAGACGGGCGGGAGCCAACAATGAGCGGCAAAGCGGCGGCGTCGGACAACACCGGATTTCCCGCTGGCGGCACGGGGCGTCGGCGGGCGACGATCCGCGAATTGACCGAGTCCACGCCGTCCCGGGTTGCGATGGATGTGCCCCGAGACAGAGGAAGATGGTCGCGGCGGCACAGGCGCATTGCGACGGGAGTTTTGGTCGCGTTGATCCTCGGTGGTCTGACCGCGGTGCTTTGGCGAGTTGACCCGGCTTGGCCGGTCGTGTCGGCAGACACGATATGGATCGGTACGGTGGAGCAGGGCACGTTTGTGCGCGAAGCGAGCGGTACCGGGACGTTGGTGCCTATCGAGCGGCGCTGGATCACGGCGGCGACCGCTGGACGCGTCGAGGAGATTCTCGTACAGCCCGGTTCGAACGTGGCGCCCGATACCGTGTTGTTGCGGCTGTCCAATCCGGATGTCGAGGTGCAACTCCTGGACGCCCGTCAGCAACTGGCCGACGCGGAGGCTGAGCTCGTGGCCCTTCGATCCGGTCAGGAATCGAGTCGCCTGGCTCAACAAGCCGTCATTGCGGAGGTCCGGACCCAATACCTGGAAGCGAAGCACCGCGACGAGATGAACCGGGAACTGCAGGACAAGACTCCGGGGCTTGTCCCTGAAGTCGATCTGGTCCGCAGCGGGCAACGGCTTTCGCAACTGGAGGATCGCCTGGATATCGAGACGCGCCGCCTCGAGGTGGGCGGCGAGTCCGCCGTCGAACAGTTGGCTGCCCAGGAGAAGCAGGTCGACCGACTCCGGGCGATTGTCCGGTTCAGCGAAGAGCGAGTCGATTCGCTCGACGTTCGTCCGCGCTTCCCCGGCGTGCTCGCGGAGTCGTCGGCGGAGGAGGGGCAGTGGGTTGCCGCCGGCGAAACGCTTGGTCGGGTCGTTCAACCCGGCGGGCTCAAGGCGGAGATTCGCGTTCCCCAAAGCCAGGCGGTGGGTATCGTGCTGGGCCAACAGGCGACGGTGGATACCCGGGGTGTGCTACTCGAAGGCCGCGTCAGCCGAATCGACCCCGCCGTGCGCGATGGCACGATTACCGTCGACATAGCCCTGCCGGAGCGGTTGCCGGGCGGTGCGCGGCCCAACATGAGCGTATTCGGAACAGTCGTGCTCGAACAGCTTGATGGCGTGACCTATGTCGACCGTCCCGTCCACGCGAGTGCGAACGCCGCAGTCGGCATCTACCGTCTCCATGACGATGGCCTAGCGGAACGCGTGAATGTGGTCTTCGGTCAGATCTCGGTGAACGAGGTCGAGATCCGAGCAGGGCTCGAGCCCGGGGACCGGGTCGTGCTGTCGGACATGTCCGAATGGGACGACTACCCCCGCGTACGCATCGAATAGGCGGAGAAGAGCGAGATGACAGACAGTCCATCGCTGATCGAATTGAGCGGTATCGGCAAGGTGTTCTACACGGAGGACTTGGAGACGCACGCGTTGACCGAGGTACATCTCGACATCGAACGCGGTGAGTTCCTGTCGATCGCCGGTCCGTCGGGTTGCGGAAAGTCCACGCTGCTCTCCGTCATCGGCTTGCTCGACGATGCCACGGCGGGCGAGTATCGGCTGGAAGGCGACTCGGTAGGTGGGCTCTCGGTCGCCGAGCGGGCTCGAATCCGCAACCAGGCGATCGGCTTCGTCTTCCAGGCGTTCAACCTGATCGGGGACCTGACGGTGTTCGAGAACGTGGAACTGCCCCTCGTGTATCGGGACACGCGTTCCGCGGAGCGCAGGGAAAGGGTGAATGCCGCGTTGAAGCGGGTTGGGATGCTGCACCGCGCCCGGCACTTCCCGGCCCAACTGTCGGGCGGGCAGCAGCAGCGCGCTGCCGTCGCCCGGGCCATCGTCGGCGATCCGCTGATCCTCTTGGCCGACGAGCCTACGGGCAATCTCGACTCCGAAAACGGTCATGCGGTCATGGACCTGCTCGGCGAGTTGCACGCCGAAGGCGCTACCGTTTGCATGGTCACCCACGATCCGCGCTACGCCGACATGGCCCAACGGACGGTTCATCTGTTCGACGGCCGCATCGTCGACGAGGACGCCGGTGTGAGACCGGGCGTATAGGGACCATGGTGGTCATGGTGATAGCGCCTATTGACAACCACGATGGGCGCGGCTAGCGTCCCTTTCCGATAACGCATGTAGATAGCTCTGCGCTCCGCGCCGGGTTACCTGTCCAATACAACAGCCCTTGATGGCGCGGGGTAGCTACCCGAGCCGGCGAACAGGCAGGAATTACCACGTATCTGCGTGCGTTATCGAACGGCCCGGCACCGGGCCGGAGACGACTAACGTACAACTGCGAGTTCATCGGCGTTCGCTGCTCCGGCAGCCTAGCGTCAGCGACACCTGCCGAGTGGTGTGACGGGCCGGAGAGACGGCCACCACGACCGAGTAGGGGACGGGCTTGCCCCGTTCCGCCGCCGCGAATCGAGTCGGGAATCCTGCCGACGAGGTCGGGTGCGACCGGATACGGACACTTTGCGTTCGCTCCTGAACGTGTCCGTTCTGCGAATAGGCGCTATCGCGCGCAACGCGCCGAGACTCGGCGTGGCGTTTGCTGATGTGGCACGCGATTCGCAGGTTCCTGGCCATGGGCCGAAAAAAGAGGCGCGTTTCATCGACGGACGTGACGTTGACGGGCCATCTGCCGGACACGCGCGCGATGGTTGCGTTTCTCGCGCCCTACGCGCGCGGCGCCTGGCACTGGTTCACGCTGCAAGCCTCTTTGGCCGTGCTCTCGATACTTGTCGCCTTGGCGACCCCGGCATTGGCGGCGGTGGCGATCGACCAGGCGGTGGCGGGACGCATCGGCTGGGGTTTCCTGGGACTGGCGGGCACCATGGGAGCTTCGGCGCTCCTCGCCATGGCGAGCGGGCCGGTGACATCCCGGTTCGGTGTCGCGCTGGGTGGTCGTTTGACCGGGCGAATGGTCGCGGGCGTGTTCGACAACGGCTGGTTCCACATCGCGCTGCTGCGCTCCCAGGCGTCCCGGGTGATGGAACTCGCCGACGCGCCGGCGATGAAAGAGGGCTCTTGCAGGGCGCCCGCAGACACCCTGCGCCGCAACATCCAGTTGGAGGATGTTTGGGTACACGGCGAAGCCCACGACATCCTGCACGGCGTCAGTCTGGAGATCCCGCCTGGAGCGACGATCGCTCTAGTCGGCGAATCCGGTGTCGGCAAGACCACCTTGGCGACGCTCCTCGGACGGCTTCACGATCCCGACCGGGGCACGGTCCGGATCGACGCCACGCCGGTGCAGGCGTGGTCCTCGAAAGCGCTTGCCGAACGCATCGCCTACGCTTTCGAATCGCCGGCATTGCTGGGCGATACCGTCAGGGATGCAATCACGCTGGGCTACGACGCCGACGATGCGGAGGTCGAAGCCGCCGCGCGGCGCGTGGAGGCAGACGCGTTCATCCGGCGCCTGCCCAAGGGCTACGGAACGTGCCTCGACGAGACACCGATGTCGGGGGGAGAGCGCCAGCGACTGGGTCTGGCGCGCGCCGCGCTGCGGGATTCCCCCGCCTTGGTCCTCGACGACGCACTGAGCAGCCTCGACGTCGCGACGGCGGGGCGGGTCTTTGCGGCACTCGGTTCCCTGTCCCAAGACCGGACTGCGATCATCGTCGCGCATCGAGCGAGCACGGCGGCCACTGCGGATCTCGTGGCATGGCTTGTGGACGGGCGCATAGAGAGGGTAGCCACCCACGCGGACCTGTGGGACGACCCGGCCTATCGCGCCGCGTTCGTGGTGACCGAGCGCGACAGCGCCGTGGACAGTGCCGTGGTGGAGGACGGATGACCATTCAACCGCCGATCACCTACGTCCTGCGGCACCGGCGACGCGTTTGCAGGATCGCGGGCTGTGCAGCGCTCATGCGTCGGGACACGCGCAGCCAGAGGGCGGTCATGCTGGCGAGCGAGGCATCCTACGGCGAGATGACCAAGTCCATTCAGGGCGTTCGCGACTTGATGGCGGCCGGTGCGAAGGACTTTGCGATGACTCGCGTGCGCGGTCGAATAGCGGCCGTCAACCGTGCCCAGGTGCGACAGGGCGACCAACACGCTATACGTTCGGGTTTGGTCAATGCGACGGCGACGTGGCTGCCGACGCTGACGGCGCTGGCGTTCGTGCCGGCGTTGGTTCAGAACGGCAGCCTGACACCGGGGGAAGTCGTCGGCGCGTTTGCCTACCTGCTCCGAGTGCACCACGGCCGCCTCGTCGAGACCGTTGGCGAGGAGTCGGCGCCGGTCGACCTGGGGGTCGAGGTGTCGTTGACCACACCTCCGGCGATCCAGGTACGGGGACTGACGTTCGCCTACGGTGCCTCGGCGCAGCCCATCGTCGAGGGGCTCGATATGGACGTACCACACGGCGACCACATCGCCATCGTTGGCCCGAGCGGGATCGGCAAGTCGACGCTCGCGGCCCTGTTCGCGGGTGTACTGGTTCCAGATGAAGGTGTCGTGGAAGTCGACGGCACCTCATTGCATCTGGGCGGGGACCGTTGCCGACTCGTCACGCTGGTTCCCCAGGAAGCCTATGTATTCTCGGGGTCTCTGCGCGACAACCTGACCTACCTGCGGCCATCGGCCTCGGACGAGGATCTGGCCGCCTCCGCCCAGGCCGTTGGGCTCGAGCGGGTGTTGGACCGGCTTGGTGGTTTCGATGTCGAGATCGATCTCGCCAAATCGGGACTGTCAGCGGGCGAGAGGCAGTTGGTGACGTTGGTCCGGGCGCATCTCGCGGCGACACCGATCGTCGTCCTGGACGAGGCCACGTGCCACTTGGACCCGGCCGCCGAGGACAGGGCGGAACGGGCCTTCATGGCGACCGGCAACACGCTGATCGTGGTCGCGCATCGCATGTCGGCGACATTGCGTGCGAAGCGCGTGATGGTCATGGACGCGGTTGGCATCGATGTCGGCGATCACCGCCAACTGATGGAAAGACACCCGCTCTACGCCGACTTCCACGGCACTTGGTCGACGGAGCAAGTGGCGTGAGGGTGGCGTTCTCGCGATGGCTTTTGGAATGCCGTCAAGCGATCCAAAGCTTGGCGCGCACACCGGGTTTCACCGCTACGATCGTGCTCACGCTGGGGGTCGGTCTCGGTGCCGCAACGGCCACGCATACCTTGATCAAGGACATCGTCCTGGACCCGCTGGGCTACCCGGACGCCCAGCGCCTGGTGATGCTGCGCAGCGAGGTGCCCGGGGCCGGCACGGATGCCGAATGGCAGGGCTCGTTCCCGCAGTACTACCAGTTTCGCGACAAGGCCCGGACGTTGGCCGGCATCGGTCTCTACGGAACGGTGGGGATGAACATCGAGTCGCCGGGTGGCGTGGAGCGCACGCAGGTCACCGTGGCGAGCGCCAGCGTGCAGGGGTTGATTGGTGCGCGCGCCGTGCTCGGTCGAGGGCTTCAGGCAGCGGACAACGAGCTGGCGGCGCCAACCATCGCCGTGGTCTCGCACGGCTATTGGCAGCGTCGTTTCGGAGGCGACCCGAACATTATCGGCATGACGCTTCCCATGCAGACCGGCGTGTTTGGCCAGTACTTCGAGCTGACGGCGCCACCCTACGAGATCGTGGGAGTGCTGGCTTCGGGTGTGGCGTTGCCCTCCAGCGGCCACGGCGGCGAGCCCGAGCGGCCCGACATCTGGCTCCCGATGCGGCTCGATCCGGCAGCGCGCGGTCCGCACGCCTGGAGTCTGCTCGCGAAGGTTGCCCCCGACGTTTCGCTTCGCCAGGCGCAAGCCGAACTGGACGGACTCACGCGCGGCCTCGTCGACAGCTATCCCGATGCATACTCCGAAGCGCTCTTCGAGAAGTACGGTTTCCGAACGCGCGCCCACGATCTCAAGTCGTTCGTGGTCGGGCCGATCATCCGCAACCTGTGGTTGATCCACGGTTGTGTGGTTCTGCTGCTGCTGGTCGCCGTTGTCAATGCCGCCAGCTTGTTTCTGGTCCGGGCGGAAGTCCGCCGGGCCGAAATCGACGTCCGGGTCGCGCTGGGTGCAAGCCGCCTTGCCATCTTTCGCCATTTCGCCGCATACAGCGCGTTGATCGCGCTCGCAGCCGGCCTGTTGGGCCTCTTGGCAGGCTACTGGATGGTCCAGTGGGCAACTTTGGCGACGCCGTGGCGGATACCCCGCATGGACGAGGTGGCGCTCGACGGCGGTGTGTTCGCGTTCCTCGCAGGGTTGTCGCTCGTGGTCGCGCTGGTGCTGGCGGGTTTTTGTGCCTGGCGGGTCGACGCAACCGGCACGGCCCACGCGGGACGCGGCGTGCGCGGCACTGGCCGCGAGAGCCAACGGCTTCGCGCCGCAATGACCGTGGGCCAGGTCGCCCTGTCGCTCGTGCTGATTGTTGCCGCGGCGCTGTTCGTCGAGAGCTTCCGCAACCTGCGTGCCACGGATACGGGGATCGAAACCGAGGGTTCGGTGTCGATCAAGACGTTTCACGGCGAGCAGGACATGTCCAACTGGTGGCCGTTCGTGAAGCAGGTACTTCAAAGGATCGAGGCACTCCCCGGGGTCGCGGTTGTCGGTGCCACGACCGCTGTCCCGTTCTCGAGGTTCACCGGGCATGGCTGCGTACAACAAGGCTTCGATGAACCGGCCGTGTACCAGCGTGTCGAGGCGGCAGGGCTGACCTACTGCGCCGCCCAGGCCGTGGCCACTCCCGGTTACTTCGAGGCGGTTGGTATCCCGCTGGTCCGGGGTAGAGGCTTCACCCATGCGGATCTCGACAATCCCGCCGAAGGCGTCGTGGTTGTCAGCAGAGCTTTCGCGGAGCGTTTCTGGCCGGGCGAGAACCCCCTCGGCAAGCGTGTTTCACCGTACGGTGGATCCGTCTACTGGTATCGGGTAGTCGGGGTCGCCGGCGACGTGTTCCGGGGCTCCGTTCAGGAAAAGCCCCACAACCTGATCTACTACCCCTTGGCGCCCATACCTGGGGACGCAGGTTGGTACTTCGGGGGAATCGACTTTGTGGTTCGTACCGCCAACGGCGAGCCGGCAGCCGTCGTGCCACGGCTGCGGGAACTGATCGAAGACATCGACCCGACGGTTGCGGTCGGCGCAGCGTGGACGATGTCCGAACTGGTGAACCGTTCGATGGCACGATTGAGCTTCACCTTGGTCCTGATCTCGGTGTCGGCGTGCACGGCTCTAGGTCTCGCGGTAGTGGGCCTCTACGGTCTTGTTGCCTACCTGGTCGCCCGGCGCAGCAGTGAAATCGGCGTTCGCGTGGCGTTGGGCGCGCGCCCCGACCAGGTTCGCCGCATCGTGGTCGCGGGTTCGGCGAAGTTGATTGCGACGGGATTGTTGATCGGTGTCGCGTGCAGCATTGCCGCAAGCGCGACACTGCGCGGGCTGGTGTTCGGCGTCGCGCCCACGGACCTACGGGTGTACGCCATTGCCATAGTGGTCGTCACCGTGGCAACGCTAGGAGCAAGCTGGCTCGCGGCCAACCGCGCCGTGGGGATTACACCGATGGATGCATTGCGAACGGAGTGATAGCGACCATGTCCCTTGTTTGGCCAACGGAACTCCGCCAGGCGGCGCGGGGCCTCGCGCGTGCGCGCGGATTCACGGTCGTCGCCGTGCTCGTGCTCGGTTTGGGGATCGGGGCGACGGCGACGGTCTTTGCCCTGGTCAAACAGGCCCTTGTCGATCCGCTGGCCTATCCCGATGCCGACCGGTTGGTGGTTGTGCACAGTGAGGTACCGGGTGCCGGAAAGGACGCGGAGTGGGGCGCTTCGTCGGCGCAGTTCGTCTACTTCAGGCAACACGCCAGATCGTTTGCGGACATCGGCGCGATGGAGTACCAGGTCGCGAGCGTGCGACCGGAGGGCGCGAGTTCAACCGTCCGGGCGCGAATCTCCATTGCGACGGCGGGCGTCCACCGGATGCTCGGCGCCCGCCCGATCGTCGGGCGTCCCTTCGTCGAGACGGATGACGATCCCGGGGCACCGCTTGCCGCGGTTGTCTCCCGCGCTTTCTGGGAGACGCAGTTCGGTGCCGATGCGAACATCGTCGGCAAGAAGGTCCATCTCGACTCCGGCGCGATCGGCGGCCCCGCGTTTGCCGTTCCGATCATCGGCGTCATCGAACCGCTTGGCGAGAAGCTCACGGACGACACGGATGTATGGCTGCCGAAAGTCATCAATCCGAGCGGCCCGCACTACAACCAGCACAGTTTGTTCGTCGTCGCGAAACTCCGCCCCGATGCGACGCTGCCGGGCGCCCAGACGGAGATCGACGGCCTGACGTCGAAACTCCCGGATGCCTATCCCGACGTCTACTGGGAAGACTTCCTTGAGCGGTTCGGCTTCCGGACCCGCCTCGAGGGCTTGAAGACCTACATCGTAGGCGATGCCGCAGCGGTCTTGAGCATCCTGTTCGGCGCCGCCGGCTTGCTGCTTGCCGTTGCCTGGGCGGACATCGCGTGCCTGCTGCTCGCACGCGTCGAGACGGCAAGGCACGACATGGCGGTCCGGGCCGCTCTCGGTGCGGGAAAGGCCGTTGACGGACGACCCCACCGTACATGTGTACTACCCGCTGGTGCAGATTCCGGGCCAGCCGCCCTGGTACTACGGGGCAATGACCATCGTGGTTCGAACCCGGTTGTCGGAACCCACCGCCGTCCTGCCGCAGTTGCGCCGGATTCTCAAGTCCCTAGACCCGGAAATCGCCGTCGAGAAAGCCGGGACGATGCGCGAAGTCCTCGCGTACTCCTTGCGGCAGACCCGTTTCCTGTTGACGCTGCTGGCAATCGCAGCGGCGGCGGCGCTGACGTTGGCTGTCGTTGGTGTCTACGGCGTCGTCGGTTACCTGGTAGCGCGGCGCAGCAGCGAAATCGGCGTCCGCTTGGCGCTCGGGGCAACGCCCGCGAAGGTGCGTCGGACGATCGTGCAGGAGACCGCGAAGCTGCTCGCTGTTGGGCTCGGGCTGGGCTTGTTGGCAAGCCTCGCGGCGGGCGACGCCTTGCGGGGCGTTCTGTATGGTGTTGCGCCAACCAATCCCCTGGTATACCTCGTCGGCGCGGGATTGCTTGTGTTCGCCGCGTTGCTGGCGACCTGGATTGCGGCGGGACGAGCGATACGGCTTGAGCCGATGGACGCCCTGCGGATTGAGTGACATCGGTCGGGTGTCGGCGCGACACTCCGTCGTTCCTCTTGACCGGTGAGTGGGCATGGTCATATGAGCGAGAACAAACCTCGGATCCTCGTTGCGGACGACCAGGCCGACGTCGTCGAAGCCCTGCGCCTGCTCCTCAAGGGCGGGGGCTTCCTCGTCGACGCCGCGAATTCTCCGGATGAGGTCGTGCGTGTTCTGGAGAAACGACCGCCCGACGCCCTGCTAATGGATCTCAACTACACCCGCGACACGACGTCGGGCCAGGAGGGGATGGACCTCTTGGGGCGGGTACGGCAACTGGATCCGGATCTCCCGGTGGTTGTGATGACTGCTTGGGGCAGCGTCGATGGCGCCGTGGAGGCCATGCGCCGGGGTGCGAAGGACTACATCGAGAAGCCTTGGGACAACGCCCGTCTGATCGCCACGATCAGGACTCAGCTGGAATTGGGGAAGGCCAAACGTCACAACCAACGCCTCGCGGACGCCAATCGTCACCGCAACGAATTGCCTATGCAGGAGTTCGTGGCCCAGTCCAGGACCATGCGTCCGATTCTCGACCTCATGGCCAGCGTCGGCCCGTCGGATGCCAATGTACTGATCACCGGCGAACACGGCACGGGCAAGGAAGTGGTCGCGAAGTGGCTGCACGCCTCGTCGCGGCGGTCCTCGCAGCCGTTTCTGGCCGTGAATGCCGGCGGTTTCAGCGAAGGCGTCTTCGAGAGCGAGTTGTTCGGGCATGTCCGGGGCGCGTTCACAGATGCGAAGAGCGACCGGGCGGGCTGCTTCGAACTCGCCGACCAGGGCACGCTGTTCCTGGACGAGATCGCCAACGTGCCCTATGGGCAGCAGGCGAAGCTGTTGCGGGTTCTCGAGAGCCGCGAGGTGCAACGCGTCGGGTCGACCCGTTCCCGCAAGGTCGACGTGCGGGTGCTTTCCGCCACCAACGCGGACATCGAAGCCGCGATCGGCAACGGCGACTTCCGGGAGGATCTGCTCTACCGCCTCAACACCGTGGAGATCAATCTGCCCCCACTGCGCGAAAGACCGGAGGATCTCGAAGCCCTGGCAGTGCGTTTCCTCGCCCGGGAGGCAATGCGCTACGGCAAGGAATTCGACGGTTTCGACGCCGAAGCCATGGACGTCCTTCGGCGCCACCCGTGGCCGGGCAACGTACGAGAATTGCAGCACGCGGTCGAACGGGCGGTCCTGGTGTCTCCAGGCTCTTGGGTGAGCAGCGGCGACCTGGGCCTGCGTAGTGCAGGTGAGCGTCAACTGCGGTTCGAGACGCTGACCTTGGCGGAGGCGGAACGAATCTTGGTCGGCAAGGCACTGGAGAGGCACGGCGGCAACATGACCCGGGCGGCGCGCGACCTCGGTCTGAGCCGGACCGCTCTGTACCGGAAGGTGCAGCGCCACGGCCTGCCTCGCACATGACGCGACCGCTTCGCGGTCGCTGCGGGAAGCGTCGGCTATGCCAGCGAGCGAGTGACCTTCATGCGACGAGCGCGGCTGACGCTTGACCAACGGACTCTCCTGCTGGCGTTGCTCGTTGGCTTGCCGGCCTCGGCCCTTGCACTCGTCCTGTTGTTGATCGGGGACTACCCCGCTGGCCTTCGGTGGACGCTTGGGCTGGCTCTGCTCGTGGCTTGGATTGGCCTTGCGCACTACCTGAGGGTCCGCGTGAACCGACCGATGGCGACGGTCGCCAACATGCTGGCGGCGCTGCGCGAGGGCGAATTCTCGATGCGCGCCCGGGACGAAGGCGGGGGGGACTTCATGGCCGCGACGTTGTCCGAGGTGAATGCCCTGGAGCGCATGTTTCGCGAACAGCGGCTTGGCGCGGTGGAGGCGACCAATCTCCTTCGTCGCGTCCTAGAGGAGATCGATGTCGTCGTCGTCGCGTTCGATGCCACGGGTCAGGTGCGGTTGGCCAATCAAGCAGCCGAGAGGTTGACCGGCCACGTCACCGGCGCACTCCCTGGGAAGGCGGCGTCGGAGCTCGGCCTCGAGGAGACCCTTGAAGGGGAGGCGCCGCGCACGATCGCGCGGGAGGACTCAACGGGTAGTCGGCGTTGGCAGATCCGGCGCAGCGCCATCCGCATGGAGGGGGAGCGCTTGACCCTGGTGGTGATGACGGACCTGTCGACGGCCCTGCGCACCGAGGAACGGGAAGCCTGGCGCCGGCTGGTGCGCGTGTTGAGCCACGAGATCAACAACTCGCTGGCACCGATTTCGTCCATCGCGGCGAGCGTCCGTGATCTGGTTGAGCGGGAACCCCGCCCGGACTGGGCGCGGGATGCCCAGCGGGGGCTGGATATCGTTCTTACGCGATCGGACTCGCTGCGTCGGTTCATGGGGACGTATGCGCAATTGGCACGGCTGCCGCCGCCGGTGCTCGCCGATGTCGATGTCGAGGCTTGGATCGATCGGGTCGTCGCGCTGGAGAGCCGGCTGCCGGTCTGTGTGCGCCGGGGGCCCAAGGTCACCTTGAGAGCGGATCGAGACCAACTCGAACAGGCACTGATCAACCTGGTGGCGAACGCAGTCGACGCCTCCCTCCAGGCGCACGCGCGTGGCGGTGTTGCGGTGGGATGGGTTAGAAACGGCGGCACCGTCGAGGTTCTCGTGGTGGACCAAGGGCCGGGCCTGGCGGACACGGAAAACCTGTTCGTGCCCTTCTACACGACGAAACCGCACGGTACCGGCGTCGGGTTGACGCTGAGTCGCCACATCGCCGAGAACCACGGCGGGTCGCTGACCCTTCGGAACCGGTTGGACAGGCGCGGTGCCCAAGCCCGACTCGTGTTGCCGGTGAACGTCGAGTCCGTTCTCTAGCCGGGTCCGGGCCCGCTCTGTTCCAACGCGGCTTCGTATTCCGTTCTGAGATCGAGCACGCGCTGGTCCAGGCGAGCGCGCAGTGGTCGGTCGTCGTCGTCCACCAGCCGACGGGCGAAGTCGATGTGCTGGATGGCTTGTCGATAGGCGCCGAACAGGGCGAAGTACTCGGCGTGCGCCCGATGGACGCCGATCGTGTCGCCGGCAAGACCGGCGGTCTCGGCCAGCAAGTGCCAGACGTCCACGTCGTCGGTATTGACACGGGTATGCACCCATAGCAAGTCGGCGGCCTCTGCGTGGCGGTCGGCGGCGTCCAATGCTTCGGCCTTGAGGTAGGTCAGCGGTTCGTTGTCGGGATTGATTCGCAGTCTGTCGGATAGCAGCGCCAGGCCTTCGTCGAGCCGTTCTGCCGCAATCAGGATTTCGGCGAACGAAGCCACCATCAACAGGCTGTCCGGGTGCGCCGTGAGGATTCGGCGGGCGGCCTCGACCGCCTCGTCGTGACGGTCGGCCCGCGACAGTGCGACGGCAAGGGCGTAGGAGTCGGCGTCGCCACCGCTGCGCAGGGACTGGGCTTCCGCCACTGCATGGCGCGGCGATTCCGCGTAGTGGACCCGGGCACGTGCACGCATGAACTGGTAGTCTAGGGAGGGTTCGACGGACCGGGAATCGAAACGCTCGGCCTGGTTCCTCGCGTCGGTGATCCTGGACTCGGTAAGCGGGTGGGTGAGCAGGAATTCGGGTGGCTTGTCCACGAAACGAAAGGCCGTCTGCATGCGCTCGAACATGCGCGCCATTGCGTCGGGGTCGAGACCGGCGCGTTCCAAGGTGTTGAGGCCGATGCGATCGGCCTCCTGCTCCCGGGAGCGACTGAAACGCAGCGCCTTGTCCTGGGCGTATGCCTGGGTGCCGAACAGCGCGGCCATCCCGGCTTCACCGCCCCCGCCGGCCGCGATGGCAAGGGAGGCGAGTAGACCGGCGAGCATCCAGGGCGTCATGGCGCGCTGCTGCTCGACGCTGCGGGCGTAGTGGCGCTGGCCCAAGTGGGCCAGTTCGTGCGCCACGACCGCCGAGTATTCGCTCTCGTCATGGGCGTATAGAAACAAGCCGAGATTGATCCCGACGATGCCCCCCGGCACGGCGAACGCGTTGATCTGCGGGTTGTCGATCAACACGGTCGTCAGCGCGGGCTCGCTGATGCCCGAAAACTCCGCGAGGCGGTGGACATTGACCTTGACGTAGTACTTGAGGATCGGATCGGAGATCGTGTCGACGCTGGAGCGAATCTGCTTCAACGCTATCTGGGCGAGTTCCCGTTCGGTGGTGGGCGATACGAGTCCGGAAGACCGGTCGCCCAGTTCCGGCAGTTCCGCCGCCTGGGCGGCGCCAACGGCGAAGGACAGGGTCAGGACGGACAAGCCGCGCAACGACAATCGAACCATGCAGCCATTGGCAAGCCTAGCGGCGGCACTCCGGCTCGACGAGTGACGGCAACAATACGGCATCGAAACTTGACTCGAGTGGCAACGCATTGCCGCGGACGAGAATCCAGAGGGCGTGATCATACGCCATATGACCATTCCCGAGTCCATCGGTGCCATAATCCGGCCATGACCGAATCGAAACCGTCGGCGCGTCTCGACGCCACCGGTCTCAATTGCCCGATGCCCCTGTTGAAGGCCAAACAGGCCTTGAACGCGCTCCAACCGGGCGACCATCTGGAGGTGGTTGCGACAGACCCGGGATCGGTACGCGACTTCGAGGTGTTCTCGGCGCAAAGCGGCCATCCGCTCCTGGAGTCGCGGCAGGAGGACGGTCGGTACTACTACCTGCTTGAGAAAGGCCGTCCGAAAACCACACTCCCATGAAACAAGCGCCAAAGGGAACCTGCGGCCGTGGCGTTTGGTTCGTGGGCGGTCGGCGTGGCTGGGCCGGAGGCGGAGTGGGCGCACAGCGAAGGCGCGTTCTTCGGGCGCGGCCTACCCGGCTTTGGGGCGATGCGTGACGGCTTGACGGCGATGAAATTCGTCAAGATTATCAGCGGCTGGATCAACCGCTATTTCGCGAACGAGGAAGCGATCTTCCTCGTGGTGTTCCTGGCTGCGGCGCTCCTGATCCTGATCTTCTTCGGCGCGGTGCTCACGCCGATCCTGACTGGTCTCGCCTTCGCCTTCCTGCTGCGGGGGGTTGTCGCTCGCCTGGTGGCCTGGCGGGTGCCGCGTCTCGCTGCGGTGGGGTTGGTGGAACTGCTCTTCCTAGGCGTGCTGACGGCCCTGGTCATCGTCATTCTCCCCCTGGTATGGCAGCAACTGCGCGACCTCGTGAACGCGCTGCCGGGGTTTCTCGAACAGCTTCGCGATCTGGCTTCCGAACTGCCCCGGCGCTATCCGGAGTTCTTCTCCGAGACCACGGCAAGCGGTTGGATCGGCGCGCTGAATCAGCAGGTCGTCGATTTTGGTGCGGACCTGGTGCAGGACGTCGTGGCGTTGCTGTCGAACGTCCTCGGGATCATGCTGTTCTTCATCCTCACCCCGGTCGCCCTGTTCTTCTTTCTGAAGGACAGCGACCGGATGCTCGCCGCCTTCGCGTCCCTGCTACCCCGGAAACGTCGCCTCCTGAACGAGGTCGGCGGCGAGATGAGCCTCCAGATCGGGAACTACCTGCGCGGCAAGCTGATCGAAATCGTCATCGTGGGCATGGTGACGTACCTGACGTTCTGGTTCCTCGAAGTGAACTACGCGGCGCTCCTTGGACTGGTGGTGGGCGTTTCCGTGCTGATTCCCTTCGTCGGCGCGATCGTGGTGACGATCCCGGTGGCCACGGTGGGACTGCTTCAATTCGGCTGGAGCGTGGACTTCCTGGTGTTGATGGTGGCCTACCTGGTCATCCAGGGTCTCGACGGCAACGTGCTGGTGCCGCTGTTGTTCTCGGAAGTCGTCGATCTCCACCCCATCGCGATCATCGCGGCGGTATTGGTATTCGGCGCGCTGTGGGGGTTCTGGGGGGTGTTCTTCGCCATACCGCTGGCGACCCTGGTGAAGGCGGTATTCCATGCTTGGCCTGCGCAGGACCCCCCGGAGGCTGGCGTCGAATGATCGTCGAACTGGGCCACTTCGCGACGATTCTTGCGCTCGGCATGGCCGCGGGACTTGCGGTCGTCGGCTACCTGAGCGCGACGAACGTCAACTGGTCCCGGATTGCGGGCGTGCTGGCGTTCGCCCAATTCCTCGCCGTGGGCCTGGGATTCTGCGCGCTGGTCTACGCGTTTGTGGTCAGCGACTTCTCGGTGCTCTACGTGACCGAGAACTCGAACACCGCGCTTCCCTGGTACTACAAGGTGTCCGCCGTCTGGGGCGGTCACGAGGGCTCGTTCCTGCTGTGGACGCTGATGCTCGCCGCCTGGACCTGGGCGGTCAGCTTGGCCGGCGGGCGGGTTCCCAGAGAGATCCACGGCAGGGTGCTTGGGACGTTGGGCCTGTTGAACGCCGGCTTCCTGCTGTTTCTCTTAAGCGTCAGCAGTCCGTTCGAACGGCTGATCGGCGGACCCGCCGAGGGTGCCGACCTCAATCCGCTATTGCAGGACTTCGGGCAGATCGTCCACCCGCCCATGCTCTACCTGGGGTACGTCGGCTTCGCCGTGGCGTTCGCGTTCGCGGTGGCCGCCTTGTTGGCCGGTCGTCTGGATGCCGTATGGGCGCGCTGGACGAGGCCCTGGGCGAATGTCGCGTGGGCGTTTCTGACCGTCGGCATCGCGCTCGGCAGCTGGTGGGCCTACTACGAACTGGGTTGGGGTGGCTGGTGGTTCTGGGATCCGGTCGAGAACGCGTCGTTCATGCCGTGGCTCGCCGGGACGGCGCTGATCCACTCCCTGGCGGTCACCGAGAAGCGGGGTGCCTTCAAGAGCTGGACCGTATTCCTCGCCATCGCCGCGTTCTCGCTGTCGCTGCTCGGCGCGTTCATCGTGCGCTCCGGGGTATTGACCTCGGTCCACGCGTTTGCGGTGGATCCCGAGCGCGGGCTGTATCTGCTCGCCTTCCTGGTGGTAGCGGTCGGCGGCGCCTTGGTCCTATACGGTCTGCGTGCGCCGGCGATCCGGGCCCGGGCGCAATACTGGGGCCTGTCCCGGGAGTTGATGCTGCTCGGCAACAACATGCTGCTCGTGTTGGCGCTCGCGGTGATCCTCATCTACACGCTCTACCCGGTGGCCTACGAGGCGGTGACCGCCGGCGAAAAATCATCCATCGGCCCGCCCTACTACAACCGCGCGTTCGTGCCCCTGGCCTTGCTGCTGGCAGCCGTTCTAGCCACGATGCCGGTGTCGCGCTGGCGGCGCACACCCGTCGTGCTGTTCAGGAATGTCGGTCTCATGCTCCTGGTGGCCCTGGCTCTCGGCGTGCTGCTGCCCCTCGTGCTCGGCGGCGCGATCGCCGTCGGTGCGATGTTTGCCGTCGGGCTCGGACTGTGGATCGCCATGACCCATGCGGCCGACATCGGCAAGCGCCGCCGGTCGCTCACCCGAAGCTACCTGGGCATGGTGACCGCCCACCTGGGTTTCGCCGTGAGCCTCATCGGGATCGGGGTCACGAGCGAGTTCTCCCACGTCGTGGATGCCCGTATGGACGTCGGCGACAGCGTGACGCTAAACGGCATCGATTATCGCCTGAATCGTGTCGAACGCGTCGCGGGACCGAACTACACGGCGGATCGGGTGGAGTTCACGACCGGCACCGGGGTAACGCTGTACCCGGAAAAGCGCCACTACCCGGCCCGGGACCAGGTCATGACCGAGGCCGGCATCGCACCGGGGTTCCTGGGCGACCTCTACATCACCCTGGGGGAACGCCTGCCGGACGGCTCCTGGGGAGTCCGCATCAACGACAAGCCGCTGGTGCGCTGGGTCTGGCTCGGCGCCCTGCTCATGGGCTTCGGCGCCATTCTGGCGATTACCGACCCGCGTTATCGTCGACTGGCCAAACGAGCGCACCGAACGGCCACCTCGGTCCCCGGTACCGGCCGGGCGCAACCGGCGACGCCATGAACCGCGCGAGGTTGTTCCTGCCGGTAACGGTATTCGGCATCCTCGCGGTGGTGCTCTTACTCGGGTTCACGCTGCGGGATCCCAAGCTCCTGCCGTCGGCGCTCTTGGGCAAGCCGTTTCCCGCGTTCGACCTGCCGGTGCTGACGGGTGCACCGGGGGAGCGGGCCTCCCGGAGCAGCCTGCTGGGCGAAATCCGGCTGGTCAACGTCTGGGCGACCTGGTGCCCGACCTGCCTCGCCGAGCACGGCGAGCTCATGAGGATCCGCCGGGAGACGGGGCTATCCATCGTTGGGATCAACTACAAGGACGTTTCGTCTCAGGCCCGCGCCTGGCTCAAGGAATACGGCGATCCCTACGACTTCAATGTCGTGGATGGCAGCGGCGACTTAGGCGTCGACCTCGGTGTCTACGGCGCGCCCGAGACCTTTCTCGTCGACGCTGTCGGCGTCATCCGCTACAAGCATGTCGGCGACGTGAACCGCAGCGTATGGGACGACGAGTTCGCCCCTCGGATCGCGGCGCTTGACGACTCCGGCGGCAACGCGGAATGAACCGCCCCGCTGGCTTCGCCTTGGCTTTCGCGGTTGCCACCTGTCTCGGCGGGTCGGCAATCGACGGTTTTGATTTCCCCGATCCCGAGACCTACGAACGCTACCAGCGCCTGATCACCGACTTTCGCTGCCCGAAGTGCCTGAACGAGTCCATCGCCAGTTCGGGGGCGCCCATCGCGGTGGACCTGCGCCGCACCGTCCGCCGGCTGATGGAGGAGGGCGCCACGAACGACGCCATTCGCGACCACCTCCAGGAACGCTACGGCGACTTCGTGCTCTACGATCCGCCGTTCAAGCCGTCGACGTGGTTCCTCTGGTTCTCGCCCGTGGTGCTGCTCGTCGTCGGTATCTACGTCCTAATGCGGGTAGCGCGACGAAGCGCGGCCAGCGCGACGTCATCGGACGACCTCGACAGAGCCAGACGCCTTCTTCGGGACAGGACCTGATGGAGGTCTATCTCGCCGCCTGCGCGCTGGGCGTGCTCGCGGTGATCGGCGTGGTGACCGTCGCCTGCCGAACCGGACGCGCCCGCGAGCCGGACACCGCGTCCGCGCTGTTTGCCGATCGCCGCGTTGAACTCAAGCGTGAAGCCGACGCCCAGGATCTCGACGCGAACGAACGTGCCGCCCTTGAGGAGGAACTCGCCTTGGACCACCTCGACGAGTCGGCGCAACTCGGCTCGTCCGACGCGGAACCCGCCGGTCGCGTGCCGCTGCTCCCACTTGTCGCGGGCTCGGTGGCGACGCTCGTTGTCGCGATTGGCCTTTATGTCGTCTGGGGCGAACCCGGGGCGCCGCTGCTCTCGCGGGCATCGGAGATCATGCAGGGCGACAACCCAAGCGAGATGCGGGCGCTGGAAGATGCCTTGGAGAGTCGTTTGGCCCGGGAGGCCGGGGATGTCAACTCCTGGTTCGTGCTGGGCCATTTGCGAATGCAGCTGAAGGACTACGAGGGTGCCGCCGAGGCCTTTGCCGCGCTTCACGATGTGGCGGGACCGGTAGCGGAGGTCGGTGTCGCCTGGGCCCAGGCCCGGTACCGGGCGGACGGCGGCCAGATGTCTCCTGCAACGCGCATCATCGTCGATCGCGTGTTGGCGGAACAGCCCGACCATCCGACGATGTTGGAACTGTTGGCCGTGGATGCCCTGCACCGCAGGGACTTCCCGGAGGCAATCGCCCACCTAACGCGCGTGTTGCGCCAGCCCATCGCTGCGGAACGCCGAAGAGAACTCGCGGAGATCCTGGCGCTGGCCCGGTCGCGTCTGCCGGATTCGGCGGAAGCCGACCCCGATCCGCCGACGGCCATCACGGTTGCGGTTTCGCTGGGGGCGTTCCCGAACGTGGATCCCGGTACGCCGGTTTTTGTCATCGCCCGGGATCCCGATGCCCCGCGTCCGCCCTTGGCCGTGCGACGCTTGACAGTGGGCGACCTGCCGGCGCGGATCGAACTCACCGACGCCGACGCCATGATGCCGGGGCACAGCCTGTCCGACCTGGACTCCGTGGAACTGCTCGCACGGGTGAGTCTCGGCGGCTCGCCTTCGGCGCGAACCGGGGACCTCGAGAGCGACGTGGCGGCTGGAAAGCGCGGCGGCGAACCGGTCAAGCTGCGGATCGAACACCGCGTGCCGTAACCGTAGAATCGGGCAACCTGGGTACCGACGCGCCTCCATGGACGACTTGAAGCAAGGCACACGGATTCTCGCCGCCGACGGCCAGGCTTTCACCCTGGACGGTGACTTGGCAGCGGCATTTCGGTCGGGGGACCGTATGGTCGCCGACTCCCAAGCCGGGCTGCTCCACATTCCGGCCGCTGAACTCCGTACCGCAACCGCTGCCGTGGATACCGCCGCGGCTGCCTTCTCGGACATGGCCGGGGTCGCCGACGAAGCGATCGTCGCTTTCTACGACCACGCGGTGAGCGCGTTGGCGGACGACGGCGTTTGGAACAAGGTGGCGGCGGTCAACGCCGGCGACGTGGAGAACGCGCGGCGACTCGGCCGGTCGACGACGCGCCTCGGCGTGTCGGAGTCCATGCGCGAGAAGATGATCGAGGGCCTGCGCGGGTGGGCATCGATGCCTTCACGCCGGGGTGCCGTGCTCGACACGGTGCGCCGGGATGGCTTCGAGGTCGATTTGGTGGGCGCTGCGCTCGGTGTGGTCGCCTTCGTATTCGAAGGTCGACCCAACGTACTGGCCGACGCCTGCGGGGTGTTGCGCGGCGGCAACACGGTTGTGTTCCGGATCGGCAGTGATGCGCTGGCCACCGCCCGGACGATCATGGCGGTTGCCATCGCACCGGCGCTGGCAAAGGCCGGGCTCCCTGCCGGAGCCGTCTCGCTGGTGGACAGTTCGGCGCATGCCGCCGGTTGGGCCCTGTTCCTGGATCGCCGGTTGTCGCTTGCGGTGGCCCGCGGATCGGGCCCGGCCGTGGCCGCCTTGGGGTCGCTCGCCCGCAGCGCGGGTACGCCGGTAAGCCTGCACGGCACGGGGGGCGCATGGATGGTGGTTTCGGACAGTGTCGACGAAGATGCCGTGGAAGAGGCGGTGTTCCGCTCCCTGGACCGTAAGGTCTGCAACACCCTAAACACCTGCTGCCTCGTGAACGGGCCGGGACAGTCACGGCTGGCCGATGCAGTACTCCGGGGTTTGCGCCGGGCTGGCGAAGCGAGGGGCGCCGTGTTCAAGGTGCACGTCGCACGAGGCAGCGAAGGCCTGATGCCCGACTCCCTGTTCGCTGGCGAGGTCGACGTGGTTCGGGCCGGGGGACCGGTTCGCGAACCGCAGGCGGAGACGATCGGGACGGCGGACTTGGGTGCCGAGTGGGAGTGGGAGGAAACGCCCGAAGTCAGCATCGTTGGCGTCGACTCCCTGGACGAGGCGGTGCGGCTCTTCAACGACCTGAGTCCGCGCCTTGTCGGGACGCTCCTCTCGAACGACGCCGCCGAGCACGAGCGGTTCTTCAACGCCCTGGACTCGCCCTTCGTAGGCGATGACCACACCCGCTGGGTGGACGGTCAGTTCGCCCTCGGCAAACCCGAACTCGGCCTATCGAACTGGCAGCACGGACGGCTGTTCGGACGCGGCGGAGTGCTTACCGGTGACGATGTCTACACGGTTCGCCTGCGCTATCGTTCGGAATCGACGGCCGCAGCCGGAAGAATAGGGGAAACGCTGCGACGCAGTCTTCCGGGCACTAGTCGACCATCGTAGAGTCGGGGGCCCGCCCCCGTTTGAACTACGTGCCGGGGTCAACTACGGCACGCATCAACGACATTCTTGCCCCATTCGACAAATGTGAACAAAATCATCTGGTTAACCCGCTTTATCCGGACTCTACCACCACCGTTTCGGACGCCGCAAGCGCTTTTTTCGACTTTTTTCCGGTATCCCCCCGTAGCCGCGCCACGGTGCCACGGGACGCCTCCTGGTTGCGTATGTAGAGCGCCGGCATGGACGGATCCTTCCAGCGTCCCTCCTTCTGCAACTCGGCGAGCGACGTGCCCCTCTCGGCCAGCTCCTGCGCCGAGCCGATCCGCAGCGAGTGGCCGGACACCCGGCCCTCGATCCCGGCCTCCTTCGCGCGGCGCTTGATCGCGGCGCGGACCGAGTCCGGCCCGAGACCCCGCGCAGAGACGCGGCCCCACCGGTCCACCGCCCGGAACAGGGCGCCGGACCGGATGCCCCCGGCAACGATCCACCTCCGCAGGCGGCGTACCGTGGCCGCGCGCAGGTACTGCACCGCGCCCTGGCCGCGCTGATCCGTCTTGCTGCGCTGGATGTTGATCCGCGCCGTGCCGTCCGGGAGGAACGTCACGTCGTCGACATTCAGTGCCGAAACCTCGGCCACCCGCAGCAGGGCGTCCGACATGACGGAGATGATCGCGGCGTCGCGTTTGCCCGCCGGGTCGCCGGGCGCCTCGGCGCATCTGCACATCGCCTTGGCTTCCTTCCACGAGATCCCCCGTACCTGGCCCGTCCCGCGCTCCGCGCCCTCCCGGTGGAAACGCTCCAGCCGTTCTTTCGTGGCAGGTCCGACCGGGTCCGTTGAGCGCAGGCCCGCGCGGGCGCACTCCTTCGCGGCGTAGTGCACCGCCGCCACGAGGTGTACGGCGCTGGGCGGCGCGTGGCCCCGGTCGAACAGCACGCCGAGGTAGCGGGCAAGCAGCGCGTCGGTGGCCGGCCGCCCGTCCAGCCACTTGTTCAGGGCGCGGAGTACGCCGGCGTAGACCCTGCGCGTCTTGGCCGCATAGGCCGTCTCGGGCAGCCGCCGGATCGCGAGGTCGATGTCGAGCGGCGGCGGCGCCCAGCCGCCCGTTCTCGATCCGGTCGGCGAGCAGCCGGACAAGACCAACGACGACGCGGCGGGGGCCCAGCGCGAAAAGGAAGGCCGCGGCGTTCAAAGGGTGCCGCTTCGAGGCGGAGTGTGGCGGATGGCATGGGTGTTTCTCCTTCTTGGGTTCGGATAAAGCGGGTTAAGCGAATTGAGCGACAGCCTCGAGTTTGGCCGAGCGCTCCCGCGATCGGGAAGGTGATTTTTTGCTGAAGGGGGAAACCCAAATGGGACTCAAAAGTCTACAGGCGGTCGTTCTGGCCGTCGGGGTGGCTTCGCCGACCATTGCGGTCGGCGATGATCACACACCGGGGTGGTATTTCAGCCGGGCCAACTGCAAAGGCATGAATAGCCTCGCTCGACAATATCAAGGGCGGTCTCGCTCGCTCGGCGGCAAGAGAGTTCCTGGATAAACTGTTCTCAGATCCCGATCCGCGGGAAATCGAGGAGATGATTCCGCCCGAAATGGAAGAACAAATCCGGCGGGCACGGGAACGGGGATGGTACGAACAAGCCACCCCCCCACGGGGGCAGAGCCTGCTGCGGGAGGCAGAACAACTGGGCAGCGGCCAGTCGTCACTGTCGGCATATGACGAGATACCCGCAACGACCGCCAGCTACTCGTTCGACATGCTTCCTGGCAACGGCATCGAGCGGCTTGATGTCGTTTCGGACACGAAGTTCGGCGGCGTGCTGTATGCCGAGGTATCCGAAATTGCCGGCGTCCACTTCGACGACCCCAACCTGCACATAATGGGCCACGACGGTTCGGTGACGACCTACAAGTACTCGGATGGCACCTGGGCGACCGCCGTGACCGCCTTCGACGGCTGGTATAAGTACACGGTCGTGCTCGAGAAGAAGCTGGAAGGCGAGGAGCGCGACGAGTTCGTGCGCATGGCCACCGCCATGATCGAAGGGGACCTGTCGAAGGCAAAGGAGGCGCGGAACGCGGGAAGCGAGGGAGGGCCGAGGTTTTGACATACCCCCATTTTCGCGGGAGCCTACAGAAAAAGGGGCGGTGAACATGTTAGGATTCCCGGACACACGCGTTTTTGGTCCTACGCGCGGTACGACATCGCCTCCAAGCGACATCGAAGCGGACCAATAGCAGCATCCGCGTTCGCTGATTTGCTAGAGCCGTCGGTTCGCTGCCGCAGGGGCCTCAACGCGCGAGCCTTGCATCGAAACGGAAATCCGAGACAGATCCGGCGGTGATCGCGCCGAAGCGTGAGTGGTTCGGATTGACGAGGAAGTTGCTCTCGCCCGATACAACAGCACTCGGAACTTGCAGGACAACGGACTGTTCAAGGGCCAGCCACCGGTCTCCGATGGCGCGCGTCGGGGTGCGCGGACCCGTCGGCCAATCTTTTGGCAGTTCGTTTGGGTCGATGTGCATCACCGTGTCTTCCGGAATGTAGACGGGCATCTTCCGATAGGTCTCGAGAACCTCGGCCTCGCCGAGATGCACCAGCAATTCCATGCTCGCGAGCGCAAGACTGTCGCCGAGATACACCGCCGGTCGGCCAGGACTGTTCCAACGACCGCCATACAACCGGGCGCCCTCGCCGGACAGCATGTCCTCGGCGGTTCGAGCGAACTCGGGTGCCGCCAACCGCCAGCCCACCCGCACTATTCCAGATGTCCGCGGCAAAAGGCTCTCACCCGAATCGAGTTCCGATGCAGTAGTGGCATCATCACTCGCCTTACGTAGGGTGCCCCCGCTAGCTGAAGACGCCGTGGCGCAGTCGGCCGACGAGTTGCTCCACTTCACGTCCGCCCGTCTCTGTCGACGCTCGGCGCAGCGGCGTCTCGTCGCCCAGCAATCGGTGTGGCGTCGTCAACCAGCGTCGCGCCGCGTCGACATCGCCCGCCATCATGGCACGCGCCATGACTACCAGACGAGCGACGCGTACGACCTGGTCGGACTCCATGGCCGTCAATTGCCCGTTCTGACGCCTCCTGCCCAGAGTCGTCGCCGGAATGCCAACCGCGTGGGCAATTTCCTTTTGGGGTGCCCCAACAGCCGCGACCAGATTCTCCAGTGCCGTGACGGGGAACCCTTGGCGTACCATCGCGACCATGTCGCCGTCTTCCGGCACCAGGGACGTGACCGCGCCTGCGGTTGAGGTCAGAAGCGAGAGTATGTCTTGGCTTGAGGGTGCCGCGACGGGTTCACTCAGGGTCGCGCCGTGGCTCTCGCCGTCGGGGACGCGGGGCTGTTCCGACATCGGAGACATCGGACCGGGGTGGGGTACCGGCAATTGAGCGACCATTCGGACATCTCCTGACTACCATAAGGACACTATAGACGCCAAGCGTCCCCGGTGTCGACAGCCTTCGGCTTACGGTGCGCCACGTCGATGAGTCGCTAGGGCGCGCAGGCAGGCGTCCATGTTGGAAGTCCTCGAAGTGCCCTAGTCGTGGCGCAGGGCCTCCACGGGGTCGAGTTGCGCCGCCCGCCGGGCCGGCCAGACGCCGAAGATGAGGCCGACGCCGACGCTCACGCCGACGGCGAGGATGACGGCTTCGACGGACACGTAGGTGTTGAAGCCGGCGAGCTTGGCCATAGCCACGGCGGTGCCGGCACCGAGGGCGATGCCGAGTATGCCGCCGAGGGCGCCGATGGTGAGCGCTTCGGTGAGGAACTGGGTCAGGATGTTGAGCCGGGTCGCGCCAAGGGCCTTGCGGACGCCGATCTCGCGGATGCGTTCGGTGACCGACACCAGCATGATGTTCATCACGCCGATGCCGCCCACCAGCAGGCTGACGCTGGCGACGCCGCCGAGCAGGTACGCGAAAATCGCCATCGACTGTTGCTGCGCCTCGACGAACTGCTCGCGGTTCATGATCATGAAGTCGTTCTGGCCGCCGGGGCGGATCTTGTGTTCCCGCCGCAGAACGCGTTCGACGTCGACCATGCCTGTCTCCAGCGGGATGCCGTCGGCGACCTTGGCCGACATACGGTCGAGTCGGTCATTCCCGATCACGCGCTGTTCCGCGGTCGTGATGGGTATGAAGATGTCGTCGTCGGGATTCATCCAAGGGGCGCCGACGCGCTCGAGAACGCCGACGACCTGGAACGGGATGCGGTTGATCAGGATGGTCCGGCCGAGCATGGTCTCGGGCTCCATTTCGAGGTTGACGGGAATCTCCTGGCCGAGCACGGCCATTCGGCGGTGCGCCAGCACGTCCCCCTCGCTGAACATCCTGCCGTGCTCCAACTCGATGCGGTGGACGTCGGGGTAGTTGGGCGTCGTGCCGTTGATGCGGTGGCTCAGGTTCTGGTTGCCGAACTTGATCTGACCGTAGCCCGAGATCTCCGGCACGAGTTCCGACAGGTAGTGGGCGTCGTGCCGCAGCGCTTCGTAGTCGTCGATGGTCATCGACACCCGGTCCGAGGACGCGACGCCGCGCCAGTAGGACTGCCCCGGTTGCACCGACAGCACCCGTGCGCCGCCGAGCTGCGAGATCTGTTCGTCGACGGCCCGCTGGGCGCCGGTGATCAGCGCCACGATCGCGATGACGGCCGCCACGCCAATGATGATGCCGAGCATCGTGAGCGTCGACCGAAGCAGATTGTGGATGATCGACTCCAGGGCGACCCGTATGGTTTCGAAGCCGGTCACGTTCAGTTCATCCTATCGCGTAAACGGTCCTAGCCGGAGCCGCTCATCAACGGGTTCTGGTTCCAGCGGCGCATGCGCTGCTGGAAGTACTCCTGGGCCTGGATCAACGATGCGCTCGGCAATATCAGCACCTCGTCCTCCTCTTTCAACCCCAGGACAATCTCGGTGCGGTCGAGGTCGGTGACTCCGGTGCGTACCCGAACGGCAACGGGCTGCTCGTCTCGCAGTGCGTACACGATGAAATCGCCGCCGAACTGCGATTCGATGGACGAACTGCGGGGACGTTCACCGCCGAAGCCGCCGCCCGGCGGACCACCCCGGGGACCGCCGCCCCGCTGTCCGCCGCCGGGGCCACCCCGGCCGGGTCCGCCCCGGCGCGCAAACTGCTGCATCATCTTGCGTTGAAAGGCCTGCTCTTCCTCGTTGAGTTCCTCGCCGTTGCGACGCTTGGTCATAATGGAGCGAAGCATCTGCTGATCCTCCTCGGACATGCCACCCGGGCCGGACGCGGCGCCTCCTTCCGAGCTACCGGGCCGTGGCGGAAGCGTCGACGCGGCGAGCATCTCGTCGACCTGCTCGGTGCTCAACCCGACTACCCCGCCGGCGACGTGGACGTCGGCCGGGGTGCGCAAGGCCGCGTTCGGGATGGTCAGGACATCGGTTCGGTCCGCCACCACGAGTTCGACCTCGGCGTTCATGCCGGGCTTCAGCAGACCTTCCCGGTTGTCCAAGTCGATCAGCACGGGGAACATGGTGACGTTCTGTTGCGGGCTGGCCTGGGGCTCCACCTTGAGAACTGCGCCCTCGAACGAGCGGGTCGGGTAGGCGGCGACGTTGACCTGGGCGATGGTGCCCGGCTGCACCTTGCCGATGTCGATCTCGTCCACGAGCATCCGCACCCGCACCCTGGACAGATCGGCCATCTGCAGCAGCAGCGTACCGCCGCCGACGTCCCCCATCGGCGACGAGATGACCTGGCCCTGTTCGACTAGCCGTTCGATTACCGTCCCGGTGATCGGTGCCCTGACGATGGCGTCCTCCAGGGCGATTTCGGCGTTCTCGACCTGAATTTCGCCGCGCACGACCTGGGACCTCGCGGCCGCATGCTGCAGCATGGATTGCTCGTAGTCTGCCTTCGACAGGGACTCCTGTTCGTAGAGCTTGCGGATCCGTTCAAGCTGCGATTCGGCGTTGGCCAACTCGGCGCGGGAGACTTCGAGACTGGCTTTCGCCTGGTCGAGCGAATTCTTGAGCATCCGCTGGTCGATCCGCGCCAGCAGCGTGCCCGTCTCGACGGTGTCGCCGGTGTCGACGTTGAGTTCGAGGATCTCGCCTGATGCCTTGGACTTCACTTCGACGGTGGTCACCGGCTCGATGCCGCCGGCGGCTTCCACCGCCACCCGGATGTCACCGCGGACCACGCCCACGGCCTCGAAGAAGGCTTCCTCCTCCACGGTTTGGTCATCGCCCCCCTCGATCATTGCCACGATCTGGTCGCACCCGGCCGTTGCCAAGGCGACTGCGAGGAGGGCCCAGAAGCGATGAGGGCTCGAGCCGAATCCGTCGGAGGCGGCGCGTTTGGTGACGTTAGTGGACATCGGTCCTACTCCGGCTATGGTCTTGGGTGACAACACCGTCGTGCAGTTGCACGTGACGGTGGGCTCGATTGGCGATGTGAGTCTCGTGGGTCACGAGGATGATGGTCTGGCCGGCATGGTACAGGGTGTCGAACAGATCCATGATGTCCTCGCCGGTGCGGCTGTCGAGATTTCCGGTCGGTTCGTCGGCAAGCAGGATTTCCGGTTCGTTGACCAGGGCCCGGGCGACGGCGACCCGCTGACGTTGACCGCCGGACAGCTCGCTGGGTTTGTGCTTCATGCGGTCCTTGAGGCCGACGCGCTCCAGTGTGTCCCGGGCCCGGGCGCGGCGTTGGCGGTGCCCGACGCCGCCGTACATCAGGGGAATCTCGACGTTCTGCAGGGCCGAGGCCCGTGGCAGCAGGTTGAAGGTCTGGAAAACGAAGCCGATGCGGCGGTTGCGTACGCGGGCCAGCGACTTGTCGCCCAGCTTCGAGACGTTCTCGCCGGAAAGCCAGTATTCGCCGCTCGTGGGCCGGTCCAGGCAGCCGATGATGTTCATCAGGGTGGACTTGCCGGACCCGGAAGGCCCCATGACCGCCACGTATTCGTTGGCGTGAATCGCGCAATCCACGCCGTTCAACGCATGGATCGTGTCGGATCCCATGCGGTAGTTCTTGTGCAGGTCGCGCACCCGAATGACGGGTTCCGAACCCGCGCTTGCCGAAACGTCGGCCATCTGCTCGCCGAACTCTAGCTTGAGTCCCACTATTTACGGACCAAACATCATAGTCCGTCGGTGCGAAAAGGTGTTAGCGTGTCGATGTCGCCCGAGTCCGTCCGCCCCATGCCGATTCGCCCTATCGAACGTGCCGCGCTTGGCGTGATCTGGGCTGGAATCGGTTTGATTCTCCTGATTCCGTTCGCGGTCAGCGGGGTGAACGCCTTCTTTCCCCTCGTCGTGAACGATCAAGCGGTCCTGTTTCCGCCCACGATCTTCCCGTACCTGGTCGGCAAAGGGCTGTTGTTCCGTTGCATCGTCGAGGTCGTGTTCGTGGCCTGGACGGTCCTCGCCGTGCTGAATCCCGCATACCGGCCGCCGCGTTCGCTCCTGCTCGGCCTGCTCGCCGTGGCGCTCGGGGTCGCCCTGGTGTCGGCCTTGCTGGGCGTCAGCGTCGTACGAAGCCTGTTCTCCACCTACGAACGGATGGGGGGCGTCCTGGACCAGGCCCATTGGTTCGCCTTCGCCGTCGTCCTGGTGTCGGTGGTGGGTGTCGCGCAATGGCGCCTGCTTCTGCAGGCGAACCTCGTCGTGGGTGCGGTGATCGCGCTATGGGCCGTGGGCCAGCATTACGACATGGCGGCGTTGCTCTGGCAGTGGTCGAGGGAGGGCTACGGAAAGATCACGGCGACCTTCGGCAATCCCATTCACCTGGGCGCGTACGTGCTCGTGAACGCCGTCGTCGCGGCCGGGTTCTTCGTGGACGCGCTGACCAAGGCCACGTCCGCCGCCGATGTTGAAGAAGGGCGGAGCCAGGAGGCGAGGGGCGGCCGCTTTCGAACGGTTCTGCCCTGGCTCTCGACACTGTTCTGGGGCGCCTGTGCACTACTCAGCGCCTGGGTTGTGACCTTGACGGCGGTGCGCAGCGCGTTTCTCGGGCTGATCGCGGGTTTTGCCGCGGTGGCCGTCCTGTTTGCCTACCTGGAACGGGGGCGCGTGCGGTTGGCGATCGGTGCGGCGGCCGGACTGCTGGCGGCGGGGACCGTCGTGTTCGTGCTAATGGTCACGACCTTCGAGCGGCCCGCGGACAGCCAATGGACCCATTCCGCGAACCCGCTCGTGGAGCGCACGTTGGCGTTCTCCAAGCGAACCGTCGAGACGCGCCTCGCAGCTTGGGATGCAGCGGCGAAGGGCTTCCTCGAGAGACCGCTGTTCGGCTGGGGTCCCGAGAACTACGTCGTGGTATTGGGGCGCCACGGCTCGGAGATGGGTGCCGAGATGCGTATCCATGACAACGCCCACGGTCGCCTGTCGGAGGAGCTTGCCACCAAGGGTGCCTTGGGCGTCGTCAGCCACCTTGCCATCTGGGCCGGCTTGCTGATCGTCGGGTTGCGCGCGGCGCGACGGATGGGTCGGAGGGAGCGCATCGTGTTGGTGTTCGCCGGCGGCGCGCTGGTCGGCTATTTCGCCTTTGCCCTGGTCTCCCCGGAAGTCGTCACGAGCACGCTGCAGTTCACCCTGCTGCTCGCGTTCGTGGCCGTCGCGTCCCGCAGCGTGGGTCAGACGGGATCGTCGTCGTTGTGGTCGACCTGGCTGGCAGCCACGATTCGCAATCGGTTCAGACTGACTCTTGGCCGCGTCAAGGGACCGGTCCTCGGCGTTGCCGTGGTCGTGGTATCGGCCGCTTTGGCGGGATTTGGGTTCTGGGCCAACAAGGCCGCCTTTACGTCGGCAAGCATCGGCGCGTTGGCCATACGCAGTTCCGAGCCGGGGATGGGGATCGCGCCGCACCACACCCGGGAGTTCTTCGCAGAGGCCATCGACGCATTCGAACCGATGGCGAACCAGTTCAGGCTGTTCCTGTTTCAATACACCCGGAACTATTGGCGTTTCCTGCGCACTCGACATCGGGTGGAGGCGGCGAGACTGCTGACGCTGGTCGATGCCGAAGCTCCGGCGGCAGCGCGCTGGGAGCGAGAAAACTGGGAAGTGCCCATGACATTGGCGGAAACGTACGTCGTGGTCAGCGCGACCGATCCGGATTACCGGTCGACTGCGGTCCGGCATATCGAAGCGGCGCGTGAATTGGCGCCGAACCGGATAGAAGTACGCGCCTTGCCGACTCTCTAGTCGAATCGCACGACGCCTTGATCGCCGTCCACCTCGACGACTTGACCGTCCTCGAGCCTCTCCATCAGGCCGACGATTCCCGCCACGCACGGTTTGCCGTATTCCCTGGCCAGAAGTGCCCCGTGCTGCAACTCGCCGCCTACTTCCAGGAGAACCGCCGCGGCGTTGATGAATAGCGGCGTCCAGCCGGGATCGGTGGTGTGCGCGACGAGGACGTCGCCCGGCCGCAGTGTCTTGTCGAGGGGGGAGTCCAACACGTTCGCGGGGCCGCGGACAATGCCGGGCGATACGGCGACCCCCCTCAGTTCGCCGGGTTGGTACTCGCGAACGGGCTTGAGGATTCGGCCGCGGGAGTCGATCAGGTGCGGAAAGTGCCGGACCCGGGCCTTGACGTCCCGGTAGAAGGCGCCGCGTTCCGCCACCAGGGCGCGAAGATCGAGCGTGTCGTCCGTCTCGGCGCCGTCGAAGTCGTCCAACGTCATCTGGAAGACCTGCTCGGCATGGTCAAGCCGCCCTTGTGCGACCCATCGCGCGGCGCCTTGGAGAAGCCGGCGGCGCAGCACCATGTTCGCCATCGCGAAATGATGCTTGGGCATCTCCCGGACACTCTCGAAGGCTTCGATGGTGCGGTGGATGCGCGCGAGCTTGCGGCGTTTCCTCGGGGGAAGCTCCCCGGACAGTTCGGCGTACGCCGCTTCCCGGGCGTGCCGCCGCGCCGCGTGGGTGGCAACGGGGTCGGCGTCGCCGAGTGCCACGGTGGCGAGTTGGCGGAGCAGCAAGAGGGTGTCGTCGCCGTACTTCGGGTTGGCGAGGTCCATCTCCAACGGGCCGCGGCAGCCGAACCGATGCAGGAAGCCGTCCCATCCGGCAAGGAAGTCCTCCGGCGCCTCGCGCACCGCAATTCGCTCCGCTAGCGCGACGGGGTCGCCGAACGCCGAAGCGGGCAGCAGCCGCGTCAGGCGGTACATGGCAAGGCCCATTTCCAGCACCAGTTCGTCGCCCCCGCCCCGGATGTCCATGGCCAAGCGCCGGTGACGGGACGAGGAGGTCTCGATCAAGCCCATGAGCGCTTCGGTGCCGCCGTAGATGAACATCAGCAGGGCGGGCGCCGTGGCGGTCAGACTCACGCGCGCCACGGCGATGTAGAGCCGCCGGGCCAATTCGACGACCGGCATGTCGGTGTCGGCCGTCGCCAACTCCGCCTCGAAGGCCGCCAGGTCTCTCCGATAGCCCGCGAGGAACGCCTTGGGGCGCAGGATGGCGCGCACCAGGGAGACGACGAAGGGGCCCAGCCGCACCGTCGCCTTGGCGAGCGCGGGAATCATCCGGCGGCGGGCGAGGTTGGGTGGTGGTTTCACCCGGTAGGGTTCGAGGTCGGCCGTCGCGAACAGCTCCGCCAGCGTGGTGTCGACGAAGCGCTTCTCGGGGGCCACCTTGCGCAGGTCCCGAAACAGCATGAGGTGCGAGGCGTTGCCGTAGAGCCGCACGCCCGCCGCAGCCACGATGCCCCGCTTCAGGTTGGGTTCCAGGAAGGACGGCCCAAAGACGTAGCCCCCGAGCCACTCGAACAGCTTGGCGAACAGATCCACGGACAGGGGCGTGATCGCGCCGCTCATGGTGATGCCTTCGCCGAGGCTCGGATCCATGTAGAGCAGACGTTGTTCTCCCGGGGCGGTCTGAATCTCCTCGGGCAATGGGATGTAGGTCGTGATGGGACGCGCCTGCAGCAGGTAGAGGCGAGAGCCCTCGAAGGCCCATTCGACATCGACGGGTAGGCCGAACAGCGACTCCACCCCGCACACGGCGTTGGTGACCGCGGCGAGCTTGGCCTCGTCGAGGCAGGCCCCCGCGCGGGGTTCGCGAGGCCGTGCGCCCACACGGTTTTCGAGGGTCGTGCCGTTCACCTTGTCGATCACCCACTGGTCCGGATCCACCTCGCCGGCGACCAGCTTGTCGCCGAGACCATGGGCGGCATTGACCACCATCTCGTCGAAATCGTTGTTGTTCGGGTTGAGGGAGAAAGCGACACCGGACACGTCGCTTGCGACCTGGCGTTGGACGATGGCCGCGAAACTCGGTGCCGGGTCCAAGTGCCGCTTGGCCTTGTAGACCAAGAGGCGTGCATCGAAGCAGGCGGCGAAACATTGTCGCACCGCCCCTACCAAGTCCCCGGGGGTCACATGCAGCCGGGTTTCGTAGAGACCAGCGAAGGAAGCGTGAGCGAGATCCTCCTCCAGCGCGGAGGAGCGCACCGCGAAAACACCATCCCGGGCGCGGTTGACGATTTCGTCTAGTGCTTGCCGTTGCTTGATGTCGAACTCAAGGCGCAAGGCACGGGCCTTGAGTGCCGTGCACTGCTGTTCGATTTCGCCGGCCTCGGAACCGTCGGAGTCGATCAGCACCGCGCGAAGGTCGTGCCACTGTGCCGCCGAGGTCATCGCTTCGATCCACGGGACGAAAAAACGGACGGTGAGCAGATCGGCTTGCGGAACCGGGAAGTCCTCGGCGACCAGACGTCCGAGCGATGCAGCCTTGCCGCCCACCAGCGACGGCTCGAGTGCCCTCGGGTCGGCGAGTGGGATTGCAAGCGGTTCGTTCATCCGACAACGTGTGCCCAGCGTGGTCGCCATTGTAGCCGCCCGCATTGATAGACTCGGTCGCGGAACTGCGGAGGTGTGTCGTTTGCTGACCGGCAAAGCCAGCGATTTCCTGAAGATCGGCGTGGCCGCGGCTGGACGCGGGGATCTCGGCACCTTGCAGGCCGTGTTGGCCGAGAAACCACACTGGCTGCGGCGCACCGGTTCCCACGGTCGTACCATGCTGTGGGAGGCGGCCTACCGCGGGCGGCTCGAAGTGGTCGAATACCTTGCCGACCTCGGTGCGGATATCGACGCCTGCGGCTGCCACTTCACGCCGCTCCTGGTCGATATCTCGCCGTACTGCGCGGCCCGCCACAAGAATCACCTAGCCGTCGCGGCGTTCCTTCTCGACCGGGGTGCCGCGCTCGACATCCACACCTCGGCCTACCTGGGCGAGATCGAGGCGGTGCGGGAATACTTGGACCGCGACCGCGACCTTGCCGGGGCCGAGAGGAAACAAAACGACATGAACGTCGTGGCGACCCCGTTGCACTACGCCGTCGCGTCGCGGCATGCCGAGATCGTCTCAGCGTTGCTGGAATCCGGCGCCGATCCGCGTCCCCACGGCTACTTCCTGGTCCGTTTCTGCATCTGGCGGGATCGGGTGGACATCCTGGAGGCGTTGATCGCGGCGGGCCTTGATCCATCGACGTCGGAGCCGCCGCGTTCGGGAATCGCCAACCCGGCGATGGTCGGTCTGCTGAAGGCGCACGGCGTGGACTACGGACCGGACCATGCGGAAGGCGGCTGGCCGCCAATCGTGTTCCAATCCCGTGGGGACCGCGGCGGCAACGTGGCAAAGGTGCGTACACTGATCGAGGCGGGTGCCGACGTGAACGTGCGCAACCACAAGGGCCAGTCCGCACTGCATTGCGCCGCCAAGGCGGGCTTCGTGGACATCGTGGCGCTCTTGCTTGAACACGGCTCACAGGTGGATGCCCAGGATCGACAGGGCGAGACGCCGCTCGCTTCCGCGTTGCGGTCAACGGTAAAGGACAAGGCGAAGTTGCACGATGTGGTGCGCCTAATCGTGAACGCCGGTGCAGATTGCGAGCTTGCGGACCACAAGGGACGTTCTCCTCGGGCCATTGCGGGGGCCAAGCGCAACGCCCGGGTTTGGGTCGACGCCTTGAGTGTCGATTGACGGGTCGCGACGAATCGACGATGGACACGAACGCAATGCGCGCCGTCGGCAAGAGCCGGCTTGCCGTCACGCCGCTGGGGTTCGGCGGCGGCACGATCGGCAGCCCGGCGATCGGCAACGAGGCGAGTTTCGCCACCGTTGCCGCCGCCTGGGAAACCGGCGTCCGGTTCTACGACACCGCGCCCTGGTACGGTCTGGGACGATCGGAACGACGCTTGGGACTTGCGCTGGCCAGCTTGGCACCGAGGCCCGTGTTCCGCGTCAACACCAAGATCGGCAAGACGCTTGTCCCGGAGCCCGTGCGCGACGAAGGCAACAAGACCTTTAGCCCCGGCGGCGAAGTCCGAACGCCCCGGGATCCGGTCAGTGGCTTTCGGGTCCGTTTCGAGTACCACGAGGCCGCGATTCTCCGGCAGCACGAAGACTCCCTGCAGCGTCTCGGATTGGCATCGGTCGACAGTTTGACCATCCACGACATCGACTACGGCTATCACTCGCCGGAACAGATCGAGGTCCATCTCGACGAACTGGCGCGGCATGGCGGCGGGGGTGCGCGGGCCTTGGAGCATCTCCGGGAAGCGGGCCGGATCAGCGCTATCGGCTGCGGCTGCAACCTGGAGTCGCGCAATGCTTGGAGTTGGGACGGCGGCAACCACGAGGATCTCTGCGCACGCATCGCGGACCTCGTCGACCTGGACTTCTTCGTCGTTGCGGGCGGCTACACGCTGCTCGAGACCCGCGCGCTGCGGCGCATCCTGCCGCTGGCCGAAGAGCGGCGGATCGGCGTCGTGATCGCCGCCCCGTATGCCAGCGGCTGGCTGGCCGACCCATCCGGTTCCGCGACCTACATGTACGCCCCTGCGCCACCGGAGGTGGTCGCCAAGTCCGAGCGCATGCAGGCCATCTGCGAAGATCAGGGCGTGCCGCTCGCCGCGGCCGCTCTGCAGTTTCCGCTCGCGCATCCGGCGGTGGCGGCCGTCATTCCCGGTGCCAAGTCGCCGGACGAACCCGCTGCCAATCGACGCAACCTCGATACCGAAGTACCCGGCGACGTCTGGCGGCGGTTCAAGGCGGAAGGACTGCTCGACGACAACGCCCCGACGCCTTGAACCTCGGCCGGGGATGGGCGAGCGCGGAATGCCGAACGTAGGGGACGGGCTTGTCCCGTCCCGCGTCGGCGAGAGCCGCCCGGCTCTACGGCGCGATAGGGTCGCCTCAGGAGATTCGTCCAAGCGGGGGCTGCTATAATTCACAGTTCGCTGCGGTAACCAACCCCCACAGGAGCCTGCGCCGGATGAACCTCGACCACATTCTGAAGTTTTTCGGCGGTGCGGAACCCACGGCCGACGAACTCAAGGACATCGTCAACGAGACCGTGCTCTTGGTGTTGGCGCGGGCGACAGCGGCGGATACCAACATCAAGCACCTCGAGGTCGAATCGGTGCGGGAGATCATCAAGAAGAGCACCGGCGAAGACGTCAGCGCCAAGGATGTGCGGATGGCTTCACACTCGGGGATATTCGACTCCGATCCCTTGGAACGCCATCTGGCCAGGGTGTGCAACAAGATCGACGTCCACGATCGGGTCATGATCGCCAATGCGCTCGCCGAAGTGATCCTCGTGGACGAACGGGTGACCGCCCGGGAAGTGCGGTTCTTCAACATGGTTGCCGAGGCGCTGGATCTAACCCCGGCGAACATCGCGGGGCTGATGGTCACGCACTAGGGCTCGACGGGTCGAATAACACCCGTCCGACGGTTTTCCTCGCGCCTAGTCGCTCAAGCGCATTCGGCAGCGCATCGAAGCCGACGACCTCGCTGATCAACGGCTTGATCCTGCCGTCTGCGAGTTGGCTGTGTACGTCGGCATAGCACTGTGCGACGAGTTCCGGGTCGCGTTCCCGGTAGCCGCCCATGTGGACGCCCACAACCGAGTAGTTCTTGACCAAGAGGTGGTTGGCGGGTGCGGCGGAAATCTTGCCGCCCGCGAAGCCGATGACGAGAAGACGTCCCTCCCAGGCGAGCAATCGTCTTACCGTGTCGAAGTGTTTGCCGCCGACAGGATCGTAGACGACGTCGACGCCTCGCCCGTCGGTCGCATCCATGACCCGTCGGTAGAGGTCGTCGGCTTCGTAGTCGACGACCAGGTCGGCACCGGCTTGGGTAGCGACTTCCGCCTTCGCGCCACCTCCCACAGCGCCGACCACCCAGCAGCCATGGGCGCGGGCCATCTGAACCGCTGCAGTGCCGACGCCGCCAGCCGCCGCCAGCACGAGGACCGACTCGCCCGGTTCCAGATGCGCGCGTCGATGGAAAGCGAACCAGGCCGTGGCGTAGGTGATGTGGACCGCCATGGCGGAACGCGACGATACGGACGCGGGAATCCGGTGTGACTGTTCCGCCAACAGGAGCGACTGCTCGGCGAATCCGCCAGCGGGCTCGACCGTGGGCCCCACGACGCGTTCGCCAGCCGCAAACCCTGTTCCTGCCGCGGCCGCTTCCACGATCCCTGCAGCGACCATCCCCGGCGTGAAAGGCGGCGTCCACCTGACCTGGTAGGAGCCCTGGCATTGAAGGATGTCGGCGAAGTTCAGGTCGGACGCGTCGACGCAAATGCGTACACAGCCCGGCGGCGGGTCCGGCGGTGGCACCTCGACCGCACCGAGTTCTCGCCAGGGGTCGCCCAGCCGCGGCATCTGCCAGGCCTTCACGGAATGACCCCCGCAACGGTCGTGGTGCCGTAGGGGCGACCCCAACGCGCCCGCCAGGGCGCGCACTCGCCGTCTGGCCCCAGCCCCCACCGCCCCAGGACTCCGCGCCATGAAACGGCACTTCGTGCCGTTTCTGTGGCGCGCACTCCTGGGTCCGTCCCCTACGCTTCGACCGCAGGATCTTCGGCGGTGCCCGTCGGATCCTCTTGCTCGGCAACGGCCACCGCTTCGCGCAGGCGCGCGGGGAAGTCTTCGGTCAGCGCATTGCCCTTGGCGAGGATCTTGTCTTGGCCGTCGATCAGCACGTACGCGGGAATCGCGTTGACCTGCCAGATCTTGGCCAGCTCGCTGCGGACTCCGATATGCCATTGGGCCCACGGCATCGGCTCATCCTCCTGGAAGTCGAGGACCGACTGCAGTTCCGCGTCGATGCTGATGCTGAGGATCTCGAACCGTTCGGCCGGAAGTTCGGTGGCGAGATCGCGCAGCTTGGGTAGCCCGGCGATGCACGGACCGCACCAGGTCGCCCAGAAGTCCACGAGAACGACTTGCCCGCCGAAGTCGGCGATTCCCTCTTCGACGCCGTCGAGCCGGTTTCCCGCGAATTCGGAAACGGTGCCGCCCACGGTGGCGTAGCGGATCGTGGCGAGGATGTCCCGTTCGGCATCGGCCACGGTCTGGGTGGTGGGATTGCCCTCGGCATCGCGTCCCTTGGCGACGAACTCCTCGTCTTCCACGCCGACGCTCAAGCCGCCGGCGAGATTCAGCGCACGTTCGCGGACGGCGTCCCGCTCGTCATCCGGCGCGGTGTTGATGGACCGGGCCAGACGGGACGCGGCGTAGTACCGGGCCGTGGCGCGGACCAAGGGGTCGTTGCCCTCGGCCGCCCTACCGTTCAGAAACTCGTCGATCTCCTCCGAGTCCCCGCGCGCCCTGCCCACATGCATGAGCATGCGCGGCCAGTCGTCGTAGTCGGGTACGTGCGATGCCAGAGTCCGAATTCCTACGAGGACGTTGTCCGGACTGCCGCCACGAATCCCGGCGCCGCGCTCGACGAGAAACTCGGCGGCGTCGACCGTCCGCTCGTGGGTTCCGCCGAGGTCGATGATCGCCCTAGCGGCGGCGAGCGCCTTGGTTCCCGAGGGATCGCCGGCGAACAGGCGGGCGAGGAACCCCTCTTTCGGGCTCCTGAAATCGTCGACGAGAGACCAGTCCGGCCCGACCCGTTCCGCCAGCGCGAGCGTGCCGAACTCGATGTCGGCATCGGCCGTCGGCGACAGGCCGGGCGTATGCTCCATAAGGAACTGCGCCGCCTCGACGGCGCGTTTGCCATCGGACTCTATGATCGCCCGGGCGGCACCCACGGCGAGGACGATGTCGGGATGTTCGCCCCGTTCTTCCTCGCGCCGCCGCTCCTTCTCGTCACTCCCGATGTCGGCCATTGCGATCTCTCGGTCCAATTCGTGCCAAGCCGTGTCGAGGTCGAGGTACGCCTCGACGAGTCGCCAGTCGGGCTCGGCCGCGAGGGCGGTGGTCCCGGCGAGGGCGACAACAACCGTTGGCAGTAGCCGACTCAGATGCGTTGCGTTACACCGAGTTGAGCGGATCATGGATTCCTCCTTGTCGCAGGATCTTCCCGGTAGCCGGGCGTCGAGAATAGCAGGTTCGCCAGAGCTTGATGGGGCGGTAGTGGCGCTGCGGTGTGGCCGTATCGGTTCAGTCGCAACGCCGGTCCAGTTCGTCTTCGAGGCAGGCCATCAGTTCGGCCATGATCGCCTGTTGCCGTTGTCCCGACGCTGGCACCATGCCGAACGCATCGGCCATGGCTATCAGGCTGCGGAGTTCCGCGCAGGCGACGGTGGGTATGTTGATGGCCGCCTCCAGGTTTTCGAGGTCCGGTTTGGCGTTGTCGGGGCAGCGGTTCTCGAATTCGGCCCGTAGCTTGGCTAGGCCCTGCTCGCTGTCGTTGTCGATCGCCAAGGGTTGCTCCGGGAAAAGTTCGTCGAACAATTCGGCCAGCCCGAAGAATCCGGCCAGCTTGCCGCAGGAGTCAGTGATCGAGACTTCCATCGCCAATTGGAACGACAGGTCTGTCTCGTGGCGATTCGGTTCGGCAGCGCATCCGGCAAGAACCAGGAGCGTGACCAGACCGGTCATGCGAGCTAGTCGGCTACTGACGGCGACGTTCATCGCTTGGCCGGCGACTACGGTCCAGCCAGACCTCGTCCGATTGCGTTGCGCACGATGAGCATTCATAGGGCAGGACCTCGGCGGCATTGCCGATGCCAGCGACCACGAAGGCCTTGGCGAAGTACCCGATGAGCAGTACTCTGGGCGCCCTGGGTTTCGAACACGCATCCCAGCGCCCGTTGCAAGTGAGTCTCTAGCTATTTCGCCATCCATCCCATTTTCTTGTTGTGACGCCGCAATCCGCTCAGGGTGAAGACGTTGCTTTTCGCCCGGTTGCAGGGCGAACATAGGAGTATTCGATTGGAGATATGGTTGATTCCTCCGTCAGCCCTGGGCGTGTTGTGATCCAGTTCCAAGTATCTGGGATCATCGAAATCCCGATCACACCCTTGGCACTTCATTCCGTTCTGATTCAGGAGATGGTCGTACATGTCTTGACGACTCCATTTCGGTCCCTCCGGTTCCTTTACCCTCTCCTTGACGCGCAGGAACGGAGCCGCCGTCTCGCCGTCGTCTGTTCTTTCGGGTGGCTCCTTAGCGTAGTGTATTTTCCCGTAGAACGGCAGCGCTTCCCCGACGCTTCCCCGGGGTCCTTCGAGTCCTTCCCGTTGAAGACGTCTGATGACCGTTTCATGCGCCTTCTCCCAAATGTCCACCCCGACCCATCGGCGCTTCAACCGTTCGGCGGCCACGAGCGTCGTAGCGCATCCGCAGAACGGATCGAGGACGACGTCGCCTTCGTTGGAAGATGCCTTGACGATGCGCTCGTATAGGGAGAGAGGTTTCTGAGTAGGGTACCCGAGGCGTTCCTTGGCAGATGGCATTATGGGCTGCATTATCCACCAATCCTCGGGGTGCTTGCCCTTCGGATTCTGTTCGTAGTTGTCATATGTGCCAGACGACGTGAATGCTTTTGCCTTGTATTTGAGGCGCTGTGCCGAATCCTCCGAGTAGGGTATGCGAACAGCATCAACGTTAAAGGTGGCAGCCTTACCCTTTGAGTATCGAAAAATCAGGTCGTGCTTTTTGCCGAAGCCGTCTCGTGGCACACCTCCTCCTCGATAGCACCACGCTATTTCGTTTCTAAAGTTCTTCCACCCGAACACTGCGTCCATTACCGCTTTTAGATAATGGCTGGCTGTTGGGTCACAATGCAGATAAATGCTGCCAGTGGGTTTCAGCACACGATGCATGGCCAACAGCCGAACAGCCATGAAGCACATGAACGCGCCCATTCCATCCGAATGAGCATAGCGAGCACTTTCGATGGCTTCCATGAGCTTCGGGAAGTCGTCGGTTATCTGGTCCACCCATTCTTGGTGAACATCTTGTTCCCACGACCATCTGTCTTAGAATTTCGCGCCGGAGGCCAGGCTGTCTGGAGTCGCGTGAAAATCGCGCCCCCTGTTAAACGGTGGATCGGTCGCGATCAGATCAACCGACTCCGAGTTCATAGCGCGGAGGAAATCGAGATTGTCGCCATGGAACAGCGTTCGGTTCTGCCAGTTGGGTTGTCCCATTATTCGGTTCCTCGGCTTCGGGGGGTTCTCGATTCTAGCACCGTAGGATCAACGTCCGGCAAGGTGAATCACCGTGCATTCAAGCGTAGACGAGGACCGATGCCGGTCTGGGCGGCAAGGGTAACCGTGCCACCTACGTTACGTCTCCAACGCACGAGTTACGTCGTCGGGTCCGCAGTGTCCCCTTCCGCCGTCAGGCCTAGGCATACGGCCATTTATGGAGCACAACCACGCCTGCCCGGCGCACGCCGACGCGTCGACTGAACGGCAAGACGGACACCCGCCGACAACCGAATCGACGAGGGCCGTCCGGCGCAGCCCTGAAACGGCCCCGGCCTGCCCTGACGCCCCTGCGGGCCACTGCCGCCCCAATTGCACGACGTCCGCAACGGAACGACCGGGGCCCGCTGGTTTTTTATCGTCGCCGTGCCGTAGTCGCCCTACAGTACCTAAAGCAGGCTCGTGACCGAGGTCATCCCTTCTTGGCCGTCGTTCGGATCAGCCTGATTGTCTATGTTGTGCGTATGCGAATCAGACTGCTTACTTGGAAGGACCCAGTCGAGACATCCAAGTAGACGGCGTGGATGGCATGCCTGTTCCCGGAAGCAGCCTGATCCTCTTTGCGATCCGCAAGTTCGACACTCCGTAGGTATCCCGTAGAGTTAGTGTTCTCGGGAGTAGAGAGATGCTCACATGAGAGCGGACTTGCTGACGTGCACAAAACAGAGCGCGAGACGCACTTGGAGAACCAGATCTCGCGAGCATTCTGAACGCGTTGATGTACTTCCGACTTCAATGTGGTGGCCAGACCGTGAAGACCAGACATGACCTGCCGAAACCGCAGGCCGACATTGACGATTGGAGCGTAGCTGATGCGGGGAAGGCGAATAACCCAGTTTGGTTGCGCCCCTTTTGCGGGTTGCGCGAGGAAGTCAAACCCCGGACCGACGGACGTGCAAGAGAAGGACTCGGCGCAAGCACTGTGCAAACGGGTCATTGCCGCGAACAACAATCAAGTCGCAACGCACAGGAATTGCGAAAGGCCGGACCTCGACGTGTACGGGTGCTACAGCCCCGAAATCACACCTTCGTGCAGCGGTAGGCAAAAGACGTAGACGTCCTTTCCGGGCTCCGAATATGCGTCCAAATTGTAAAGCTCAGCTTGGGCATAGCAGAGTTGCACGTCGGGTTCGACCATAGCAAACATGCCTGCACTGACTGTGGAGATCTTCGTGTTCATTGGAGCGAGAATCGTATTCATCCCGCTGGTTCTCTTAACCTCCCGTCCAACTGACCGAAAGCACCCATACGGGTCGTATGCATTGAACCGGAACTCCCTCACGTCGCCAACGACACGCCTGATAGAACGCATCTTCAAATCGGCAGTTGCACTGTGGTCGGCAGCATGACCACCAGCTTCGTCCGGAATACCCACGGAAACGACCGCTGGTTCCACCTCAGCAATTAGCCGGAGCGCCCGGTCGTCTTCGAATCCTGCGAGAACGACCAGATGAGAACGACGTGAAGGGCGGAGATTACCTGGATATCCTATGACTGAGCGGACCTCCCTTATTCCCCGGGAAAGCCATTTTGCGCTTCCCTCATGCCGGGAGTCGTATTCGAGAGCCCTACAATAGAAGAGAACAACTTCGTCCGACTGCTCAAGAACCTGCCACAAACAACTCAACATTATCAAGAGCGACTCGCGTGTAAACGTAGTTATATCAACACCAATACGCCTCGGGGTGCCGACATGCGTACAGATCTCGTTGATTTCTCGATGCAGGTGGATCGCCGTGGCCACCGGGTCACCAGTATCAATCGTGCAGTCCGATGTGCCTACGAATAGCGACCGAAGCGTATCGAGGTTGAGGCGAACGACATCCTCATAGTTGCCATTGAAGACAACCAGTGTCCTGCCGAGCGGTACCTCCCCCTCTCGTAGTGCACACGGAACAGACAAACATCTGCGTTCGTAGCTGGCTGAGCACACGAACGCATCGAATTGACCGAGTTGTCGAGAGGACAACTCGTCGACGTGAAGTACATCGACTTTTTCCATGCTCAAAAGAGCTCCATCTGTCCCTCATCTAGAGGCCGAGGTTTGACCCTCGACCGGACCGCCCTCACCGTACGAGCGGGATTAACCATAGCGCTCCTCAGTGTTTCATTTGTCACGAACTGGTATCCGCTAAAGGAGGAAGGGTCTAGGTTGAAGTGAGGTGCTAAGCGCCTCGTGAGCACATACAATCTGGTTCTACCGGTTCCGTCCTTATTGCCGATCGATGATCGATGAAAGTAACCCAATACGACCCCGAATTCGAAGACGTCAAACACGTCTAGGTCCGGATCCCCCGAGACGGCCACTGAAAAGACACGTCTTTCAGCATCGTCAGAGACCAGTTTGAGAAAGAAAAACCCGCCAAGAAACGCAAGCAAGTTGCGCAGCTTCGCCACGCGGTCTCGGTATTCGTCGAACGGAATATCGACATCAGTGGGACTGACTGCGAGATTCTCTAGTTCCGAGAACATCAATCTATCAGCCTCCTGCCTAACGACACGATTCTGAATGCCCGGACTGATCTCCCGTATCGGACTATCGGCCAGTTGCCCGACTTGCTCGTCGTACATTTCAGCTGCGGGCTGCAAGAGGTACCGTACTTGCCCGGATGATAGGTGAATGAGCTGATCGAGACCTGCATAGAAATAGGTGTGGCGTGACTTAGAAGGACCGCCGAGGCGCCGAATGTACTCTGGGCGGGCATATCGCAGGGCGTCGTCCGACGGGCGATTACCTCTTCCGCTATCCTTCCATGCTTTGCGAAGGTCCTCTGCGATCTGTGTGATTTCAAGCTCTTGGTCTCTATCGGGAGGAAAGAACGCGTCGCCTGTAGACGCGATTTTGGCTCGGCGTAGCCTCCTATCAACTATCTCCCTAACGCTCCGTTCATAGAGGCCGCGTTTGGTCGTATACAAATCCGACATGTTGATCTCTTGGTAGTCATGCGGCGAACGAACTAGGTGCCCACTCACTGTGGCCAACGTCTTGTAGTTCTGTTGGGTAGATATCTTGATACTGACCATTCCCTGAGTTCGTGCGGTAAGCCAGGAGTTGAGGACCATTGTTTGGTCCTTGTTCAAATGGTCGGCATCGTCCAGCAGAAGGTATATTGGCGCTTCGTTGGGCAGGAACGGAAGTTTCCTAGCTTCAACGAGAAGTGGGCAAAGGAAAGTCATGTAGTCACAGAGAACGCCATCGTATGGCGGGAGGGATGTGGCAAAGGAGATCCTCTTTGCATAGTGATTTACATCTGCATAAGAGTCTTCACACAAGTCTCGGCAGCCTTGCAGAAGGGCTTGGGGCGATGCAACGTCCAACCCGTCGTGCCCAATCGCCGGTCGACCGGATCGTACCAATAGGGATTCAAGGTAGTCGTAGTAGCTAGCCAAGGCGGCCGACCACGATGGCTGCGGGCGATCAGGCAATGAGTCCAACAGGGCCTGCAGAAAACGGGAGGCAACAAAGCACGACAGCGCGTGCTCATTTAGGATAGCCCTTGTAGATTGGTCGGGTAGCCGTCGCAATTCGGTGAGGTTGGGGGCCGTATTCCGAATGGAGACTAGAACACCAAAGAAAGGGAGTTCACGTAGCGCCAACGATTTTGCCTCCATCTGACAATCCGGCATTAGGTAGCGAAAGAGCATGCTCTTACCGCTACCGCGAGGCCCGTTTAGCATTGTGTTTCCCGGGTCCTGAATTTTGTTAAGATATGGGACCTCCACAAAAAGATCGAGTATCTCCTTCGCATCCAGATCCTCTGGCGTGAACACCTTAAACGGATTGTCGGGAAGTCCGCTTCTTTTCACGATTCATACTCCGCCGTCGAGAGAATTGGATTCAGGTCAACCGGTGAGCCGTCGTAGCGTGCTTCCATGATCTCGTCGATGGTACCGGCGAGACCATGACCGGATACGCCATGTAGTGAGGGGACAGCGTCCGCGATTTTGCAGATGTATACAGGATAAGCCTGCTCCAGCGTGTAGTCGAGCCGTGCCCTGACTTCTTGGTACTTTGGCGTGCAGACGAGGATTTCCACGGCGACGCGATCCAATAGTATGTCCGGGGACATGAATCTGCTACAGTAGATTTGTTCCCTGTGCGTCTTTAGAGTCCTCTCGAATATCTCGTCGAGAAGGTACCTCCCTTTGCCACGCTTGTAGTACTTGGCGACTACGTGCTCCATCAATAATTCAAATGTGAGTTGAATGGTCCGCGTCTGGTGATCGATGGCAGGCGGATGTAGCCGCTGTGCATACACATGATGAATCTCGCTCTGCCTTCTGTACGATTTGTTCTCCGCCAATACCTCGAGATCGAGTTTGTTCGAGCGTGTCCGATCATCCGCCAGTTCATCAGCGAGTCGGAGAATAGCTGCTAGTTTACGAATTGGTCGGTCGTGGCTCATTCTGCCGATTGTATCCATGGCGATGGCGTCCGGCGTTCCGTTTGGGTCGGAGCCAATCTTGCCCCCGTGCGCCATGGCGATGTCGCATATCATCCTCTTTTCGATATTGTCGTCACCGATTAGTGTATCATCGAGGCCGAATAGGATGTCCCGAACTCGACGCTCGTGCTCTTCGCGTCCATATACGTTACCAATGTCGTGCATATGTGCCGCGACGGCAAGGATATAGGCTTCGTAAGGTGAAACGACATAGGCTCCGCTTTGGAATGCCAGATCATGTATTCGGCCGATCACGGTGGCGATGTGATCTGGACCGTGGTCTGTCAGCCAGACTGTCTCGGCCGCAGTGGATCCGGCGTTGACTTTAGGATGGACTTCCTTGTTTAGATGGTTGCTTAATCCCATGAAACGCGTGTAGTAGTTCACGCCAGGGGATGGTCTCTTGATCCCGTATTGACTCTCGTCGGCTGAGATGTGTTCGATTAATGGTGCGGAGGTAGCCGTCACGTTGTCGTATGAGCCCTTGAGATAGAGTCGAAGACACTCTTTGCGAGCAATGGAGGTACGGCGTTGCTCACCTGTTGTTGCTGAAAACCAATTGACCCGTGGAATCTATAGTGGTCGGGAAACGATTGTAGTCGAGCTGCCTCTCGTATCGAAAGACCTCTATCGGCTGAAGGGTGTACTAGCATGTTCTTCCTGAAATTCCCAATGACAATTGCAGGGGCATCTGGCCGTAAGCGGTGGTAGATTCCGGTGTGGCATTGAGACAGATTTCGATAGGTTGACATCAGTTCTTTGGGAATGTCTGTCCAGTTCCCGCCCTGTGGTATGAATTGATAACGTTCCACTACGGCGCTGTTGTTTCGCGTCACAAGGTTGTTGTAGCAAAACTTGCTGCGGCCTCTCAATCCCCTCGCGTAAGGTGACGGAGGCGAAGTTCCGTATTCTCTCTTGCAGATCGTATTACCGTTTGGGAGCTGCGGGAGGTCTCTGATCGCCTCGTTGACAGTTACGTGAACGTTCACGGTCGGTACGGGGAGAGTGAAATCAATGTTTGGTCTGTGGGCTACGATGAAATAGCGTCGACGGTGTTGCGGTACGCCATAGTCAGCAGCATCCAATAGACCGTGGCGCACTCTGCGTCCAAGTTGGCTTAGACCGGAAATAACGGATGCCAGGAAATAGCCGTTAGCTGTGTCGCGGATACCTGGAACGTTCTCTAGAACGACCCAGTCGGGGTTGAGTATCTCGACGAATCGGAGAAAGTGTCTGAAGAGCCAGTTATTGGGATTGGTGCGACGCCGATGTCTAGGATTGGAGTAGGAGAAGCCCTGACATGGAGGCCCGCCGAATACGACGTTCGGCCGGGCAGCGCGCTGTATTGCATGGATCGAGCGGGTGGAGATTGCTTGAACGTCGGCGACGAGCAGATTCGTGGCTGGGTGGTTGTGAGCGTAGGTCGTAGCCGAGTGTTTGTCGATGTCAATCGCTGTATGGACGTCGATTCCGCTCATGGCTGCACCCTGACTCATTCCTCCTGGGCCTGCAAAGAGGTCGATGGCGTTCATGTTGGGATACTACGGTCCACCGAGTTCCCTAACGAACTCAATAAAGGGGGATGGATGCAAGCCAAGCAGGATGATCAAGAGGCCGAGCAGGGCCACCGTGACGAAGCCCTCCCACGGAACCCGGCGACCTCCTTCGGGGCGGTCGTCGTCCGGGCGTTTCGTCATGGCGAAAACAATGCGCAGGTAGTAATAGATGCCGATCGCGCTGCCCACGATGAGCGCCCAGACGAGACCCCAGGCCGCATTCCCGACGCCAGCGGCCACCAGGTAGAACTTGGCGAAGAATCCGACGGTGAGCGGTATCCCGGCGAGCGCCAGCGCGGCGGCCGCGAGCACGGCGGCGACGACGGGGCGACGCCAGAGTAGCCCGTCGTAGCCCGAGATCTGGTCGGCGTCCTCGGTTTCGTTCGACAGGACCGTGATCACGCCGAAAGCGGCCAGCGTCATCAGGAAGTAGCCGGCAACGTAGAAGAGTCCGGACTCCACGCCGAGGGCTTGGCCTGCCGCCGTGCCGGCCACCACCAGGGCGATCATCAGGTAGCCGAGGTGGGCGATCGACGAATATGCCAGCAGGCGTTTCAGGTTGGTTTGGAGCAAGGCTAGGATGTTGCCGACGACCATCGACAGCACGGCGATGACCGCGACTACGATGCCCACGGCGGGCGATGAGAGCAGGTCGGCGTCGATTGCGTAGCGCAGCAGCACCGCGAACACCGCGCCCTTGGAAACCGTCGCGACGAATCCCGTAACGGGTGCCGGGGCGCCTTGGTAGACATCGGGCGTCCACATGTGGAACGGCACCAGGGAGAGCTTGAAGAAGACGCCCACCAGCAGCATGGCCTGGCCGAGCACCAGGACGTTGTGCTCGCCCGCGGCGATGTCCCCGGCGGCCTCGAAGGCCAACGAGCCCGAGGCGGCGTAGATGAGCGCCATGCCGAACAGCATCGTGCTCGAGGCAGCGCCCGACAGCACGAGGTACTTGGCGGCGGCTTCGAGCGGCGGGTGGCCCTCTTCGGGATAGGCGATCATCGCGTAGAGCGAGATGGACAGCACTTCCAGTCCCATCAGGAAGGTCGCGAAATGCGACGCGCCCGCGGTTACGGCGGCCCCGAGGGTCGCCGTGGTGAGCAGCAGGTAGAACTCCTGGCGGTGGGTGGCGCGGCTGCCGAGATAGCGCGCCGAGAGGACGGCGGTTGCGATCGCGGCGAGCGAGAACAGGACGAAGAAGAACAGGGCGTAGCCGTCGATTTCGAGGACGGTGTCGACGATCTGGGTGCCGCCTCCCAGGACCGTCGGTACGAACGCCAGCGGGATCGCCAACGTGGCGATGGCGCCCCAGAACGCGAGGCGGTGCGAGCGCAACGCGGCGACGGCGAGCAGCAAGAGCGCGATGCCACCGGCTAGCGCGAGATAGGGCGCCAGTGCCCAGACCTCAGCCGCGCTCACGGCAGGATTCCCAAGGTCTGGATCGTCGCATTCGACAACTCGAGCACATGCTGGGGATAGACGCCCACCCAGACTAGACCCGCCATCATTGCCGCCATGACGCTCATCTCGCGCAGTCCGAAGTCGCGCATGGACGCGACATCGGGGTTCGGCGTCCCCTGGAACGAGCGCTGCATCAGGTAGAGGCCGTAGACCGCGGCGACCACGATGCCGGCCGTGGCGACCACGGCCATCACCCAGTTCTCCTGGAATGCGCCGAGAAGGGCCAGGAACTCGCCCACGAAGTTTCCGAGCCCGGGCATGCCGACGGAGGCGATCACGAAGAACAGGGTCATGGTCCCCATGCGCGGGGCATGTTTCCACAGCCCGCCCATCTGCCCCATCTCCCGGGTATGCAGGCGCTGTTGGATGGCACCCGCCATCATGAAGAGCGCCGCCGTGGAGAAGCCGTGGGCGACCATGGTGACGATGGCACCTTGCATGCCGAGTTCGTTGAACGCGTACACGCCGAGCAGGATGAAGCCCATGTGGGCGATGGAGCTGTAGGCCACCAGGCGCTTGAAGTCCGACTGGCTGAACGCCATGGCGCCGCCGTAGAGGATGCTCACCGTGCCGAGCAGCATCGCCCAGATCGCGAAGTCCGCGGACGCCTCGGGAAACAGCGGCACGGCGAAGCGGATGATCCCGTACGCGCCGGTCTTCAACAGGATGCCCGCCAGGATAACGCTCCCCGCGGTGGGTGCCTGGGTGTGGGCATCCGGCAGCCAGGTGTGCACCGGTACCGACGGCAGCTTGGTGGCGAACGCGACGAAGAAGCCGAGCATCAGCCAGATCGCGATTCGGGGGTCGATCTCAGCATCGAGCAGCGCCTTGTAGCTGAACGTGATCTCCCCGGTGGCGCCGTGGTGAACGTAGACCAGGGCCAGAATCGCGAACAGCATCAAGAGCCCGCTGATCTGCGTGAACAGGAAGAACTTCATGGAGGCGTAGGCCTTCTCCTCGTGCCCCCAGATGGCGATCAGGAGGTACATGGGAATCAACATGACTTCCCAAAAGAAGAAGAACAGCAGGAGGTCCATGGCCGTGAACACGCCGACGACCCCGGCCATCACCCAAAGGATGTTGAACTGGAAAAAGCCGTGGGCGGCCTCGATCTCGTCCCACGAGGAGACCACGGCGACGATGCCGAGGAACATCGTGAGCGCGACCATTAGGAGGCTCAGGCCGTCCATCTCTAGGGCGAGGTGGATCCCGAACCGCGCGATCCACGGCCAGTCCATGGCGGCGTAGAGCCCGTTGGCGTCCGCACCGTCCAGCCAGAGGGCCGCGGACCAGACGAGACCGGCACCGAAGGCCATGATGCTGACCAGGCGGGGCGCGTCCTTGCTCAACCGTTCGGAAGCCCAGGCCACGACGCCGGCGGCGAGGAGAGCAAGGATCACGACGAACAGGATCATTTAGACGCTCGCCACGATCAGGAGGACCACGATGAGGCCGATGGCCATGTTGGCGGCGTACCAGCGAAGCCGACCGGTCTGGGTCAGGGCGCCGACGTGGTGGAAACCCCGGGTCACGGCGGCCGTGATGCGGAACGCGAGGTCGACCACGTCGCCTTTGTTGACACGCGCTACCCAGAGGAAGGGTTTGACGAACACCCGGTAGTAGACCCAGTCGAAGGCCCAGCCGCTCTGCCAGAAGCGTCGCAGGGCATCGCCGAAGGAAGACTCGACCAGGGAGTTGACGTTCATCCGGCCGCTGAAGACGAAATAGCCGAGTACTATTCCCAAGAGAGGCAGCACGACCGTTACGAGCGCCGCTGGATGGATATGCGGAATGTGGTCAATGGCGCCAAGGAGATCGTCAAGTACGCTGAAGGTCATCCATCCGCCGCCGATCGAGAGCACGGCCAACACGACGAGCGGTCCCCACATGTTGATCCGGGACGCATCGTGGGGCTCGGTCTTCGTCTCGCCCAGGAACGCCACCACCATCATGCGCGTGGTGTAGAGAGCCGTCATGAAGGCCGCCAGCACGCCACCTGCCCAGAACCATGGGCCGGTGCCGTGTTCCCAGGCGGTGAGCAGGATGGCGTCCTTGCTGTAGAAGCCGGAAGTTAGTGGCACAGCCACGAGGGCTATCGAGCCGATCAGCATGCTGGCGAACGGCACCGGCAGTTTCCGCCACAGCCCGCCCATCTTGAATATGTCCTGCTCGTGGTGCAGCGCCAGGATCACCGAGCCGGACGCAAGGAACAGCAGGGCCTTGAAGAAGGCGTGGGTCATGAGGTGGAAGATCCCCGCCGACCAGGCGCCGACGCCGAGCGCCATGAACATGTAGCCGATCTGGCTCATGGTGGAGTAGGCGAGGATGCGCTTGATGTCGGTCTGGGTAAGCGCCGTGAAGGACGAGATCAGGAGCGTCACCAAGCCGACGATGGCGACCGCTAACTGCGCGACGGGCGCCAGGTCGTAGATGCCCTTCATGCGGGCGATGAGGTAGACGCCCGCCGTCACCATCGTCGCCGCGTGGATCAGCGCGGAGACCGGCGTCGGGCCGGCCATGGCGTCCGGCAGCCAGGTCTGCAACGGCACCTGCGCCGACTTGCCGACGGCGCCGCCGAGCAGCAGCAGGCCGATGGCGGTGGCCATGCCTGCGTCGAGCTGGCCCGCATCCCCGAGCGCGGTCTGGATGTCGAGCGACCCAAGTTCCCTGAACAACAGGAACAAGCCGATGGCCATCAGGGTGTCGCCCACCCGGGTCACCACGAACGCCTTCCGTGCCGCATAGCCGTTCTCGGGATCCCGATGGTAGAACCCGATCAGCAGGTAGCTGCACAGCCCCACGCCTTCCCAGCCCAGGAACAGGACGAGAAGGTTGTCGCCCAGCACCAGCATCAGCATCGCGAACACGAACAGGTTCATGTAGGCGAAGAAGCGACTGTAGCCCTCTGGTTCCTGGTGGTCCTTCCACATGTAGCCGGTGGCGAACAGGTGGATCAGGAAACCGACGCCGGTGATGACGCCCGACATCACGAGGGACAGGGGGTCGAGGTAGAGGGTAATCGACGGCGTGAAGTTGCCGACCGCCATCCAGGTCCAGAGCGACTGCGCGTAGGACGCCTCGCCGCTCTGCACGAACTCCATGCCGGCGCCCAAGGCGACGAGCGCCGCCAAGCCCACGGAGCCCGCGCCGATGACGGCGACGATCTTGTCGGGCAGCTTGCCCTCGGTGACGAAGAGCGCGAAGAATCCGGCGAGCGGCAGCGCGGGCACGAGCCAGAGGTATTCGAGCACGCTTGCTCAGCCGTTCAGTTCGCTGGCGGCGTCGACGTCCAAGGTGTCGAACCGACGCGATATCTGCAGGACAAGACCGAGCGCCACGGCCACTTCGGCGGCGGCCAGGGCCAGGATCAGCATGAACATGATCTGCCCGTCGGGCGCACCCCACTTGGCGCCCGCCGCGATGAACGCCAGGCCCGCCGAGTTCATCATCACTTCGAGCGACATCAGCAGGAAGATGATGTTGCGGCGCACGAGCACGCCGAGGAGACCGAGCAGAAACAGACCGGCGGCCACCAGGAGGACGTGTTCGACCGGGACTTCGATGGCCATGTCAGGGTTCCCGGCGCTGTTCGAGGTAGCGGCGGCCGAGGTGATAGGCGCCGATCAGGGCGGCAAGCAGCAGAAACCCGGCCAGCTCGACGGCGAGGAGATAGGGCCGGAACAGTTCGTTGCCGACCGCCTTCGGCCCCACCATCTCGCCCGTAGTGACGTTTGCATTGGGCAATCCGACAATCACGTAGACCATCGTGATGAGCAGGATCGAGACGAGGATCGCCGGGCCGACCCACATGCCGGGCCGCAGCCAGCGGCTCTCGCGCATCACCGAGGTGTTGCCGAGGTTCAGCATCATCACCACGAACAGGAACAGCACGACGATCGCGCCGGCGTAGATAACGACCTCCAGCGCCGCCGCGAACGGCGCGCCGAGGACGAAGAAGATCACCGCGACTGAAAGTAGCGACACGACCAGGTAGATCAGCGCGTGGGCCGCGTTCTTGCGCGTGATCACGAGCAGCGTTGATGCCAGCGCCACTGCCGCTGGAATCCAGAACAGTGCTAGATCCATCGTCAAGGCAACAGGCTCCGAACATCGGTCGGCTTCGCTTCGCGCTGCGCGTCGCCCTTGCCCTTGCCGTGGATGGTCTTGCCCGCGAGGTGCCAGAAACTGTAGTCGGGGTACTTGCCGACGCCGTCGATGAGCAGGTGCTCCTTCTCGTAGACCAGGCTCGCGCGGTCGAATTCGCAGAGTTCGAAGTCGGGGGTCAGCTGGATGGCGTAGGTGGGGCACGCCTCCTCGCACATCCCGCACATGATGCAGCGCGAGAAGTTGATCCGGAAGAACTCCGGGTACCAGCGCCCGTCCTCTTCGCGCTCTGTCTTCTGCAGCGCGATGCAGTCGACGGGGCACGCCACCGCGCAGAGGTTGCAGGCGACGCAGCGCTCCTCGCCGTCCGGGTCGCGCGTCAGCACGATACGGCCGCGGTACCGGGGCGCCTGGTAGGGCATCTCCTCCGGGTACTGCACCGTCTCGTTGCGCATGAAGGTGTGCTTGAAGACGGTCCACAGCGTTCGCAGCTGGCTCAGCATGGCTAGAACTCCCAGAGCACGAAAAAGCCGGTGACGAGCAGGTTCACCAGGGTGAGCGGCAGGAGGATCTTCCAGCCGAGGCTCATGAGCTGGTCGTAGCGGGGCCGGGGAATGGCCGCCCGCAGCAGCACGAAGATGTGGATGAACACCATTACCTTCACGCCGAACCAGACGATGGGCGGCAGGAAGTCGAGGAAGTCCGGCACCAGCCAGCCGCCGAAGAAGAGCAGCACGAGCAGGCAGGACGTGACGATCACCGCCACGTACTCGCCGCACATCAGCAGCACGAACTTCATCCCCGAGTACTCGGTGTGGAAGCCTGCGGTCAGCTCGTGCTCGGCCTCCGGCAGGTCGAAAGGCAGGCGATGGGACTCGGCGAGGCCGGCGATGAAGAAGATCGCGAAACCCAGGAACTGGGGAACGATGAACCACAGGTCGCGCTGCGCCTCGACGATGTCCACCAGGCTGAACGACCCGGCGTGGATCACCACGCCCATGATCGAGAGCCCCATGAACACCTCGTAGGTGACCATCTGCGCCGCCGCGCGCAGGCTGCCGAGCAATGCGTACTTGTTGTTGCTGGCGAAGCCGCCGAGCAAGACGCCGTAGACGGCCAGCGACGACATGGCGAGAAACCACAAGAGCGCGATGTTCAGGTCCGCGACGTGGACCTCGGGGGCGAAGGGGATCACCGCGAGGACCAGGAGCATCGAACCGGCGACGATCAACGGGGCAAGGACAAATAGCACCCGGTCGCCGAACGGGGGCAGCCAGTCGTCCTTGGTAATGAACTTGATGCCGTCGGCGACGCCCTGCAGCACGCCGAACCAGCCCACCCGGTTCGGCCCTTGCCGGTCCTGCCACCAGCCGAGCAGGCGCCGTTCCCACCATTGCAGGAACATCACGGCGAGCAGCGTGCCCACCGCGAGCGGCAGGATCAGCACGTAGGCCCAGTTGATCTCGAAACCGAAGATGGGTCGTCCTTAAACGTCAGCCTTTGGCGATGAGGCCGGGGTCGCCGCCGGGCCGGCGTACGAAATCGGGGTCTGCGGCGAGGCTCACGTGCGTTGTCGCCAGTACGCCGGTCCCGGGTAGGCCCCGAGCCACGCCGGCGACGCCGGATGCGATGCTGTCATCCACACGCACCTCGTAGCTGGCTCCAAGTTCGGCAATGGCCACGCCGTTCCCGTCCGACACGCCGAGGCGTTGGGCATCCGCGGGATTGAGCAGCACATAGGGCGGGGGTGTTCTCTCGAGGATCGGGGCGGAGGCCGCTGACAGCTCATCGCCGCCGAACACGTAGCTCACGTGTGCGGCGCGGAATGTTCCGTTCGAGACGTCGACTTGGGCCGCAGGTGGCACATCTTGGTAACCGTCTCTGCGCGTGACACCGTTCGCGCCGATAAGCCGAGCGCCCGGATCGCCCCCTGCGAGCGCGCCGGCGACTTCCTGCTGGAACTTGAACACCGACTGGTTGGAGTTCCAACCCGGCGACCAGACGTAGGGCAGCACGGCTCCCGGCTGGTCGCCGGTGTTCAGCCCCTCCATGGAATACGAGAACGGGGTCTCGTGATCCACCGTGGTCTTGGGTTCGTGCACGGAAACGTCGGCGCGCATTGCCGTCCGCCCGCTGTATCGGTGGGGCTGGCGCGGGATCTTGCTCTCGGCGTCGACCCGGAAGCCCGCGCCGGGCGCGACGTCGGCGAGGCCCGACAGTTCGTCGCCGGCCGCGGCGCAGGCCTTGGTAAGGTTGTCCATGTCGCGCCAACGAAGATCGTCCCGGCCCATCGCGTTGCCGATCGCCGAGATCCAGCGCCACGACGGCGCGATCTCATCGGTCGGTTCGAACACCTGGTAGAACCGTTGCGCCCGCGTCTCGTAGTTGACGAACGTTCCGGTCTGCTCCGCGTAGGTTGAGGCGGGCAGCACCACGGCCGAGGCCCCCGCCGTCGGCGTCTCGAGGTAGTCCATGACGATGGCGCGACCAAGATCGAGGCCGTCGGCGGGAATGCGCCGATACAGATCGTTCTCCACGATCACCGCCACCGCGCCGTCGGCGATCCGTTGAACGGCATCCCTGAGCGACAGCGAACCGCCGAGCAGCGCGACGCCGTGGCTGTTCGACTCAGAGGCCGTCAACGCCAGCATCGCATCCTTGCCCCGAGCGCCGAGCGCCAGGACGATATTGGTCGCCGCCTGCACCAACGCGGGTTCCCGCGCTTCGCTGCCGGCGATGACGAGTGGTCGATCGGCGGCGGCAAGCGCTTCCGCCGCCGCGGTAACGAACGCATCCAACGTGCCGGGCGGAAAATCGGCGTCGATGGCATGGGCGATGCCGAATCCCGCCCGGGCGAGATCGAGGGCGTCGCCGTGCCGGGTCGCCGCCGCCAGGTCGTCGATACGCGTCGAAGCAACGGATGCAATGAAAAGCGGGCTCTTGGCATGCTGCGCGTGACCCCGCACGCCGGCATCCTGCCAATCCGGGATCTTCGCCTCCTTCGCCATTTCAAAGGCGACCCCGTGTGCCGCTTGGCGGACGGCAAGTGCCATGCGGGCCGCCGTGTTCGATATGTCCTCGCCTAGGATCAACACCGCGTCGGCGTTCTCGATGTCGGTGAGCGAAGGGATCTTGAAGCCGCCGCCGCGGTAGGCGTCGAGCATCGCGGCCATGGTTGCCGCCTCGTCGTCGGCCATGCCGATGCAGAAATTGCCGGCCCCGACCAGTTCCTTGAGCGCGAAGTTCGCCCCCATCGACGCTCGCGGCGAGCCGATGCCGATGACGTCCGCGTCCTGAAGCCGTTCCGCGACCGCTGCCACGGCGGCATCGCGCCCCGGCGCTTCGAACACGCCGTCTTCGGCCCGTACGCCCGCATTCCGAATGCGCTTGTCGTGGTTGACGAAGTGCGACCCGTAGCGACCGCGGTCGCACAGGAAGTAGCCGTTGACCTCGCCGTGGTAGCGGTTGTGGACGCGTTTCAGGACGCCGTAGCGCTCCGCCGGGAAGGTATTGCAGCCCACCGCGCAATGGGGGCAGATCGAAGGCGCCGACTGCAGATCCCATTTGCGCGTGTAGACCTTGGAGAACGGCTTGTCGGTGAACACCCCGGTGGGGCAGACTTCCACCAGGTTGCCCGCGAACTCGCTCTCGAGCACGCCATCCCCGGCGCGGCCGAAGAACATGTGCGACTTGGAACCGAAGGCATCGAGATCGGTGCCGCCGGCGTAGTCTCGGTAGTAGCGCACGCAGCGGTAGCAGGTGATGCAGCGGTTCATCTCGTGGCCGATGAACGGCCCGAGGTACTGGTTCGTCCAGGTGCGCTTCATGCCGCCGTAGCGGCGCATGGAGTGGCCGGTCATCACGGTCATGTCCTGGAGGTGGCACTCGCCGCCTTCCTCGCAGACCGGGCAGTCGTGGGGATGGTTCTCCATCAGCCACTCGATGACCTGTTTGCGGAAATCCGCCGCGAAGGCGGCGGGTCGCGACTGCTCGCCATCCGAGGTGCCGATGCCGATCCTCAAGCCGTCCTCGACGGTCATCATGCAGGCCATCTGCAGCCGGCCTCGGCTGTCCGCCTCGTCCCGGTACTGAAGCACGGCGCATAGGCGGCAGGATCCGACCGAGCCCATCGCCGGGTGCCAGCAGAAGTAGGGGAGATCGAGTTGCTCGGACAGGCAGGCGTGAAGGAGGTTCTGACCGTCGGGAAGGTCGTAGTCCCTGCCGTCTATGTTGACCCGGGCCATTGCGCTATTGCCCCGCGGCGGTCGCCAAGAACGTCACGGCATGGGAGGTCTCGGATTCGCTCGCGCGCAAGAACGCACGGTGGTCGAGCTTGCAGAAACGGGATGTCCGGGGCGGCGCGCACCACTCCGATTCAGGCACCAGCCCCTCCTGTGATTGCGGCCAACCGCTGCCTCGTACCGTTGCCCGTCCTCCACGGCGAAATGGCTTCAAGGAGGCGGAGCGCGAAAACCGCGCCACAATACAGACCGAGGGCGTGTTGGGCAAGCATCGGGACCGCTCTAGGGTCGGGGGATCCGACCGTCGAGCACCTCCCGGAACACCGTCGCGTCGACGTTGCCGCCGGACAGGACGACCCCGGTGCGCTTGCCCGCAACGGCGCCCCGTTCATGCATCAATCCCGCGAGAGCCGCCGCCCCGGCGCCTTCCGCGACGTTGTGGGTTTCACGGTACAGGACTCGCATGGCCTCGGCGATCGACGCTTCGTCGACTTCGACAACGCGCGCGGCGCCGCGTCGCACGATATCGAGTGCCTCGTCCATGGGCATGCGGCAAGCCATACCGTCGGCGAAGGTATCGGCGGCGTTGGACTCGACGACCCGTCCCGCCGCGAAACTCCGTGCCATCGCCGGCGCCTGCGCCGCCACCACGCCGACGATATCGGTCTTCAATCCGAGCAGATCGCGCGTCCCGATCAGCCCGCAGATGCCGGACCCCATGCCGATGGGGACGTATACGACGTCGAGATCCGCCACGGCCGTGAAGAGTTCGAGCGCATACGTCGCGACGCCGCGCACCAACGCCGGGTGGAACGGCGGCACGTAGACCCCTCCTTCGGACTTCGCGTAGCGAACTGCCTCGAGACGCGCCTCGTCATAGTCGCTGCCGAACTCGATGAGTTCAGCGCCCCAACCCACCATCGCGGCGTTCTTCTCGACGCTGTTGCCCTTGGGCGCGAACACGCTGACCGCGACACCCCGCGGAACGGCGGCGAAGGGCACGCTCTGACCGTGGTTGCCCCGGGTTGCGGTGACCATCCTTTGCGGCAGCTTGCCCGCCTGCGCGAGTTCGTCGAGCAGCACAAGACCGCCGCGTACCTTGAACGCGCCGGTGGGGGTGTGGTTCTCGTGCTTTACCCAGACCTCGCAGCCGGTGCGGCGGCAGAGGCCCGGCCATCGGTATTGGGGCGTCGGCGGCATCGCAGCCGCGACGATGCGTTGTGCCGCTTCCAGGTCGGCGAGGCCGAACATCGATGGACGGAGATCAGTGCGCGATGGCCGGGCCGATTGCGCGGCGAACGGCATCACGCTGCTCCGTCGTCAGCAGCCCGGCGATATGCGCCGCCATGGAAGGGATGGGAATGCTCAAGGGCGATGTCGTTACGTTCGTCGCATAGGCGACCACTCCGGCGTAGAGCATCTGGTTGATGCAGTCGCCCGCACGTCGGAAGATCGCGTCGTGGTCCTCCGCGTCGTGGCGACCGAGCAACCCACGCACGGCGTCCACCACGGCCATGGCATCCGTCCGCCGCGTCGTCCGGGCCTTGATCGCCTCGTGTACGGCGTAGACGACCATCGGCTGGGTCCGCGACGCCTCCAGTCGGCGGTCGTAGTAATGCCGCATGTTTTCTTCCGCGCGGGCGAGTGCGTCGCGCAGGTTGGCGTCGTCGAATGCCAGACGATCCGAGGCCAACAGCGCCTCCGCCGCTGCCCGGAAGTGGCAGGTGACGTGCTGCGGCCAACCTTGCGTCGGCGGCGCAAGCGCACGCGCCCAACGGTCCGGGTGGCCGGCGATGCCGCCCATGTCGTCGGCCATGATGCCGAGCGACTCTTCGAGGCTTCGCTGCGCCTCTGCAGCCGTTAGCGCATCGATGCGCAGGATGCTGCCTTCGTCGAGCCGCGACAAGCCGACCTCGCCGAGTCGGGCGGCGGACGTGGACAAGCCGCCGCAAACCAGCACCACGGGGAACGTCGTCTGGTCGTGCAGGTTATAGAGCATATCCCTAGTCGCCTCCCCCTCGCCGATGCGCTGAATCTCGTCGATCAGAAGCAGCGTCGGGTTCATCCGGTGGGCAACCCGCTCGAACTCCCGGCTGAACGCGCGCCAGGTTTGCAGCGTGGGCGGCGAAACCGAGCGGGATCCGGCGTGCCGGGCCGTGGCCACGGCCTTGACCCCGGCCACCGTCTCCGAGCCTTTGGTCGTGCGTAGAGCGTCCGCCGGAAGCCCCGCCATCTTCACGGCGAGTTCTTCAAGTACGTTCGGCACGTTGTCGTCGATCCAGGGGGTCGGCATGTATATGGCTTCGGCATTGGGCAACCGTTCGGGCAGACGACGCGCGATCTCGCCTAAGAGTGCAGTCTTGCCCGCACCCGGCGCACCCTGGGCGACAACCGTCCGACCTGGCGTCGTTCCGGGTTGCCAGGCCTCGAGCTGCCTGATCGCGAGGTCGATCTCGCGCTGCCGGCCCGCGAACGCCACCGGTGCGCCCCGCTCGCCGACGTTCGCCCAACGCGCCAGCTTCCCGCGCCAGTCCATTCGATCCCCCGCCATCGTGGTGGTCACCCGCGTCGCCGTCCCGCAAGTATACCCGTGGGCCTGGTCGGGGAGCCTGCAAGCGGTGCGGCGGGACGGAAGAGGCGGTTCGTGACCGGGTTGACGCCATCGCCCCGCCAAACGACCATGCGCTGCACTGTCGCAGGGCAGCGGCACCGTCCAAGACCGCTTCGCGGAGACGCTGTGCGGGCCGTTTTGCGCTGCCTGCGTGTGCGACCGGCCATTTCGGAGTGAAGCGTTGAGCGAGTACCAGTACTACGAGTTTCAAGCCATCGACAAGCCGCTCGACGAGGCGGATCGGAAGGCGCTGCGGAGGCTGTCCTCGCGAGCGCAGATCACGGCGACGAGCTTCACCAACCACTACGAATGGGGCGACTTCAAGGGATCGCCGCGCAAACTCGTGGAACGCTGGTTCGACCTCCATCTCTACGTCGCCAACTGGGGAACGCGCCAGTTGATGATCCGGCTGCCGAAGCGGTTGGTCGATCAAGACCGGCTCGACGCTTGGCTGATGGGCACGGACCTGGCGGAAGTCCTCGAGGCGGGAGACAACCTGATCCTCGACATCTGCTCCGACGGCGAAGACGCCGTGGACCGCGGTTGGGACGATGGCTCCGGTTGGCTCGGCGCGATGGCCCCGCTGCGGGCTGACCTGCTGTCCGGCGACTGGCGGCTTCCCTACCTTCTGTGGCTGGCCGGGGTGGAGAGCGGCAGTCTCCGCGACGATGCATTGGAACCCTTGCCGGGCATCGCGCCCTTGAACGGCGGCCTGCAAGCCTTCGCGGGCTTCTTCCGCATCGACGAAGACCTTGTGCGGGCAGCGGCTGAGGCACCTGCGAACGCACACGAACGGGGGTCCTCCCCCATGCGCCTTCGCACGGTGATTGCGGGTATGCCCGAGTCGCAGAAGACGGCGATGCTGCTCCGGCTTGCCGAGAGCGATCCGCATGTGGCCGCGGAGTTGCGCAGCCGGGTTCGAAGCGCCCTGTCACTGGGGCTGGGGTCGCCGACCTTGCGCTCCGCAGCCGCGCTGCGCAACCGCGCCAGGGCAATCCGCAAGGAACGCGAGACCGCTGCCGCGGCGCGCCGCCGCGACGAACGCCTGCGCCAGGAGCGCCTGGCGGAGCAGGCGAGGCGGACGCATCTGGCAGCCCTCCGCCGACGGGGGAAGGATGTCTGGCGCGAGGTCGAAGCCGAAGTCGGAAGGCGCAACGCAGCCGGCTACGACCGGGCGGCCGGCTTGATATTCGATCTGCGCACATTGGCGGATGAAGACGGCGCGATGGCCGACTTCGCCAATCGCCTGAACGCCCTCCGCAAGCGCCACGAACGCAAGCAGCGCTTTCTCGAAAGGCTGCGCGACTTGGCCTGAGGCGGAGGGGCATCCGGACTAGCCGGATCCCCGGGAGTCGAAGTACTCCCGCGTAACCTTGAACACCATGGGCGCGAGGAGCAGCAGTCCGACGAGGTTCGGGATCGCCATCAAGCCGTTCAGCGTGTCCGACAGGTTCCAGACCAGGTCGACCTTGACGTTGGCGAACGCCAACGCCGCGGCGACCCACAGGCTGCGGTAGATCCACAGGCTCTTCTCCCGGAACAGGTACTGCCAACACCGCTCGCCGTAGTACGACCAGCCGAGAATCGTCGTGAACGCGAAGATCGCGAGCGCAATGGTGACGATGTACTGGCCGCCGATGATGGAACTCTGAAAGCCGGTCGACGTCAGTACCGCGCCGGTCAAGCCGCCGCCATCGGCGCCGGTCATCGTCCAGGCGCCGGACGTCAGGATCACCAGTGCTGTCATCGTGCACACGACCAGGGTATCGATGAACGTGCCGAGCATCGCGATGATCCCCTGCCGGACCGGACTGTTGGTCTGCGCCGCCGCGTGAGCGATGGCGGCCGAGCCGAGGCCCGACTCGTTGGAGAACACGCCCCGGGCGACACCGAACCGGATCGCGGCCGCCACCGCCGCACCGGCGAATCCGCCGCTCGCCGCAGCGGGCGTGAAGGCATGGGTGAAGATCAATCCGAACGCCGCCGGCACGTCGACGATGTTGATGAGAATGATGACCAGCGCGGCGCCGACGTAGAGCACGACCATCGCCGGCACCAGTTTGCCCGCCACCTCCCCGATGCGCCGAATGCCGCCGATGATGACAACCCCCACCAGCGCTGCCACGACGACTCCGGTCGCCCAGGGGGGAACGGCGAAGCTGTTGCCAAGGGCCGCCGCCATGGAGTTGACCTGCACGGCGTTGCCGATGCCGAACGCTGCCACCGCGCCGAAGACGGCGAACGCGAGCCCCAGCCACTTGCCGAGTTCCGGAGCGAACTGCCCGACCCCGTTGCGCAGGTAGTACATGGGCCCGCCGACGTGTTTGCCGTTCTTGTCCACCTCCCGGTACTCGACGGCGCACACCGCTTCGGCGTATTTCGTGGCCATGCCGAAGAGCGCGATAAGCCACATGTAGAAGATCGCACCCGGCCCGCCCAATGCGATGGCCGTGGCGACGCCGGCGATGTTCCCGGTACCGACGGTTGCCGAGAGCGCCGTCATCAACGCGTTGAACGGTTTGACCTCCCCCGAGCCGGTCGGATCGGACCGGTCGAAGAGGAGCCGGAAGCCGTAGCCGATCTTGCGCCAGGGCATGAACACCAGGCCCAGGGTCAGCAACACGCCGGTTACGCCCAGCATGCCGAGCATCGGCGGTCCCCACGCGAAGGCGTTGATCGAGTCGATGACGGAGTTCAATCGGTCCATGGGTCTCTCCCTGAGGCTTCGGCCGTCGACGCGGGGGGTTGGGGGCTACACCGCGCCGCGTAGGTGGGACACTAACACCGACTGCGGCGTCGATGTCGCCGGATGCTGCGCGATGGACTTTGACGAACCCGATAAACCCGTGGACGCCTTCGTGGTCGGTCCCGATCCGTGCGTCTATTTTCCCGACCGCATCGCGCACGCCATCTTGGTGGACTCCGACGAGGACATCAAACCGACGGTGTACTCGCACTTGGCCCAGGCGGGGTTCCGGCGCAATGGCAGCACGTTCCACCTGCCGGATTGCGACGGCTGCAAAGCCTGCGTCCCGCTGCGCGTCGTGGTTGAGGGCTTCCGGCCCAACCGCCGTTTCCGACGGTTCTCGCGCGCAACGCCGACCTCGACCTAGCCATCGTCGATGCCCGGGACGAAGTGCTGGAACACTTCGACCTCTACCGGCGCTACGGCCTGTTGTTCCTTGCGCGTTGGTGTGGCCGGCGCCGCTGTCGTGAACGGGTACAGTGAGGCATATAGTTGCCTCGTTTTAGGCAGTCTGCGGATCAAGGTATGAACTTCGATGCCGGGACGATAGCCGCAGTATTGGGCGGACCGCCGGTACTGGGCCGTAAAGTCGCGACCATGCGCGACCTTGACGACGCGGTGCCGGAGGGCATTCCGAAACGATCCCTGGATCGCGTCATCATGTTGATCGTACCGAAAGGTGTCGGAGCGACAACGGGCGCGAGGCTACGCAACAAGATCGTGCCGAGGGCGACGTACCAGCGGGCAGACCGCCTCAATCATCAAGTCAGTGAAACGACACAACGGCTCGCCCGTCTCTATGCCTTGGCGATGTTCGCCTTTCAGAACGCCGATCAAGCGGCCCGTTTTCTCGCGAACCCGCACCCCGAACTGGACGACCGGGTACCTTGCGAGGTCGCGCTGACGGAGGTCGGCGGACGCGAGGTCGAGGAGATCATCGAACGGGGTCTGCATGGCCTTCCGGCATGACGCCGCAACACGGGTCTATCGAATCGTTCATGGTCGCTCTCCCCCTTTCGACGGAAGCGGAACGTACCGGTGGGGCAGCCGTTGGATCAGTCCCGGTCGCCAGGTTGTCCATGCGGCTGAGACCTATGCGCTCGCGGTATTGGAGAACCTCGTTCATTGGCAGACGAACGCGCTGCTTCCGGCATTGGTCTGCGTCGAAGCCACTATCCCCGCCGACATGCAGCAGGAGCAGGTCGACGACGTCGACCCGAGGCCGCTTGGAACGCTGGACCACGCGGCGACGCGAGCCTACGGGGACAATTGGCATGACCGACGCCGGACTGCGATTCTATGGGTACCCTCGGCCGTGTCGCCTTACGAGCGGAACGTCTTGTTCAACCAGGCACATGAGGACTTCACCATGATCGAAATCGCGGCCCCCGTGTCCGCCGTTGTGGACCGTCGACTTGTGCGGAAGTCCGGCGGTGGCGGGGGTTAGTGGGTATTGGTGGATTGGACGCGCCATGTGACAGATTCAAAGTGTGACTTTGAATCTGTCACGGCAGGGCCGAAAAGAGCGTCATTCAACCTAACGACGCTGCGCCCCGACGATTACCGGTACGGGCAGCGACCCGTGCGAATATGCTCTTCGAAGTCGTCCCGGAAGTACCTGAGTGCGCTGGCCAGCGGCTCCATGGCACCCGGCGCGTGCAGGCAGAACGTGTTCGTCGTCCCGCCGATGAACATTGCGTTTCGGTCCAGGAGTTCGAGATCGCCTTCCTTGCCGCGCCCTTCCTCGATGTCGGTCAGAAGTTCCTCCACCCAGGGCAGGCCTTCTCGGCACGGCGTGCAGAAGCCGCAGGACTCCTGGGCGAAGAAATGCTCGAGGTTGCGGCACATGTCCACCGGGCAGATCGAGTCGTCCATCAGGATCATGGTGCCGGTGCCCATGCGGCTGCCGGCGGCCATGATGGTGCCGTAGTCCATGGCGAGGTCGAGGTGTTCCTCGACGAGGAAATCCGTGGAAGCGCCCCCCGGCAGCAAGCCTCGCAGCTTGTAGCCGTCGCGCATGCCGCCAGCGTGCTCCTCGATGATTTCGCGAATAGTGGTGCCGATGGGCAGTTCCCAGAGTCCCGGGTTGTTCACGCGACCCGACACGCCGTAGATCTTCGTCCCGGAGTCGTCGCCTATGCCGAGGTCCTGATACCACTCGGCGCCGTTGCGGACGATGGCCGGCACGTTGCACAGGGTCTCGACGTTGTTGACGATGGTCGGTCGGCCCCAGGCGCCGCTTGCCGGCGGAAACGGCGGCTTCTGCCGAGGCTGCGCGCGCTTGCCTTCGAGCGCATTCAGGAGCGCCGTTTCCTCGCCGCAGATGTAGCGTCCGGCGGAGCGGTGGATACGCAGTTCCAGGTTGATGTCGGTGCCGAAGATGCGCTTGCCGAGATAGCCCTTGGCGTAGGCATCGTCGATGGCACGTTGCAGCTCCCGGTAGGGATCGTGGTATTCGCCGCGCAGGAAGACGTATGCCGTCTCCGCGTGGATCGCGTGCGCGGCGATGATGATGCCTTCGATGAGGAGATGCGGGTTGTACTCCATCAAGTACCGGTCCTTGAACGTGCCGGGCTCCATCTCGTCGGCGTTGCAGACCAGGTACTTGCCACCGGGCGTCGTCGCCGGACCGCGGGTGAACCCCCACTTCATGCCGGTCCCGAATCCCGCGCCGCCCCGGCCCCGCAGGTTGGCTTCCGAGACTAGGTCGATAATGTCGTTGGGATCCGTCGCCAGCGCCTGGCGGGCGGCAGCGTAGCCGTCGTGGGACTCGTAGGCCTCGAGATCCACGAGGCCGCCGACGGTGTCGACGATGCCGATGAGTGGTCTTTGGTCGTCCGCCATGGTTGTACCACGCCTCAAATGATCGAATGCGACGAGGCGACGTAAAGTGTGTCTGGACAGATGTCCTGCTCATTTGGCCACACGACCGTCCCGGCGAGCACCTTCGCCTGCTTGAAGTAGCCGATATCACGCAATTCGTGAAACACACCGAGATCGAGCAGGTCTGAGCAGTCGTATCTCCGATGGTCGCCGTCCGTGAACACCAGTTCCAACATATGGGCATCGGTGGGCCGAACCCTTGCGACTCGCGGGTTCATCAAGCTGCCTCTCGGTTCGACTTCGAATGAATCTTGCCGCCGCCCGTTCCTAAGCACATCGTTCATCTCGATGGCCTGCGTGCCGGCTTTCGTGGAACACTATGGCCACCAATCATCTTCTTCCCTGGTGTTTTCATCCGGAAGTGTGCATTGCGCACGTCTTGGCCTGCGGATCGCATGACTTCCGACGATAACTGGCGATTTGGTCCCCTACAGTCTTGAGCAACACGGAAAAAGAGGCCGAGGTCGGAGACCGTCCCTTCGAGCAATCCCACTCCGTCCCGGTAGCCGAACCGGTACCCACTCACAGATGCCGCACCGGTCGTAGCCAGGATCTCTTCGAATAGGCCCTCGACCAGTGTTGTAGAACGGTCGTGAACAGATGGCTCGCCTCGGAGCATGCGAAGATGCCTTGACTCGTGGACTTGGGCCATCTCTTCCAGATCGTGGGTGGGGCCAAAGTGGATCGCGCATTCGCTCTTGGATTTACGAAGTTTGTCGGCGCGGGGAAGGCCAATGGACAATTCAGCGAAACGCTCCAAGTCGGTTTCGTCGCCAAAGTTCGCCAGATGCAAGATCGGATAGTCCACGTGGCCTCGCGAGGCCCATTCGCCCAGTTCCGCGAGCAAGTCGTCGTAGCCGGCCGTCGGCCTATACAAGCACTCAAAGCCGTCGAAGCTCTGTTGAAGCCATTCCAAGATTGGTTTCATGGTCGGATCGAATTCATCTTCGTGTCGCCATGCGTGCTCGATACACCAAATACTCATCGAGATCGATACCTCGGCATTGCCTATGTGAAGTTCGCGAGAATACGACCGAGTCCTTCGGCCGTGACGTCCCCAATCAACTCGTCGTCGATCATCATCGTCGGCGCCCGGTCGCAAGCCCCTAGGCAGACGATGGGCAATAGCGTAAAGCGGCCGTCCTCCGTGGTCTCGCCAAGGCCGATCCCCAGATGTTCCTCGACCGATTTCCGCAGCCCGTCCGCGCCCATCACATAGCAGGACACGCTGTCGCAGACCATCACCACGTGCCGTCCCACGGGCTTTCGGTAGATCAGGTTGTAGAAGGTGGCGATGCTGTCGAGGTTCTCGACAGACATGCCGAGCAGCCGCGCGATGGCGTGGAGGCTCTCGTCGGACACCCAGCCCCGGTAACGCTGCACGATCATCATGGCGTCGATGGCGGCGGACTTGCGGTCCGGGAGGTGCGCGCATTCCTCCTCGATCTCGCGGATCTCGTCGTCGGACAGGACTTGGATCAGGGCGGGTTCAGCCACGTTGTACTCCCGCTGTTGAGGAGACAAGACGCGCGGAACCGTAGGGGCGGGGCTTGTCCCCGCCCGCACCGGCGAATCGTTGACCTTCACGACCGCAGGCGAGCGCACGCCCTTCGCTTCCCGAAAACGGGCGACCGCGCGCCCTGGCGGGCGCGATGGGGTCGCCCCTACGGAGATGCTCCACCACGCGTCGCTCCTTCACCGGTCCACGTCCGCCATCACGAAATCGATGCTGGCGATGATGGCGATCAGGTCGGCGATCATGAATCCCCGGCTGATCAGCGGGATCTGCTGCAAGGCGGGGAAGGACGGCGTGCGGACCCGGGTTCGGTAGGCCATGGTGCCGCCGTCGGAGATCGAGTAGTACGAGTTCCAGCCCTTGGTCGCTTCCACGGTCGTGCAGGACTCCGACGGTCTGATCACCGGTCCCCAGCTGACGTTCAGGAAATGGTGGATGAGGGTTTCGATGTCCTCCATCGTGCGCTCCTTGCGGGGCGGCGTCGTCAGCCGATGGTCGGACTTGACGGGCCCCGACGGCATGTTCTCGGCGCATTGACGGATGATTCGCAGGCTCTGTCGGATCTCTTCGACGCGCACCTCCGCGCGGGCGTAGCAGTCCCCGGCTTCCGCTGTCGGAATGTCGAACTCGAACTGATCGTACATGCTGTACGGACGGTTCTTGCGCAGGTCCCAGTCGTGGCCGGTGGCGCGCAGCGACGGGCCGGTGATGCCCCAGTCGAGACCTTCCTCGGTGGTGTAGGCGCCGATGCCCTTGGTGCGACGCTGCAGGATCTTGTTCTGCATCGACATCTTCTGGTAGTGGTCGAGGCGCGCCGGCATGTAGTCGCAGAAATCGAGCACCATCTTGTCCCAGCCGTCCGGCAGGTCCTGGGTGACGCCGCCGATGCGGAACCAGCTTGGGTGCATGCGTCCGCCGGTGATGGCCTCGATGATGGAGAACAGCCGTTCGCGGTCGGCGAACATGTAAAGCACCGGCGACATCTGGCCGACGTCCTGGGCGAACGTGCCGTAGAAGACGAGGTGGCTCGAGATGCGGAACAACTCGGCCAGCATGACCCGGATCACCTGGGCGCGTTCCGGCACCTCGATTCCCGCCATCTTCTCCACGTTCATGACGTAGGGCAGGTTGTTCATCACCCCGCCGAGGTAGTCGACCCGGTCCGTGTAGGGGATGTAGGTGTGCCAGGACTGGCGCTCGGCCATCTTCTCCTGGGCGCGGTGGTGGTAGCCGATGTCCGGAACGGCCTGAACGATCACCTCGCCGTCCAGTTGCAGCGCGATGCGGAACACGCCGTGCACGCTCGGGTGGTTGGGTCCCAGGTTGAGGAACATGAAGTCCGTGTGCTTGGCGGATAGGCTCATGCCCCAGTCCTCGGGCACGAAGCGCAGCGCGTCCTGCTGGGCCTTCTGGAACTCCGGCGTCATCTTGAAGGGGTCCATCTCGGTGGCGCGGGCAGGATGCTCCTTGCGCAGCGGATGTCCCTCCCACAACGCCGGCGTCAGGATGCGGCGCAGGTTGGGATGGCCGTCGAACTCGATGCCGAACATGTCGAAGGCTTCGCGTTCGTACCAGTTGGCCACCGGGTAAACCGACTCGATGGAGTCGACGCTCTCGCCGTCGGCCAGCGCCACCTTGATGCGCACGTCGTCGTCCGATGACAGCGACATGAGGTGATAGAAGACCGTGAAGTCCGACCCGGGCTGACCGTTGCGGTTCCGACGGGCTCGTTCGTCGATGGCGGACAGGTCGAACATCAGTTCGAAACGGGCGGGCGCGTCGTTCTTGAGATAGCGCATGATCTGGCGGACGTGCTTCTTCGGCACCCAGACGGTACGGATGCCGTCGACGCATGCCTGGGTGACGCAATCCGGCCCGAAGTGGGTCGCGAGATCCTCCGCGATGTGCGTGTCGTTGCCCCCGCCGGCCTGGCGGTTCTCCTGGACGACTGCGGCCATCGGGATCTTAAGAGCGCTTCTTGCCCAGCAGGGAGTCGGAGAGCGGCGCGTCGCCGACCGTGGTGGGTTCGGCGAGGCCGGTGGCACGCATCCGCTCGGTGGTGTGGAGGTCGCGCTGGCTGACGTTGTACTTGGACACGGCGCCGTCGTCGCCGATTACCCAGGACAACGGGCGCGGCGTGTTCTTGACCGCTTCCTGGAGCAGCGTGAGGCCTTGCATGAACGCCTCCGGGCGGGGCGGACAGCCGGGCACGTAGACGTCCACCGGCAGGAACTTGTCCGCGCCCTGAACCACGCTGTAGACATCGAACATGCCGCCGGAGTTGGCGCAGGCACCCATCGAGATCACCCACCGGGGTTCGAGGAGTTGCTCGTAGAGGTGCTGGAGTACCGGCGCCATCTTCCGGAACACGGTCCCGGAAACCACGATCAAGTCCGCCTGCCGGGGGGTGGCGCGAATGACCTCGGCGCCGAACCGGGAGAGATCGTGCCGGGAGGTGAGCGATGTCGCCATTTCCACGTAGCAGCAGGACAGCCCGAAGTTGAACGGCCAGATCGAGTTGGCGCGGCCCCAGGCGACGAGGTCCTCGAGTTTCGCGGTCAGGAAGCTCTTGCCCGCTTCCTCGTTGTAGGCGTTGTCCACCGCCGCCATCGGCGCGCCCGGTTCCGTCTTGATGAGCCGCCACTCCACGGTCAGGCGCCTTCTGCCGCTGCGTCGGCCTGGGCGTAGCGTCCGGGTCCGCGAAGGCGGCGCTTCAAACCCCAGTCGAGGGCACCCGTGCGCCATTCGTAGAAAAGCGCCGCCAGCAGCAGCACGATGAAGATGCTGGCGCCGGTGTAGCCGCGCCAGCCGAGGTCGTGGAACGCCACCGCCCAGGCGATGACGAAGATGGTCTCCAAGTCGAAGATCACGAAGAACACGGCGATCAGGTAGAACTCGATGGACAGCCGCATGTCCTCGGCGTCGCCCACGGGCACGATGCCGGATTCGAAGGGCAGGGTGCGCGCACCGCCGTGGCGGGCCTTGGAGCCGACGTACCAGGCGAACACCAGCACGAGGCCGAGCACCGCGGTGACGGCCAGGACGAACAGGAAGAGCGGTAGGATGTTTCTCCCTCCTCGAGTCCCCGGCTAGAGGCAGTGGTCCTTGGAAGCGATCCCGCCGGCCCGACCGTTGCGGTCCGATTTCGGCGGGAAACGCGAAACGGCGACACCATACAGATCACCGGGGCGACGGGCAAGAAAACGCACTGTCCAACGCGAAGTGAGGGTGAAGGCAAAGGCCGATTCCAAGGCGAAG
>JAPPND010000060.1 GCA_028818795.1 Gammaproteobacteria bacterium | reverse complement strand
CCCGTCCCGCAGTAAGTACCGGGGTGCCCGATTGCGGGCGAGGACAAGCCTCGCCCCTACGTTCGCCGTAGTGCGAGAATTGTTACAGGATGTGTCGAATCGGTGTTGACTCGCCCTTTTGAGAGGCATATCTTCGGCCACAGGTGGCTGCCGACCAGGAGAGTCGGTGGCTGTATGGGGATCATCATGGACATCCGAGGGGGGTCTAATGAGATATAGACGATCGGTACTGACCGGATCCGCGCTTGCGCTGCTCTTCAGTTTCGGCATGGCTTGGGCCCAGGAGGAGGCCGACGACCAGGTCGACGAGGAAGAGGAGGCGGAAGAAGTAGAAGCGGACGAGGACGCGGAAGTCGAGGAGGTCCTGGTCACGGGATCCTTCATCCGACGCGACAACTTCGATCTGCCGTCGCCGACTGCAGTGCTCACCGAGGTCGACCTGGAACTTGCCGGGACGCCAGACCTCGGCGACATCATCTACGACCAGACCTTCCAGGTTGGCGTCAACGCCTACTCGGCACCCTTCGAGTTCGGCGGCGGTGACGACCAGAACTGGCAGCAGGGCGGCGAAGTCTGGGCAAACCTCCGCGGCCTCGGCACCCGGGCCACCATGACCATGATGGACGGCCACCGGGTACCGGCGAACGTCACCGGCTATAGCTGGTGGACGCGCCGCGCGGGTACCGACCTGACGAACCTCTATCCCGGCATCGCCATCGGCCGCGTCGACACGATTCTTGACGGTGCCTCGGCCTTGTACGGCTCGGAGGCGGTGTCCGGCGTGATCAACCTCGTGCCGCGCAAGACCTTCGACGGGCTCATGGTCAACCAGGAGTACGAGCAGCCGATCACCAACGGCGCGCCGTCCAAGCGGTTCAGCCTGCTTGCCGGCGCCCAGGGCGAGCGGACCAGCGCCATCTTCGCGTTGGAAATTCGCGACCAGGAGCGGATGAGACTGACCGACCGGCCGGAGTACATCATCGCCTCCTCCAACTGGAGCGGCCAGAACCTGCCACCCTACAACGAGATGGAGCGCGGCAATCCGGGCGACTGGCAGGTGCCGGTTCGGGGCCCGAGCGGCGACCTCACCCCGTGGCGCGGTGACGCCTGGTATCAGCAGGATGCTGTTTGGCACCAGGAGTCGGGCTGGATCAACCATGGCGACAACCAGGGCCGTATCGCCGTCCAGCGCACGGCCGACCCGGGCTGCGGCTATTGGTTCGGTGCGGGCCATGACGACTACGGTGGCCAACGCGCGCCGCTCGACGCCAGCGGCGACGACCCGAACAAGACCGTCTCCAACGACGACCATATCAGCGGCCTCGGCTATGGCGACTTCAACAGGGCGGGGAGTTTCTACAACGGCTTCATGACAGGCGGCACGGGGTCCGGCCCGGACTGGCGGGGCGACCGGGGCATCTCCTATTGGGAGGGATCCGAAGGCGATGAACCCGGCAGCCGCAACGACTGTCGGCAGGTCATCGCGGACTACCAGGACATCCGGGAGCAGCGCGATCAGCAGCAGGGCATGGGCTACTTCGAGCACACCCTGAACGACTACTTGAAGGTCAGGGGCGAGCTCGTCGTGTCCGGTATGGACTACGACACGCGTGACGTCGTTGGCAACATCGACGAATGGGACCGGCGCAGCCGGTACGGCAGGAACGTCGCGGTCGCAATAGGGTCCAACCCTGGCAACCCCTTCCGGTCCTATGCCGACGGTTCCTGGTGGAGTGCGGATGGCACGAGGGTGCCGAACTGCCCCGGACCGTTCTTCAGCGGTTCGCAGCGAGAGGCAATCATGGCTGCTACGGCGCTGGGCCAGGACATTGGATTCCCGGCAAACTGCAACCGCCGAAACCAGCTCGACTACATCGACGAGAACGGCAACGGCGTCTACGACTACCTGCAGGAGCCCGGCGAGTACCTGATCTTCGCCCAGGACTCCGACGGCAACGGCATTCCCGACAGGGATGCCGATGGGGATGGACTGGCCGATTGCCCCGATGGTGATTGCTCCCTGTTCGAGCGCAACCCCGAATACCGGGTTGTGCTGCTGCCCCTCGACACCGACTCCGACGGCGACGGCATTCCCGATCGCTTCGACCCGGACATGCTCGACAACGGCGGTGTGCGACTGTTCGAGGACGTTAGGCTCGAGAGCATGTCGTATGCGCCGAAGCAGCCCTACGGCAACACGATCTCCTGGATCAACGACGACATGTCCTACAGCCGCCGTCGGCAGATCGACAACCTCCGGATCCGTCTCGGCACGGTACTCAACATTCCGGAGACCGAGTGGATCGTCGACTTCGACTGGATCTGGGCAACCAGCAAGCGCGAAGAGGACTACGCCGAGCCGGTGTCGCCTTGGATCGTGGCGTCGCTGCGTTGCCAGGGCGGCCAGTTCGCCGACCAATGCTGGAACCCGTTCAGCACGGCTTGGCTGGACTCGACCGAGGACGGCCAAATCCTGCCGGCGTGGCGGGATGCCGACGACCCGGCGGCCAATACGACGCTCGAGCATCGCAACGCGGGCATCCTGCTGCGCCATGACCAGCGCAACCTCGGCATGAACATCATCGATGCCACGGTGAGCAACTCCAGGCTGTTCGACCTCTGGTACAACGACAGCGCCGTTGGCCTCGCGGCAGGCATCCACTACCGGCTCGAAACCGAGGAGTACCGTCCCAACCAGTTCGGCGCCTCGGCCATGGGTTCGGCGCGGGCCGATTTCCAGTACACGGAAGAGGAGACCCGTGCGGTCTACATGGAACTGCAGTTGCCACTGATCAACAGTCCCAAGTGGGGTGACATGGAGGTCCAGATCGCGGGCCGCTACGCTGAGTTCGAGGGGCGTGGCTCGATCATCGCGAGCAACGCCAGCGCGACGTTCGATACCACGATCCCGAAGGTCGCCATACGCTACGCGCCCACCGAGTGGATTGCCGTTCGGGCAAGCCTCACCCAGGGATTCGTGCTGCCGGGGATGTTCCAGTTGTTCCAGACGACAGCGAACCCGGATGCGCGGTCCACGGTGCGCGACTACATCTGCGACCTGATGCCGGAGCTACCGGATTGCGGCGGCGCAGCGGGCGGCGGGATCAACAACGTGCTGACTCCCGATACCCGAAATGCCGGTCTGGGAGCGGAGGAATCCGACCTTTGGAACGCGGGCATCTCGCTGCGCTTCTTGGACGGTGACCTGTCCTTCGACGTCGACTACACCACCGTCGAGTTCGAGGGCCGGGTCGAGCGGATGGGGTCGTCTGCCAATGTCAATCACAACGAGATTGACTTCCGGCCGTTCATGGAGGCAGCCTGCCCCAACTCGCTGCTGAACTACGACAGCATCAACGCGCTGGATCCGGATGCGACGATGATCACGCCGGCCGAGTTCCTCATTAACGGTTCGCCTGATTGGGCCGGCACGGTCGAAGAAGAACTTATGTGCCGCCGACGGGCAGCCGTCGACTGGGTAATGAACCACGAAAAGGGACTTGGCGGTGCGGTTCTGGTCCGCGGACCGGGGCCGGGCGCCGAAACCGACAACATCCGGCTCCTGGAGGCGGGCAACCCGTGGTTGAACCAGGGCTCGCAGATCACGGATACGATCATCTACGCCGGGCGATACCGGTTCGATTCGGATGAGATTCCGTTCGTGGGCGGCGACTACGGCACGTTCGAGACGTTCCTGAGTGCCACGCAGATGCTGGAACTTAGCCTGCAACGCTACGCGATCGGTAGCGGACACCGCTTTGAGGCGATCCGCGTCGACGGCGTCGGCAACCGCAACAACGCCAACTGGAGTGCAGGCGTACAGGGCGGGGAGTTGTTCTGGCCCCTCCCGCCAACGCCGGAGTGGCGCGTCAACCTGGGGCTGCGCTGGCTCTACGCCAACCACACCATGCAGTTGTCGGTGCGTTGGCACGACTCGTTGACCGACATCTCTGCGGCCTGGGACGAGATCGAGAGTATCCCCGGGGCGATCGACAGGAATGGCTCCCACAACGGGCGGCCCATCGCGGATTGGACGGAGTCGGATTCCTGCACCGACCAGGACCGCAATCCGTACTGCAAGATCGACTCCAGGCACTACTGGGACATCAGCTATACCTACAACCGTCCCGACTTCCTGGGCTTCGGGTACGTGTCGTTGAACGTTGCCATGCGCAACCTCTTCGACACCTATCCCGATCCGATGCCGACCGGTGTTGGCCACGAGACCTACGTGGACAACATCATGGGTCGCATCGGGTTCGCCCGACTCACCCTGGGCTTCTAGTCTCAGGATGAGCGAAGTCAAAGCCCGGCGACGGCGCTGCCGTGGCCGGGCTTTTTCTTGTCCGGTGGGCAGACAGGCCAACCCCGCGAGCGTTCTGGTCCTGGCTGTCTTCGTTGCTTTCGCCCTGGACGCGCCAGCGGACGAACAGGACTGCTTGAAGCTGCCGAAGGACGAGCAGCCGTTCTGTCTGATGATGCTGAGTTGCGCGGCGATCGACGACGCCGAGCGCCGCAAGGAGTGCTTCGACGGCGTGATCGCCCGCTACCAAGGCGAGGGTGCCGACAAGGACGCCGATGCGCCGCTGGCGTCTCAAGTACAGCCGACGACACCAGTCGGTCGTGCGCCGTTGGCCGAACCTGCGCCGTTGGCCGAACCTGCGCCGTTGGCCGAACCTGCGGAGTTGGCGGCACCGGTGACGGTGGCGGAGGCCGCAGAGGCGGCCGTGCCGGCGGAGTTGGCGGAACCCGTGGCGCCTGCTGAGCCAACGAAACAGGCGCAACCGGTCGCTGACGTGCCTGAGCGGCCGTGGTGGAGGAGAGTTGTGCGCGTCCCCCGTCTGATTCGAGGACGCGGTGATCCGGCCACCGCACCACCGAAACCCGAAACAACTGCCCCTGCCGAGACGGTCGGCGAGCGAAGCGTCGAACGCACGGTGTTGGACATTCCGAAGCGATTCACGGCGGAGGTCACGTACGTGCGAAAGCTCGTGCATGACCGGCAGCTGATCGTCCTCGATGACAGGCTTCTCTTCGAGACCGAGCGAGCAGCCCACAGTCGGCTTGAGGCCGGCGATTCTGTTCGCGTCGTTCGCACGTCGGCGCTCTTTGGCGAACGGTATAGCGTTGGGGGTACAACTGGCGCTGCCGTGAAGGCGTCGCGTGTGCAGTGCGAAAGGACGGATCTTGGCGCCGAGAACCGGCGAAAGTGCACCTTGCTTGACTGAGCCCTTCCTGCCTCCCGAGCGCAGACCCGCAAGGGCCGGCCTCCCGTGGGGGTTGGCAGTCGCGGTTGGCTCCCTGTTGGTGTCGTTGACCCTCCTTGGGTGTGACCGTTCAGCGACCGATCACGACGCGCCCGTAGCCGTTGCGCTCGACGACGCCGACGCGGACATCGCCCGGGGCATATCGGATCTCTTTGCCGCAGTCCGCGCCGCGCCGCAGTCGGGCGAACTTCGGGGTCGTTTGGCCATGGCCTACGAGATGAACGGTTTTCCGGAGGCGGCGCTCGCCACCTACGCTCAAGCAGCGACGCTCAATCCCGAGGAGTTTGCTTGGCCCTACTTCCGGGCGTTGTTGCTTGGCCGGAGCGGCGATCTACCCGCGGCGCTAGGGAGCGTCGAGCAAGCGATCACCATCGATCAGGACTACGTGCCGGCTTGGTTGTGGAAGGGCAAATGGCTGATGGAAACCGGGGACGAGGAAGCGGCGGAGATCGCCTATCGGCGCGCGCAAGACCTCGGCGCGGGGTCGCCTGCGATCGCGGGCCTGGCGCAGATCCGCTTGCGCCAGGACCGGCCGGGTCAGGCGGCTGCCCTACTGGAATCGGTGAGCGCGGAACGCTCTCACCCGCAACTTCATCGCATGTTGGGGGAGGCGTACCGAAGTCTCGGGCGCGACGACGACGCCCGGATCGCGTTTGCGCGGGGCAAGCTCGCGAGTCCATTGGAGTGGTTCGATCCTCGGCAGTTCCGCAAGACGGAATACGTTTGGGGATTCAAGAACCAGATGGCCCATGCGGGCGATCTACTCCATTCAGGTATGACCGAAGAAGCGCTGGCGATACTCGACGTTTGGAAGGACAGCTACCCCGACGATCCCGCCTTGTTGACCAATCTCGGCTGGGCGTACCTGAACCTCGACAATCTAGACCGGGCGCACGAGATTCTGTTGCGGGGCGTGTCGGTTCACTCGTCGAACCAATCGGTCGCTTATCATTTCCACTTCCACCTTGGACGCCTCTACGTGCGGTGGCGGGATGACGAAAAGTCCCTCTTCCACTTGGAAAGGGCTGCCGAACTGAATCCGGCACAGCCTTATCCGCACGAGGAACGAGGCAAGATCCTATTGCGGCAGGGGCGAACCGATGAGGGTCTCGAGGCGTTCGATTTGGCCGTGCAGAAGGGCATCCCGAATCCGGACAACCTGCTCCACGCGGCGGGTGTCGCGGAAGCGGCGCGGGGTCGATGGCCGGAGGCCATCGAGCGATTTCGGCAGGCGACCGCGGCAAACCCCGCGTTCACCGAGGCGTATCTACACCTTGCCCGCAGTCTTGGCCAGGCCGGACGTTTCGACGAAGCTCGTGAAGCGCTTGATTGGGCGGCGCGTTTGGGAACGCATCCGGGGGCCGTGGCATCGGCCCGTCGCATCTTGGCCAGCGGCGAATCCTCGGAGGCTGATGAGCCGTTGCCCGGCGGCGTGTGATTCCGCCGTCGCCGAAACCGAAACCCGTGTTTCGATGAGCCGCGCTTTACCGGTACTGGGATTGTGCTTGCTGATCGCTGGTTGTTCCGGCACACCCGGTGGAAGCCAGGACAGTGTTTGGTTTGATGACGAGGCGGCGGCGCGGGGCATCGACTTCCACCATCGGTCCGGCTTTGCGGGGCGCCACCTGATGCCGGAGATCATGGGCGGGGGAGTCGCCCTGGTCGACGTGGACGGTGACGGCGACCTAGACCTCTACCTCGTCCAGAGCGGGAGCCTGTATCCGGACGAGGAAACGGGCACGGTCGACCGGTCGAACCGGCTCTACTTCAACGAGGGGGGAATCTTCGAACAAGCCGAAGACGGGCATGGCGCGGGCGACAAGGGGTACGGTCTCGGCATCGCCGCAGGGGACTACGACAACGATGGCGACGTCGACCTCTACATGACCAACTACGGCCCCAACGTCCTGCTGCGCAACGACGGCAATGGCAATTTCGAAGATGTGACCCAAGCTTCGGGTGTGGGCGACCCGGGGTACAGCACGGCGGCGACCTTCGCGGATCTCGATTCCGATGACGATCTCGACTTGTTCGTCGTCAACTACATCCACTGGGACTTTGCCGTGGAACGCGACTGCTTCATCGCGGGAGTTCTCACCTATTGCCCGCCAACCAACTACAGCGCCCCGATGCGCGACCGGATTTACCGCAACAATGGCGATGGGACGTTTACGGACACGAGCGCCGAATCCGGATTGAATGCCGCCTTCGGGACGGGCCTCGGCGTCGCGAGCGCCGACTTCGACGGTGACGGGTTGACCGACGTGTTTGTCGCGAACGACATGATGGTCAACCAACTGTGGCTGAATCGCGGGGGGCTGCGTTTCGTCGATGAGGCCGCCTACCGCGGTGTCGCCGTGGACTCCCACGGATTGGCGAAGTCGGGCATGGGGGTCGCCGCGGCGGATGCGGACGACGACGGTGACACGGACGTCCTGGTCGTGAACCTGGCGGCGCAGACCGACTCGTTCTATCGCAACGAAGGCGAATGGTTCGTCGATGCCACGGAAGCGGTCGGTCTGGCGACGACGAGCCGTCGCTATACCCGGTTTGGCGTGGTGCTCGCCGATTTCGACAACGACGGCCGGCTCGATCTCTACGAGGCGAACGGCGGTGTGGCGCCGAGCGAGACCAAGCACGAGGGCGACGAGTTCGCCGAGCCCAACACGCTCTTGCGGGGCACGTCGGATGGTCGCTTCGAGGAGGTTCTGCCCCCGGGGGGAACTGCGGAAACGCTGATCCGCACCAGCCGCGGTCTTGCGGTTGGGGACATCGACGACGACGGTGGCCTGGACCTCGTCGTCGGCAATCGCGACGCGCCGCCGTACTTGCTGATGAACCGCGTGCCGAATCGCGGCAACTGGATTCGCTTTCGGGTTCGTACACAGACAGGCCGCGATGCCCATGGCGCCACCGTGTCGGCGACGGTCGGTGCCCGACGCCAACATCGACGTGTTGCGCCGGAGGGCAGCTACGTGGCGTCGAGCGATCACCGGGTCCACTTCGGCCTCGCCGACGAAACCGAAGCAAACGACGTAACGATCCGATGGCTCAACGGCGAATTCGAGCTGTTCGGCAACTTCGACGCGGGCAGGGTCCATGACATCGTCGAAGGGCAAGGGCGCTCAATGGCCGTTGCACCGAAATGAGGGCGATTTCCTACGCAACGTTCGGCTGATCTCGCACGCCGACGAGGGCTAGTATCGCTACCGCTCGCCAGCGTGGCCGACGGAAAATCGGACGCATCCGGTTCGAATTCTCCGTTCTGTGGTACGTTCCAACCATGCAACAATCAACGTCGCGGACAGGCGAAGTTGGCGGCGCGGCGGCGACTGCCCCAACGCCTGCTGCAACAACGCCTCGACCACCGCTATCCGTCGTGCACGCCCGTGCACTGTACCGCCCCGTGCCGCCCGTCGACTGCGACGACGACGGATACCCGTACAAGGATAGTGCCGCCGTGGAATCGATGCGGCACTTCGACGCCCGGGCCCATCTCGTCCACGTCGTGCGCGCCCGGTACGCCGAGCGTAAGGACGTGTTTGCCGCAGCCGACATGGGCCTCTACTTCGAACGCGGCAACCGACGGGCGCTCGTCGTGCCCGATGGCATGGTCGTCTTCGGCGTCGACGACCATCCGGATCTCTCCTACAAGCTGTGGGAACACCCGAAAGCGCCGGACTTGGTGCTCGAGGTGCTCTCGAAGTACACCTGGCGAAAGGACGTCTACGACAAGCCCGCGCTCTATCTGGATTTGGGCGTACGCGAATACTGGCTGTTCGATCCCAAGGGACGACGTCGCGACGGCGGCGGCCCTCTGGAAGGCTGGCGACGGACGCGGCATGGCGTTTGGGAGGCGGCATCGGCGGCGGGCGACGGATTCGTCAGCGAAGTACTCGGGCTCGAATTGCTGGCTCGTGACGCCGAGCTGCGCTTTCGGGAGCGGGGGGCTCGGGATGTCCTACCCGATGCCGTCGAGATATCGAGACGATGGGAGCAGGAGTCCGCACGCGCCGATCAGGAGTCGGCGCGTGCCGATCAGGAGTCGGCGCGTGCCGATCAGGAGT
>JAPPND010000073.1:42140-71453 GCA_028818795.1 Gammaproteobacteria bacterium | reverse complement strand
CGGCGCGGGGCGAAGTCCCATGCTGGCGTCGCTGCGGCGCTCGGAGAGGCCGTCAACGAGCTTTCCGAACTCGGCCCCGACGTCGTGGACGGGCTGTTCCTCGACTTGCCCGATGCCATCTACGACGCCGAGTACCAGTTGCTGCTGCATGAGTTCAAGGACGGGCTCAACCGCTACCCGGCGAGTCACGACACGGGGTTTCGCGATCTCGCGAGTCTCATCGCCTACAACGAAGCCCACGCGGACGTGGTCATGCCGTTGTTCGGCCAGGAGCACTTCGAGGCCGCAGAGGCCACCGAGGGTCTCGACTGCCCCGCCTACGGGGCGGCGGTTGCCGACAGCGTTGACGCGATGCGGCAAGCGATTGATCGCATGTTTCGAGACCATGAACTCCGGGCGCTCGTCGCCGCCACCAACGGACCGGCGTGGAAGATCGGAGAGTCCGAGCGGGGCCACATCAGCAGTTCGTCGATTGCGGCGGTGTCCGGATATCCCGGCATCGCGGTGCCCTGGGCATTGGTCGATGGCCTGCCGGTCGCCGTGTCGTTCATCGGGCCGCCGCACTCGGAAGCGGGCCTCGTCGGCATTGCGATGGCATTCGAGGAGGCCCGAGGCATGTTCCCGCCGTCTCCCTTCGGGTGACGACCGTTGGGGCGACAGGTACGCTACAAGGGCTGACACCGGAGGGAGGGGACAATGCGAATCATCGTCAACGGGCAACAGGCCTTCGGCCGGTCGGTGCTAGACGCCTTGCTCGACCGCGGCGAGGAGGTGGTGGGGGTCTTTACCGCGCCGGATGCCGGCGGTCGACCCGACCCCTTGAAAGAAGGCGCGGACGAACGCGGGATTCCGGTCTTCCAGCCGAAATCGTTCCGCCGCGAAGCCGTGCGGGAGCAGATTCGCGAACTCGAGCCAGACCTCGGCGTGATGGCCTACGTCACCTTGTTCGTGCCGGAGGAAGCGCTGAACACTCCCACGCACGGGACGATCCAGTACCACCCGTCGCTCCTGCCCATGCACAAGGGCCCGAGTTCCATCAACTGGCCGATCATCTTCGGCGAGACCAAGACCGGGCTATCCATCTTCTGGCCCGACAACGGACTCGACACCGGCCCGGTACTGTTGCAGAAGGAGGTCGATATCGGTCCCGACGACACGCTCGGCAGCGTCTACTTCGATCACCTGTTTCCGCTCGGTGTGGACGCGATGATCGAGGCCGTCGACCTGGTTCGAGCGGGTACGGCGCCGAAAACGCCGCAGTGGGAATTGGCGGGTCGCGAGGCGGAGGTCGATCCGTCGGAACTCGGCACTTACGAGGGCTGGTGCCGAACAGAGCAGGCGGAGATCGATTGGAGCAAGCCGGCTGCGACGGTCTACAACCTGATCCGCGGCTCGAACCCGCAACCCGGTGCCTGGACGACCCACGAAGGAAACCAGTTGCAGATCTTCGATTCCCGCAAGGTCGACGGGGCGACCCCGGGCGAAGCCGGAATCGTCACGGCCGTCGATGACGACGGATTCGAGGTCGCCACCGGCGACGGATCGATCAAGGTCATGCGCGTCAGGCCCGCCGGTCAGGGCAAGGTGCCCGCCGCCGAATTCGCCGCGACGGCGGGGCTTCACGTCGGATATCGGTTTTAGAAAGCTCGAGAGGAACCCATGAGTGATTTCGACAGCATCATCTACGAGGTCGAGGACGGCCGCGCTCGCATTACGCTGAACCGGCCGGAGAAGCTGAACGCCTTGTCGCTGAAGCTGCAGTCGGAGCTCAACGAGGCGCTGTGGGAGGCGGACAACAACACCGACGTGCACTGCGTGATCCTGCGCGGTGCCGGCCGGGCGTTCTCAGCAGGCTACGACCTGACAGGAGCCGACGGCAACATCCCGGTGTCCCGGGTCCAATCGGGCGAGAACAGCTACCGCGGCGGGCGCAGCATCGACGACGACGCCTGGCAGTTGGAACGGTCCCAGCGCTATCGCATGGCGTTGTTCGATATGCACAAGCCGTCCATCGCCCAGGTGCACGGCTATTGCCTGGCCGGCGGCACGGACGTGGCGCTCCTCACCGACATGATCATCTGCGCCGACGACGCCCTGTTCGGCTTCCCCCCGGCCCGGGACTTGGGCGCGTTGCCGAACAACATGTGGCTCTACAACGTCGGGCCGCAATGGGCCAAGCGGCTCATGCTGACCGGCGACAGCATCACCGGGGCCGAAGCACAGCAGATCGGCCTCGTGCTGAAGGCAGTTCCCAAGGAGCATTTGGAATACGAGGTGGAGCAACTCGCCGACCGGCTCTGCAAGATCGACCCGGATCTGCTGTCCACCAACAAGCGCATCATCAACATGGGGCTGGAGCTCATGGGTGCCCGGACGCTGCAGCGCATGGCGGCGGAGAACGACGTCCGGGGCCACAACGCTCGCGCGGCCTTCGGCTTCCGCGATTCGGTGGCGAAGATCGGCCTTAGGGAGACGCTGCGCAACCGCGACGCCAAGTTCGGCGATGGACGCGTGCGGGTGAACGGCCCCGAGTTCCGGGACGAGGAAGGTCGCCTCACCGACGGTTGATCGGACGTTTACCTCGCGACGGCTTCGCCGAGCCGCCGTTTGACCGTCTCGATGGGGTTCCTGTAGTCGACCGTGCCGAGGCCGAAGTTGGTCAGCTTGTAGCCGATCAGCGCTTGGAGTTTCTCTGGCATCTCGACCACGACTTCCGGCGGCACGCCGATGAACTGGTTCTCGCGTTGCTTGAGCCACGCTAGGTTGAAGTTGACATTTATGGAGCGCCGGTATTCGTTGCGCGTCGAGTTGCCGCCGCCCCGATGCCAGAGCGCACCTTCCCAGAGTAGTAGCGCGCCGAGGGGCATCTCGACGCTGACGGTGGCCGCGTCGGGATCAATCCGACCGACCCGGCGATGGCTGCCCGGGACGACTTCGGTGGCGCCGTTCTCGACCGTGAACGGATCCAGCGCAATCAGCGTGTTGACGATCAGCGGCGGATGCGGGCGCGGAATGGGGTAGTGGCCGTCGTCCTGATGCATCCACTGGCGCTGATCGCCCGGTGCCGGTCGCATTGCCGCGACGCCGGATACCTGGAAGTCCGGGCCTAGAACGCCTTCCACCAACTCAAGCAACCGGTCGTTCATGAGTACCTCGTCGACCGCACGCGTCTTGGCCAGCAGATTGTGGGTGTGGTTGGTCTGCTGGCCGTGTTCTTCCGTCATCCGACTGCCGATGGCATCGAAGACGGGAGCGAGGCCCGAGCGCAGCCTTTCGACGGTAGCTTCGTCCAGGAAGTCCGGCACGACGGCGTAGCCGTCTTCGCGTATCCGGCGAACGGCGTCTTCGGTGTCTATGGAGCAAGTGGCCAACGTCGACAATCTCGTTTGGATGCGAGATTGTCAGCGTAGCAGAGCGGTCGGTTGGCTTGAACCCGCTCTCGGTTTGACTGGGCTAGGCTTCCTTCGACTGCCGGTTCCCGGTATCTTTGCGCATCTTTTGCGGGCTGCGTCGCAGACTTCGTGGAGACGCATCGGGACGACCTTGGGAGAGTCAGTGGAACAAGAAAGCGGCGGGATTCTTCGATCGACGGTGTTCTGGCAGGGCTGGAGCTTGGCAGCGACCGTGGCGGCGGTATTCGCCTTTGCCGCCAACGTCGAGTATTCGGTGAACGGCCATGCGCCGGACTACGTGGCCATCTTCGGCGATGCCGGCACCGAACCGATGTGGGTCGTCAACGCGGACCTGGAGGACGGCGTGATCAATGTTCGTGCCGGTTCGGCGAGCGCACCGGGGGAAGACGAGGTCTACCGGCTTTGGGTGGCCCGCCAGGACGACCCGCAGGAGATCGGTGTCTTGCCGGTCAACCGCGGTCGGGAAACGTATCCCGTCAGCAGGGCGGTTCGCGCGGTTCTCGCCCATGGACAGACCCTCGGCGTCAGCCTCGGGCCGGCTTCCACGGAGGACGACGAATCGACGCCGAACTCGTTCGCCTTTTCCGCCACCATCACCCGGCTTTGACAGGCGCTGTCGCGGTGCCGTCGCGATACGGCGTCATGTCCATTCCGGGGTAACGGGCCCCGACGCCGGCCAGCGTTTCCTCGGTCCAGTACGGATGTCCCGGCGGCGGGAAGCCGAGTAGCTCCCGTTCGGCGGGCGTTGCCTGTTCGATCCAGCTTCGGTGCGCGGGCTTGATCGCCTCGACGGACCAGCCGACGATGCCGAGCCACTTCCACGCGGCCGGCGCGTAGGTGATGAAGTGGCCGAGGCGTCCGCCGTCGGCCAGGAAGGCCGTGCCGCGGTGGAAGGTCCGCATGCTGTAGATGAACAGCGACCCGGCCGGCACCACCACCTTGACCTCGTTGTCGTAGATCGACGGCCGCTGCTCGCGTGTGTAGTGGGCGGGCACCAGGATCTTCTCCGGGTAGTGCTGCCGCGAACACACCGCCGTCGGGGCGTGGTTCTCGGTGACGTCCGTGTAGTAGAGCAGGTAGGCGGTTTGCCAATAGGCCGGATCGTCAGGCGGATAGGCAAGGGTGTGGTTGCCGTAGTCGCAGTGCATCGCCTGCTCCCGGTCGTTGGGATTTCCCTTGCACTTGAAGGTCAGGTGCGACTGTTCGCAGAACATCTCGCTGCCGCCGGCCATGCGCTTGGCGAAGGCGACCAGTTCGGGGTGCAGGGTGATCGCGTTCAGGTGCGGACCGGTAAACGGGAACCTGAACGACCGGAAGTCGAGCGGCCGGCCGGACCGCTGCCAATCATCGGGCTTGGGTGCCGAGGCATCCTGGCAGTGTTCGACCCAGCCGGGCAGCAGTTCCCGCCACTCGTCGAGAGCTCCCTGCAATTCGTCCTCGGTCAGGAATCGCTCGACGATTGCGTAGCCGTGCTCGCGGTAGTGCTCGACGTGGGATTCGGTGATGCGGTGCAATTGGGTATTCCGTTGTTGGGGTTTGGGGAGTTTTAGCACATCCGGGTTGGCCGCTTTGACCGTTGCGGCCTTTGCCGCCACACGATTGGGCAGTATCGCTTACACTGTAGTCGTGAGCTTTACCGAATCGACTCATCTTCGCTCGCCTTGGCGCTGGTGTTTGTTCGTGGGTTGCGTTGCTTGGTGGATGCTGGTGATGGCACCGCCGTTCACCGGCGCCTATGCGGATTTCGTGCATTGGCTGCTGCACCCGGTCTGTCACCAGATTCCCGAGCGGAGTTTCCATCTCCTCGGTGAACCGCTGGCCGCCTGCCATCGTTGCACGGGTCTGTACGCGGGATTCACCCTCGGCGTGTTGATCTGGCCATGGCTGCCCGGCTTGGCGGAGAGATTGTCGGCGAATCCGCGTTGGATTGCCGTTTTCCTGGTGCCGCTGCTCCTCGACTGGGCGATGGTCTGGAACACGCCGACAACCCGCTTCGTTACGGGCGTGGTGGCGTCGTTTCCGGTCGCGCTACTACCCCTGGTGGCGTTCGGCGAGCGGGTCGCGGATCCGGTGAGGCCGAGTTGAACGGGCAGGGACGGACAGCAGTAACAGCGAACAGCAACGCTCAATACCAACACAGAAGGAGTAACTGGGATGAACGAAAAGTTGAAATCGGCGCTTATCGGCGGGCTAATTGCCGGCATCGCGTCCGGTCTACCGTATGTCGGCGCCGTCAACACCGCGTGTTGCGCCCTGTATATCGGCGGGGGCGTGTTGGCGACCTACCTGTACATGAAGGACCTGCGGGCGTCGTCAAAAGCCCCGTATGGAGAGGGTGCCGTGGTCGGGTTGTTAGCGGGTCTTTTCGGCGGGATCGTCGCCACGATCATCCCGTTGTTTACGGGTGGCTACGAGGACGTCGCCGCGCAGATGCTGGCATCGTTTGACATGGCTGCCCAGCAAGGTGCCGAGATTCCGCAGGCCTTCCGCGATATGTTCGATACCAGTGATGGCGTCAGCGGCACCCTGATCACCGTGATGCTCGTCATGAACGTGGTCATGGCGGCGATCGCCGCCACCATAGGCGGGCTCGTCGGCGTCGCCATCTTGCACAAGAAGGAAGCACCGACGGACGCTCCGTAGGATCGAAGCCGACGACCATGCGCATCGCCACCTGGAACGTCAACGGGCTGCGGGCCCGGCTGGACTTCATCCTGCACTGGCTTGAGCGTCGGCAGCCCGACGTGGTCGGGATGCAGGAACTGAAGGTCGCGGACGACGAGTTTCCGTTGGAAGCGTTCAATGCCGTCGGCTACGACGTCGTCACGCACGGCCAGAAGGGCTGGAACGGGGTCGCGATCGCCTCTCGATTGCCCGTCGAGGTCGAGGCCCGTGGCTTGCCCGGCCAGGAGGACGGCGGTGCCAGGTTGATTCGCGCCCGGGTGGAGGATCTGAGCTATGCCACGGTGTATTGCCCCAACGGCAAGGATATCGACCACGAGGACTTTCCCCGCAAGCTCGCTTGGTACGACGGGTTGTGTGAATACCTAGCGGGCGTTGATGCGGACACGCCGTTCGTGATCGGCGGCGACTTCAACATTTGCCCCGACCCGATCGATTGCTGGCGGGGCGAGGCGGCGGACGGCACCGTCTTCTGCACCAACGAAGAACGGGACCGGTTTCAAGCGCTCCTCGACCGGGGGCTCGTCGATCTCCTACGGCATTCCCGACCGGACGAGCAGGTATTCTCGTGGTGGGACTATCGTGGCGGCGCGTTCCACCGCGGCATGGGTCTGCGCATCGACATGCTGCTTGGCACGGCACCCGTGGTGCAACGCGTACGCGAAGTCACCGTCGATCGGGAATACCGCCGCAAGCAGGACGGGATGACGGCGTCGGACCACGCGCCGGTGATCGCCGACCTGCACTGATGCAAACCCGTCGCGCGACCGTGGTACGCCCGTCAGGGCGCGCGGTGCGTCAACCTACGCCGCGAGCAGTTCCTTCGCCTGCTCGTAGACCCGGTGTTCCCTGCCGAGGTGGATGACCGCCGCCGATTTGGCCGCGGAGGCCATGTGCAGCCAACGGTATGGTGGAGGGGTCGCGTAGTACTCGTCGACGATCGCCTGGAAGTGCTTCAAGGCGTGCATCTCCGTGAAGTCGTCCCGGCAGGCGATCTCGCCCAGACGCTCGAAGTACGCCTCGCCGTCGTAGCCGCTGTCGGCGTACTGCCGGGCCAAGGCGACCGTCTCCCTGACGCTATCCGGTGCCACCGTCGCGGCTACGCCGATCTTGCGCCAATCGAGCCAAGGCTGGCCTTCGATGCTCTCGACCAGGGCATCTAGCAGGGAATCCTGATCGCGCTCGGGCAGCGGCGCGGTGACGTCGCCGTCCAGGTTGTCGCCCCAGTTGAGCAGGCGTTCGGCGAGTAGGACCTCCGGTCCGGTGAACCCCGTCAACAGGCCTAAGATTCGGTTTCGTCGGCTGACTCCCGGCATGCGCAGCAGGTAGCGCCGGTTGTTGGTGCCGGTGTGCAGGTGGGAGTCCATGGGATTCCCGTAGCTTGTGGAGATGTAGGCTGCGGCGGCACCTACCGACAGCGCCTCGCCAGCACCTTCCATTGACAATCCGTCGGCCAGCGCTTGAGCCAAGGGCTCGATGTTGGCGAGGTAGTTCTTGCTCCGTCCCATCGCGAGACCGAGCTCGCCGATGCGTTGGGTCTCACCGGGATTGCCGTGGTCGGGAATGTCGATCTCCAGCAGCTTGTATTCGTCGAGCAGCGCTTCGATGGCCGGGAAGTCGTAGCCGTTTCTGATCAACCGGGAAGCGCGGCGCGCCTGGTAGCGCACGGGGGGCCGCATGACGACGTCGGCCCACTCCCAGCCGATACAGTCCAGCGCCCGCGCGCTGTAGACCGGGAACAGGAAGTTGTGGTCGTCCAACCCGTTTCGCGCGATGGCAAGGGGCAGCAGTTGGTCCAATGCCTCCCCTGGCGACAGGCGTTCGAGGAGCCACAGGAAATAGTGCTCGGCGGCGGGTGCTGCCAGGGCGCGAAGGCTCTTGTGGAAGGCGCCCTTGGTCGCCTCGACACCGCGCGTCGCCTGTTGAGCGCGCGCCGACAGCCCCTCGGTCAGTTCCGCATCGCCGATGTGGTAGCTGCCGATCTCGCCCGGCGTGCCTTCCAGCGGCTCGATGGCGGGCATGAGGTACGGCCCCATCTGCGGCGAGTGGACGTGGTTGTTGGCAAGCGCGACGTGTTGAATGATCGGCAGGAAACCGGTCTCGCCCGGCAGCCGTTCCGATACGTGGTGGACCGCGTGGACGCCGCAGACCGGGTGCAGCGGGCCGCCGTGATGCTGGGGTGGCAGTTCCGTGGAACGAACCACCGCCAGCGTGCTGGCGGTCAGCAGTTCGGTAGGCGGCGTCCCGTTCGCGAGTTCACGATAGGTCTGCTCGACGATCTCGACCGGGTCGGTCTCCTCGACCCAACGCACGCGGCTTTCGACCTCGGGACGGAATTGCACGGGTTCGAACACGGTGGCTCTCCAGGCGGTTCACCGTTGATCGTAACACCGCTTCAGGTCGTCCCCCGCTTCAGGTCCACGTGGTCGACCTTGGCCAAGCGGTGCCCCGAGAGGTCGACCACCGCCTGTGCCTGCTCCAGGGGAATGTACCCGATCAGTGCTTCGTAGCGGCCATCGACCGGTTCCATCTCGATGAACAACGCTTCTGCGAAGACCGGCCGGAAGCGCCCGAAACGCAGTACGACGGGGCCGCAGATGTCGCCCGCCACGACCGATTGGTCGGCGGTTTCGACCTCCACCGTGTCCACCGTCGTCAGTTCGCCGAGCTGGCTTCTCCATGCGTTCGGCAGTGTCAGGTACGCGGCCCCGGTGTCGACCAGGGCATCGCAGACGATCTTGGAACTCGCGTCGGCGACGTTCTCGATGGTTGCCCTCACGACGATGCGCCCCACGCCGAAACTCCAGAGCGTCAGATGCCGGAGGATGCTATCACATGGCATCCAGGCCGAGACCGATGGCCCGGGTCAGTCGACCGAGATCGTCGGGATCGATGACGTAGGGCGGCATGAGGTAGATCAGATCGTTGAACGGTCGAATCCAGACCCCGGCATCGACAAAAACCCGCTGCATTGTCGCGACATCGACGGGTGCTTTGGTCTGAACGACGCCGATGCCGCCGAGAACGCGCACGTCCTGCACCTGCCTGTGACCGGCATAGGGCGCCACCAGTTCGTCGGCCAGTTGGTTCTCGATGGCAGCGACGCGTCGGCGCCAGTCGCTCTCGAACAGCAGTTCGATGCTGCGCTTGGCGAGGGTGCAAGCCAACGGATTGGCCATGAAGGTCGGTCCGTGCATCAGGACGCCTCCATCGGCCGACAGCCCATGTGCGATGCGGGATGAGGTTAACGTCGCGGCGAGACTCAGGTAGCCGCCGGTGAGGGCTTTGCCGAGACACAGGATGTCCGGTTCGACGCCGGCGTGCTCGAGAGCGAACAGTTTGCCGGTGCGGCCGAATCCCGTGGCGATCTCGTCGAAGATCAGCAATACGTCGAATCGCTCGCACAGCGCCTTGACGTGTGTCAGATACTCCCCCGCGTAGAACCACATGCCGCCCGCCCCCTGAACAACGGGTTCGAGGATGACCGCTGCGATCCCACGGTGGTGTTCCTCGAGCAGGCGCTCGATGCCGGCGACGTCGTCGGGATGCAGGTTTTCGCCCGGTCGAGTTCGGGGACGGTCGGCGAAAAAATGCGTCGGCAATACGCGGCTGAAGCGTTCGTGCATGCCGGTGACGGGGTCGCACACGCCCATCGCGCCGAAGGTGTCGCCGTGGTAGCCGCCGCGGATCGTGGCCAATCGGTGTTTCTCCGGCCTGCCGACGGCGCCCCAATATTGAATCGCCATCTTGATGGCGACCTCGACCGCGACGGATCCGGAGTCGCAGAAAAAGACGTGCCGCAGTGCTTGGGGCGTGAGTTCTATGAGCGTGCGCGCGAGTGCGATGGCGGGGTCGTGCGTCAGACCGCCGAACATGACGTGGGCGGCGCTGTCCAGCTGTGCGCGTACGGCGGCGTTCAACTCGGGATGGTTGTAGCCGTGGATCGCGCACCACCAGGACGACATGCCATCGACCAACTCGCGCCCGTCGGCGAGGCGAATGCGTACGCCATCGGCGGATGCCACCGGATAGACGGGGAGCGGGTCGACCATCGACGTGTAGGGATGCCAGATGTGGTCGCGGTCGAACTGCAGCGGGTCTTTCATCGCAGCAGCGCGTCGATGTCGAGGTGCGGCATGGCTTGGCGGTAGGTCGCGTCACTGCCCAGATACGGGACGACTCCGAGACAAGGTGCCGGCAGACGTCGCTTGAGCGTTGCCACGTTCTCCTCGAAGACGGGCATTTCCGGCGTGGGGCAATTCGCTACCCAGCCGGCAAGCTCGCCCCCGGCCGCGGCGATGGCGTAGGCGGTCAGAAGCGCGTGGTTGAGACAGCCGAGCTTCATGGCGACCGTGAGGATCGGCCGTGCGCCGATTCCGAGGCAGACATCGGCGAGGGTTTCAGTGGCGTTGAGCGGCACGAGCCAGCCTCCCGCACCTTCGACGATGGCGAAGTCGATTTCGTACGCGAGTGCATCGAGACAGTGGCGGGAGAGGTCGTCGGCATTGATCTCAATCCCCGCCTGCGCCGCCGCGATGTGCGGTGCGATCGCGGGTTCCAGGGCGATGGGGTTGACGGTCATGTAGTCGAGATCGGTGCCGCTTGCCGCGATCAGTTGCAGCGCGTCGTCGTTGACGAGGTCGCCGTCGACGACCGCGCATCCCGCCGCCACGGGCTTGAGGGCGGCGCAGCGCAGGCCGCGTTCACGGGCAAGCTCGAGAAGCGCGGCGGCAATGAACGTCTTGCCGATCTCCGTGTCCGTGCCGGTGACGAAGTAGGGCGTCCGCCGCATCAGCTTCTAGTGTGCCGCTCCCGAAAATAACGAGGCATCGAGTTCCGCCTGGCGCGTTTACGTGAACCATGCGCATGTTACTGATTTCCAAGGCGGCACTCCTCCATTTGCCTTGCGTTGGTGGCTTGCTAGACGATGCGCCAGCATTTGTCAGGCTAATTCGGAATCGGAACACTACGACCGGGAGCCTTGTCCGGTGCCGCGCAGGCCGAGAGCTCGTTCAGCGACTCGATGAGCCGATCGACGTCGCAAGCCAGGTGCGCCGCGGTCAGCGTCACGCGTAGCCTCGATGTGCCTTCGGGCACCGTGGGCGGTCGAATGGCGCCGATCAGAAAGCCGCGTTGCTCCAGGGCCCGACTGAGGGCGAGGGCGCGGGCGGGATCGCCGACGACTACCGGCTGGATGGGCGATGTCGATGGCATGAGCTTCAACCCCAACTCGCGTGTACCGCTTCGGAACCGTGCGATCAGCGCTGCGAGGTGTTCGCGCCGCCCGGATTCTGCTTGGGCGACGGCGAGGCTCTCAAGGGTTGCGACCGCAAGCGCACTCGGCATCGCCGTAGTGAAGATGTAGTTTCGCGAGCGCTGGATCAGCGTCTCGACGAGGGCTTCTTCGCCGGCGACGAAAGCTCCGGCGGTGCCGAAGGCCTTGCCCAACGTGCCGACCAGCACCGCCACGTCGGCGGTGGAATAGCGTTCTGGATCGACCGAGCCGACGCCGTTCGCGCCATGCACGCCCATCCCGTGGGCGTCGTCGATCATCGTCCACGCGACGTGCTGCTTTGCGAGTGCCACGAGTTCGTCGAGACTGCACGGATCCCCGTCCATGCTAAACGTGCCGTCGCTCACGATGAGCTTGCGCGTCGGCTGGTTCCGTACCGCGGCAAGCTTGGCGTCGAGATCCGCCGTGTCGCGATGCTCGAACCAGCAAAAGGTCGCCCGGCTGATCCAGCCGCCGTCGAGCAGGGACGCGTGGTTGAGGCGATCCTCGAACACGAAGTCGCCGACGCTCAGCAACGCGTTGATCACGCCGACGTTGGCGGCGTAGCCGCTGCCGAAGAGCAGCGCCCGGGGGCGGCCGGTGAACTCGGCGAGCGCTTCTTCGAGTTCCTCGTGGGCAGCGGTATGGCCGCAGATGAGGTGCGAGGCGCCGGCACCCGTACCCCATCGGTCGACGCCGCGTTTGAAGGCCGCCGCGATGCGCGGATCCCCTGCGAGCCCCAGGTAGTCGTTGCTGCAGAAGTTGAGGAGCGGGCGACCGTTGACCATCACCTCCCGACCCTGCGGACCCTCGAGGCTGCGACGGACGCGGTACATGTCCCGGCGACGAAGGTCGTCGAGGTGGCTCTCGAGATCCCGGAACCCCTGCCGGTGGCGCATCGCCCGTGTTTTTCCTCTGGTGGGCGCCGGTGAGAATAACAAGCGGTGGTGCGCCGGGGCGCGTTAAGCGTGGCGAACGGACGCTATTGGTTCGCGGCAGCCGTCGTGATGTATGCCACCAGGCGCCAGATGTCGTCGTCGCCTTGGGGCAGTTTGCCCTTGAACGGGATCATCGTGGTGCCCGGGATCCCGTTGGCGATTGAGTCGAATATCTCCCGGTCGGTGCCGCCGTGTAGCCACTGGCGGTCGAACAGGTAGGGTGCGTCGCGGTTGTCCGCCACGGTGTTGTGACAATAGCCTGCGCAGGTGCCGACAAAGAGCGACTTGCCGCGTTTCATGGCTTCGGGATCGGCCCGGAAAGTGTCCGCCGGGGAGGCGGGGCCGCAACCGGCCACCAAGATCGCAACGGCGACCAACAGCGTATTGCGAATCGTCACAAGTCGGTGAGGAGGGAGGGCGTGTGGACGTTGTCGAACGGTCCGCGGGCGGGGATCCCGTATTGCGCGAGGCGCGCGGCGACTTGCTCCCCGAACTCGGCCGACGCGAACACGCGGTTGACGTCGTCGAGCAGCGGGCTGTCCCTGCGCAACGCCGCATGCAGGTTCCAGCGCAGCACGGGCGGTGCATCGAAATCGGGGTTGTGGTCGCTGTCGAGGAGCGCGAGATCGGGCCCCCAGACGAGGCCGGCGGCACTAGCACCCTCGGCCACCGCGGCAACGATCTCGGCGCTCGAAGACTGCTGGGACCATCGGGTGTCCGCCGCATTGAGGGCGAGGTGGGCTACGGTATTGGCCCGCACGGCGACGGTTCCCGCGAACGTCGTGCCGAAACGAAACGGCGAGTCTGCGGGGATCAACTCGAAACCGGCCCCGTAGTACGGTTCGCTCAGGACCAGCCATCCTCGGTAGCGCTTGACCGCTTCGGCACCTGGAACCGACATTTGAAGGTCGCACTGTCCCATGGCCAGCGGACGGTAGTCGGCGTCCGTGGACTCGATGTCCGTTTGGGCCGCCTCGGGCAGCCAGACGATCAACAGCCGCCGGTCGAGTCGCTGGGCCAAGAAATTGGCCGTGTCGATGTCGAAGCCGCCGACGCCCCTTCGTGAACGGGGCGGGTCGTCTTCCGCGAAGCAGGCGCGCAGTTCATCAGTCGCCGCGCCGGTTGCCGTGGAATCGACAGCGCTTCGGCTGCAAGCCGAAAGCGACAACACGGCGCTAGCGGTTGCCGCGACTAGCGTTGAGCGCATCGGCGGGGCGGTGGCGACGGGCACTGCGTTAGCCGGCTCAATCGGGCAGCGAGAACACGAACAGATGGCCACCCTCGGGGACGGCGACGGAGCCCCCGGCGAAGCCGGCGATGGTGAGATCGTTGCCGGATCCGATGGCGACGTAGGTCTTGCCGCCGGCCCGGTACGCGACGGGCTGGCTGCGCACTCCGCCGCCCATGCGGAACTTCCACAGGAGTTCGCCGGTGGCGGCATCGAGCGCGAGTGCGAAGCCGTCGCGGTTGCCCGTGAACACGACCCCGCCTGCCATCGACAGGGCCCCGGCCATCATCGGTTCGGGATCCCTGAATCGCCAACGCACCTCACCGGTATGGATGTCGATGGCGGAGAGGTGGCCGTAGTCGGCGCCGCTCATAACGTCGACGATGATCGGCAATCCGCCCATGAACGGCTGTCCCTCGACGAACGCGACGATGCCCTTCTGGAAATACTGGCAGGACTCGATGGTCGGGATGTAGGCGAGTCCGAGGTCGGGATTGAGTGCGCCCGAAAAGGCACCGTTCATGCCGCCGAGATTTCCGGGGCAGACCCGGAAGTCGGGCTCTTCCACAGGATTGGCGCGCGGGTCGACGACCGGCCGGCCGTTCTCGTCGATGGTCGCCCAGGTCACCTGCTCGACATATTGGGTGGCGCCCATGAAGGCACCGGTCGCCCGGTCGAGTGTGTAGAAGTAACCGTTGCGGTTGGCCTGCACGATGGCCTTGACGGCCTCGCCGTCGCGCTGCACGTCGGTCAAGAAGATCTGGGTGTTGCCGTCGTAGTCCCAGACGTCGTGGGGCGTGAACTGGAAATGCCACAGGCGCTCGCCGGTATCGGGATCGACCGCTAGCAGGCTGTTGGAGTACAGGTTGTCCCCGGCGCGCAGGTCGCCGTTCCAGTCCGGCGACGGATTCCCGGTAGTCCAATACAGGATGTCGGTCTCTGGGTCGTACGCGCCGCTCGTCCAGGCGGGCGCGCCGCCCGTCTTGTAGGAGTCGCCGGCCCAGGTCTCGGTTCCCGGCTCGCCCTCGGCGGGGACGGTGTAGTGCCGCCAGCGCAACTCGCCCGTGGCGACATCGTAGGCGTCGAAGAAGCCGCGGACGCCGAATTCGCCGCCGGCGATGCCGATGATTGCCATGTCCTTGACGATCAATGGCATCGACGTGGCGCTGAACCCCTTCGCATAGTCTGCAAGCGTCTTCTCCCAGGCGATCTCGCCGGTCAGGCGGTTGAAGGCGATGAGTTTGGCGTCCAGCGTGGCCATCAGTACGAGGTCGCCAGCGATGGCAGCCCCTCGGTTCACAGTCCCGCAGCAAAGCCGGAGATCGTCCGGCTGCTGATGGTCGTAGCGCCAGTAGATCTCGCCGGTCACGGCGTCGAGCGCGAATATCCGGTTGTAGGAGGTCGTCACGTACATGATGCCGTCGTACACCGTTGGCGAGACTTCGAACTGCTGGGAAGTCCCCGTAGGGAACGCCCAGGCCACCTTGAGACTGGACGCGTTGTCGGGGGTGATGTCGTCGATGGGCGAATGCCGGTGGTTGGCGTAGTCCCCGCCGTAGAGCAGCCATTGCTCCGGATCCGAGGGTGCGCTGAGCAGGTGTTCGGTGTTCGCCGGGCCATCGCCACGACCGATTTCCTTGTCGTTGGTCCAGTGATGGATGACGGGGGCCGGTGCGGCCTCGACCGCCGTAGTCTCGGATGGGGTTCCGGCGGCCGGTGCTTCGCCCTGCGGCACGGTGGCCTGCTCGCAGCCGACGAGCGTCAACAAAGCCGCGGTCACCGCGGTCACCGAATAGCGCATGGCTCGTTCCTTGGGCGGGTAATTGGTCACGGCATTATCCCCGAACACGCTCCACCGGTGTTGGCGCGGTCGGGGTCATCCGATACCGAATGCCGCCGCGATCAGTTCGTAGGACCTGATGCGATCCGCGAAGGCGGGCGTGATGGTGAGCAGAACCGCTTCGTCGGCACCCGATTGGGTCATAAGCTGCTCGATCTCGGCCTTGACCTCGTCCGCCGTGCCGATGATCTGCCTTGAACGGCGCTTGTGCATGGCTTCGAGTTCGTCGTCGGTAAACTGCCAGGCGGCGGCCTCCTCCAAGGTCGGCGCGGGTCCGCGCTGGCCGCGGTCGCGACGGATACGCTGGATCTCCCGCATTCGCCGAAACATCTCCGCTCGTTCTGCGTCCTCCACGGCGATGGCGAAGACCCCGATGGAGGCGTAGGGCTTGGCGAGGTGTTCCGGTGCGAACCGCTCGCGGTATTGCTGCATCGCCTCGATGGCCAGTTGCGGTGCGATGAAGTGGGCGTGCGAATAGGCGAGGCCGAACCGGGCGGCGTAGGCGGCGGAGTCGTAGCTGGATCCGAGCATCCACACCTCGGGTGACGTCGCCGTCTTGGGCGTGGCCTTGAGATCGTGGAACGCTTCGGTGACGGGAATTCCCCCGGACACGAAGGCGACCAGATCCTTGACCTTGGCCGGGTAGTACTCGATGCCGAGCGGATTGCCGTAGGCGAGCGCCGCTGCGGTGAGTCCGTCGCTGCCGGGTGCCCGGCCAACGCCCAGGTCGATCCGGCCCGGGTAGAGTACCTCCAACATGCGGAAGTTCTCCGCCACCTTGAACGGCGAATAGTGCGACAGCATCACGCCGCCTGATCCGACCCTTATGCGTTCGGTCTCGGCCGCAAGCCGGGTGATCAGGATCTCCGGCGACGAACTCGCGAGCGACTCGGAGGCGTGGTGCTCGGCCACCCAGTAGCGGTGGTAGCCGAGTTCGTCGCAGCGTTTCGCGAGCGCCATCGTGTGCGAAACAGCGGACGCTGCGTCCTCGCCGCGGGCGATGGGCGATTGGTCGAGAACGGCGAGTTTGGTGGGCAAGACGCAGCTTAGGTTGGCGGAGTGGGTCGAGCGGGCTAGTTTACGCGGTAAGGCGTTCAGGATCCCGAGTCGCCGACCCTCAACCGGAGAATGCCATCCGGGAGGAACGGCACGCGTATCTGTATCCGTACGGGGAACCGGGGTTCGCCGGTGTCGGCTACCCAGATCGACACGCGCCGGGTGCTTCCGTCGTCGTACCGGAACCGGTAGTCGCAACGCTTGGCCGGACCCGAGTAGTAGTGGGACCGCTGTCGGAGATTCCGTTCGGAGCTTCGTTCGGGGACGATCCGGTAGGCATCCTCGCCGTCGTGGACCGTGGTTTCGGCGAAGCATTGCGGGGCCAGGAATATCACCGACATCAGGTCGGAGCCCGGCGGCGCCGGCAGTACCTCGGCCTCGTCGTCGGTAGCGAGGATCGTGGTCTTGTCGCCGAACGCCAGCAGCACCTCGCGCTTGTCGCCGTCGTCCTCGAGGAGGAAGTAGGCATTGGTGGTGGGGAAGCCCTCGACGAAACGTCCCGTGGCGGCGAACTGCCCGCGCCACTTGAACAGCCGGTTGGTGGCACCGGAGGTGGTGACCGCACCCGATAGTTCGTAGCGGCTCGCCTCCTCCTGCAACGTCATCTCGATGGCGCCGGCGTGGAACCACGCCACTTGGGCGTCGTAGCGCAGGTCCTCGGCGTCGGCTACAAGGGCAGCGAAGGCGGGTGCGAACGCGAAAGGCAGCCCACGAGACAGCGCGCAGAGTCGACTCGAACGGCTCATTCGGGCTTGACCCCGAAGTAGACGGTGCCGGTGGCGGCGCCGTCGATTCCGTACCGGGCCTGTTCCTGTGGCGACGCCAAGTCGGTAGGGCGAATCACGCCGACTTCGAAACCAACGGAACCCATGCGTTGCGGAAAGTCGGTGCCGTAGGTTCTAAGGTGCTCGTCGGGACGCCGGTCGCCGGGACGGCGCACATGGCGCGGTTCGTCCTGGTGGTCCACGGTGGTCTCGGCGGTGACGGGGACATTGAGAATCGCCCAGCCGCCGGGTCTGAGGATTCGGAACAACTCCGCCATCGCGACGATGTCATCCGGTACGTCCTGCAGGACGTGGCTGCAGTACACGGCGTGAAAGGCGGCATCGTGATGGGGAATCTCCATCAGGTCAAATCGCTCGTCGACATCGGTTCGGATCAGGTCGGCGGTCGTGTATTCGCCGTCGGCCAGTCGACGCAGCCTTGGCTCAAGGCACGCTTCCGGTGCGATGTGCAGAAGCGGCCCCCCGGGGCCGGGCCCGCTGGCACTGGTCAGAAACAGGAAGGTCAGCCGGTCGCGCTCCCGCGCCGTGCAGTACGGACACACCGCGTTCGGCCGCCTCGCCCGTTTGCTGCCCGCAGGCCGAAAGCCGCGGAACGACCGGTCGCACACCGGACAATGCACGGCATCGCCGGCCCAGGTGACCGGTGCTGCCAGGCGGCGCCATCGGCGTAGCTGGCCCTCGAGCCTCTTAAGCACTGGCATCGGAACGGGCTGCGTCGTCGCCGGGTTGCCCGGGCAAGAGAATGCGGATGCGATGGTCGAACTTGCGGATCTTGCGCTCGATCTTCGCCCGGGCACAAAACTTGAACCAATGGGACAAGGGCAGGAACTCGCTATTGCCGATGCCATCGACAATGACCAGCCGGAATCGTTCCGGACCATCCGCCACGGCGATGATGTTGTGCGGCAGGAGATCCCGGGTGAGGAACAGCTCCCGGCGCAACCAGTCCTTGAATTCCGAGATGGCCCGTTCGAGTGCTTCGGTCATCCCCGAGGGAACGAGTTCCTCGAGGTTCTCGGGGAACCGGCCGTCCCAGTTGCGGAACAACGCCGTGACGATGCCGACGCCCTGGTCCGTGTCGACTTTGCCGTAGAACCGCGGGACGTGCGTGTAGTCGAGCTGGCCGCGTCGCCTGAGATGTCGGTAGGCGAGGTACTCCTTGCGCTGGTCGTCGAAACTCTTCAAACGCTTCAAGCGTCGCCAACCCCTCGCTCCCGCCCGCCGGACTTCGGGTGTCCGGTCGGGTCGCAGTACCTTGACGCAACGCATCTCGTCATCGGGATGGATGTAGCAGCGGCGTGTTCCACCGACCGCGAACGGCTCGAGGTCTTGGAGGCTAAGCATCTTGCGGTCCGGCGGCGTATACCGCGCGCGTGGACCGGACCATCCGGTCGACCGTGAGTGCGCCCTCGGCCCAGTCGAAGGTCTCCTTCATGCGTGCGCGTGCCGCATCGGGGTTTTTCAAGCACCTGGCGATGGGCTTTCCTAGCTCACTGATCTCGGCGAGGTGACTGGCCGGCAGTAGCTCTTCCGCACCTGCGACCGGCGTCGAGACCACGGGCAACCGGGCCAGTAGCGCTTCCGCGAGCGAGTAGCTGAGTCCTTCGCGTTCGGAAGCAAATACCATGAGGTCGGCGCCGCCCATCAGCGAACGCACGTCGGGGCGGAACCCGGCCAAGGTCACGGGTTTGCCAGCAGCGAGGGACTCGAGGTGTTCGCGCTCCGGGCCATCCCCGGCGATCAGCAGGTGACCCGAACCGTGGTCCCAGAGACCGATGAGCCGGTCGTAGCCTTTCACACGCACCAGCCGTCCTGCCGCCAGCGTCACGGTGGTTTCGGGGGGAATCCCGAAGAGCGCGCGAAGTGCGGTGCCGGTCGTGGCCCTGGGCCAGGGATGCACGCCGTTGTAGACGACGGCCTTGGCCGGGTGGTCGAGGCCCTCGACGACGCCCCGGCTGACGCCGATAACCGCATCGAACCGTCGGTAGGCCGACAGGTCCTTCTTGAGCCCGTGCACCGTGCCGACCGTGCGGCAAGAAGGATCAACGGTCGCCACGAGCGTTGCGGCCTTGCCTGCGTGGGCATGGACGACGTCGGGCTCGACCGAGTCGATCAGGCGTCTAAGGTGTCGACGCAGGAAGGGGTTGCGACGGCTTTTGGTCAGATCCAGGTCGTGAAACTCCACGTCGGTCGCGAATCGACCCCGGTAGCGTTCGTGGGCGATGACGACCACGTCGTCACCGAGCGACGCGAGGCCGTTGGCAAGATCGACGAAGTGGGTCTCGAGTCCCCCTTCCTCGTCGCCGGCCATGACCTGGCAGATTCGCATGGTCAGTCGAGCAGTCCGCGTTTTCCCGTACGCAGGCGGATCGAGAACCCCAACGCACCTTCCTTGCCGCTGATCTTGACGCGTTTGAGCCGGAGCGCTTCGGCCCTCGTGTCGGTGCTGATCCCAGCCTCGGTGGTGACCGCGTAGTCGTACCCGGCAGCGCCGGCCAAGGCTTCGTCGTCGTTGCCGAAGATGCCGAAGGGATACGCGAAACTCGACACCCTGGTTGCGAAGGTGGCCTCCAGTTCGGCCTTGCCGTCCGCGATCTCCCGGCGCTTTTCGCCGTCGGCAAGGTCCGGCAGCAGCGCATGGGTCAGGGTGTGGGCGCCGAGTTCCCAGGCGCCCGACCGAAGCATCTCGCGGACCTCGGCATCGGTCAACTTGGGTTCCTCCATCAACTCGCCGGAGTCGTGATGCGCCTTCTTCGTCGTCGACCAGTCGCGGTCGAAGCGGTCGACAACGAGGAACAGCGTCGCCTTGGCGCCGTACTTCAGGAGCAGGGGATGCGCGGTGGTGTAGTTGTCCCGGTAGCCGTCGTCGAAAGTCAGCACCACGGTCTTCGACTGGCCCGCTTCCCGATCGAGTTCCGACAGGAAGGCAAACCGCCAGCCATTGTCGACCAGCCATTGGAGTTGGCGCTCGAACTCCTCCGGATCGAGGCGCAGCTTGTTGAAACGCCCACCCCGACGCCGGCGGCGAATCATGTGGTACATGAGGATCCGCGGCCGGCCGTAGTCGACGGCGCCGCGCCACCACGCGTAGCGCAATGAGAAGAACACGGCTAGCAGCACCGATAGGCAGGCGACGGCAACGAGAGTCGTGATCATGGTTCGTTGCCGGTGGCCGAACATCGAGTCCCGGCGAGGTCGCGGTAAAGCGCCAGCGTCGCTTGACACATCCGTTCGGCATCGAAGTCGTGGTCGCGTATCGCCCGTTTGGCCGTGGCCGGATCGTCGAGGACGTTGGCGAGCCGGTCGGCAACAGCGCCCGTGTCGCCAACGGGGACACGTCCGCCGGGATACACGTGACCGAGAATTTCGCCGACGCCCCCGTGCTGGTAACCGACCACGGGAACGCCGAGGGATAGAGCTTCAAGCACCGTGCGGCCGAACGACTCGGGCTTCTGCGAGAGCGACAGCACCGCCGTGGCGATGGCCATGATCTCGCGCAGGTCGCTTCGATGCCCGGCGAAAACAATGTCCTTGCCGCGCCTGCGGAGTTCGGACGCGTAGGACCGATGCCGGGGATCGATGCCGCCGACGACGACACCCGCGATGTCCGGATGCTGCGGACGTAGTCGTTCGATCGCATCGATGAAGTCGTGATGTCCCTTGAGGCGGGTCAGTCGACCTGGCAGTACGACGAGGGCCTTGCCCTCGCACGCCGGGAATTCGCTTCGCCACTTTGCCAGCCAGTCTTCGCCGGGACGGAAGCCGCGGGCGAACCGGTTCCGGTCGACGCCTCGGAAGATTCGCTCCACCTTGGCCATGTCTACACGGGGATAGTTTGCTTCCACGTACTGCCGGGCGGTGTCGGAAACAACGATGACCCGTTCGCCCCGGGTCATGATTTCGCTGTAGCGGCCGACCGAATAGAGGCCGTGGACGGTGGTGACGAAACGTGGCCGCGCGGCCTCCGGCATCTCCCGCCAGGCCAGCCAGCAGACCCAGGCCGGCAGCCGCGAGCGTGCATGCAGGATCGCGGGCCGTTCTTCGGCAAGCCAGCGTCGGAACCGTCGAACCGCGAGGAGGGTCGATGGGTGCTTGCGGCCGACGTCCCAGTCGACGTGGCGGCTGCCGTCCCGTTCCAGTTCGTCGACCAGGCGCCCGCCCTTGGAAACCACGACGGACTCGTGACCGGCGGCGGTAAGCGCTCGGGCGACCTCCAGCGCCCCCTGTTCAACGCCGCCGCCTTCCAGGGCCGGCAGAACCTGGACGACCTTCACGATTGCTCTTTACCCCTATTTCTCACAAGACGGCCACAGTGGCGTGGTCAGCAGAGTTCGCAGCATGACGAAACATCCGGTGTCGACATAGGTGATGTGAGAAATACGGCATTTGGCGCGTACTTGCGCGGAGCACCGCGCGGCAGTGTAGTGCCCTTTGCGCTATTGATACCATGGCCGCAGATGCCAAGCCGACGGGAGTTCATCGCCTTCACGGCAACGGCGAGCGCCGTGGCGGGTTTTGCCTGGCGTGCCTTGGCGCGGCCCCCGCAAGACAGTCTGCGGCCGGTCGCCGATCTCGCGACGGGCGAGCCCCTGCTGCGCCTGCCGCCCGGGTTCAGCTACATCTCGCACGGCTGGCGAGGCGACCCCATGGCCGACGGCCACCAGGTGCCGGCCGCACACGACGGCATGGGTGCCTTCCCGCAGGACGACGGTCGCACCGTGGCCCTGGTCCGCAACCACGAGATCATCAAGGGTCCCGTCATCGGCGATGGCGATGTACCCGTGTACGACGCCGAGGGCGGGGGCGGCACCACGACGCTCGGCTTTGATATCGCCAAGGGCGAATGGATGGACTCCAGGGTGTCGCTGGCCGGCACGGTCAGGAACTGCGCGGGCGGGCCGACGCCCTGGGGTAGCTGGCTGTCTTGCGAGGAGTTGGTGGTCGAGGCCGGATCAGGAGGAGCGGAACGGGATCACGGCTTCGTCTTCGAAGTGCCGGCGGACGGGGTCGGCGACATCCGGGCGTTGACCGGCCTGGGTCGATTCGAGCACGAGGCCGCGGCCATCGATCCGCAAACGGGGATCGTCTACCTGACCGAAGACGAAGGAGAGAGCGGTCTCTACCGGTTCGTCCCTGGCGGCACGAACACGGGTTCGGAGTGTCTACGAGGACCCGGTCGCCTGCAAATGCTGGCCATCGACGGTCGACGAAACTTCACCGGGCGATGGCCGGTGGGTCTGAAGCTACCTACCGCTTGGATTGATATCGACGACCCGGAAGCCCGCCGCGTGTCGGTGTTCCGGCAGGGGTACGCAAGGGGCGGCATGCGTTTCAAACGCCTGGAGGGTTGCTGGTGGGACGATGGACACCTCTATTTCGTGTCCACGACGGGCGGTTGGGCCGGCTGCGGCCAGGTTTGGGAGTTGGACGCAACACTCGATCGCCTGCGGCTGATCTACGAATCCCCGGGACGGGAGGCCCTCGACGGCCCGGACAACATCGTGATGATGCCGAACGGGACACTGATGCTCTGCGAGGACGGCGCCGGCCACAATCGCCTGTCGATGCTGACTCCCCGCGGCACGGTGGTTCCGGTCGCCGAGAACAACGTGGTGTTGAACGGCCTCAAGGGTTTCAGCGGCGACTACCGCGGCGGCGAGTGGTGCGGCGTCTGCCAGGTCGGCGACTGGGTGTTCGCGAACCTGCAATCGCCCGGCCTGACGCTGGCCATTACCGGGCCCTGGGATGATTGGCTGAAGGGGTTGCAGTAGCCAAGCTCGACGGCGCCCGGTCTATTTGCGCCGGTAGATGTCCGGTTCGCCCGGCATGCGGAAGCGTTTGTACTCCCATTGGTACTGGGCCGGATCCCGGGCGACGATGGTCTCGATGGCTTCGTTGATCACCCGCGCACCCACGGCGGGGTCGGGGTCGCGAACGGCGTCGGCGACGGCCTCCAGACGGATCGTGAATCCCCCGCGCACGCGGGTCGCCGTACCGATTACCACATCGGCGTCGACGCGCCTCAGGAGCTTGGCGACCAGGGACATCGTGAGCGCGGCGCGGCCGAAGAACGGCACCGCGACCGACGAGTCGGCGCTTGGAACCTGGTCCGGCAGGATCGCCACCAGGCCGCCGTTGCGAAGCGCCTTGACCAACTGGCGCAGACCCGCCACGGAGTTGGGGGCGGAACGGCTGCCCAAACGACCCCGCGCGGATGTCAATGCCCGGTCGACGACTTCGCTGCGTGGGCGCTGGTAAAGCGCCGTCAGGGTCTCATAGGTGTTCAGGTAGAAGCCGAGGTACTCCCAGTTTCCGAAGTGCGGAATCAGAACAACCGCGCCGCGACCTTGAGCGCGCCGGGCCAGCAGATCTTCCCCGTCGACATGTTTGCGAAGTCCGGTCAGGCGTGGCAGCGGCCAGGTCCACATGGCGGCGGCTTCGAACAGGGTCATCCCGGTCTCCGCGAGGCTCCGGCGAACCAGCTGTCGGCGCCAGGCCTGATCCCGGTCCGTATAGACCAGATCGACGTTGACGCGGGTAACGCGCGCTGAACGGGAATTGCCAAGCGCAGTCAGCCTCCCGGCGGCGGTGCCCAGCCAACGCAGGGTGCCGAGCCCGAACCGGGACAACACCCAGGCCGCTCCATGCACGGCGAGGATCGCGAGGCGAACCCCGACGTCCGAACTCCGCCCAGCCATGTCGGTCGGGTCAGGTGGCGGGCCAGGCGCCGATGATGGCTCCCATGATGATCGAATAGGCGACCCGGTAACCGGCCTGGATTGCCCAGAGCTTCCATCCCCAGCCGCAAAACGCCGTATCGGACGCCATGGAAGCGGCGATGAAGCCGACACCGGTGACAAGTCCGAGCACGGCGCCATTGGCGACTCCCGTCATTCCGAGGCCAGCCATCAGCGCGGCGACCACGATGCAGGTCGCAAGCGCGGCCACGAAGCTGACGACGAACGGGGTGGGAGAGGGCTGGATCTCGTCCTCGGTCTTGCCGAGCGCGGCCAGCCAGGCCTTGCCGAATACGGGCCCGTACCAGACGTAGCCGAGCGCGAATGCGGCTGCGGTCGCAACGAGGATCGCCCACCAGTTCAGACCGGCGAAGTCGAGCATGTTGAATCTCCCTGTCGGCTTGGTAGTGGATTGAAGTATCGCAGTATTGTCTGCGCCTCGGGGCAACGGCGTATATTTGCCACGTCGCCAATGGGGGCCGAATGGACATCGCCGAACTCGAAGGGTGCCCGAGCACCGACGCTGTCACGCTGGCCGTCGCCCAATGACGACAGGTAGGCAATCCGAGTGGTGGCCGGCGAACGATCCAACGGGGCGTTCCGTCGATGAATTCCGACTGCTCCGCGGGGGTAGCGAACGTCCCGTCACGGGTGCCCTGTGGTCGCCGACCAACGGGGCGTCGGCTGGTCCTTTGGTGCTTTTCGGGCATGGCGCATCCGGTGACCGCTACCAGACCCCGATCTGCCATCTGGCGGCGCGGCTCGTGCGAGCGGGTTGCTACGCGCTCGCCATCGATGGACCCGTGCATGGTCTGCGCCAAGTCGGACCCGGTGGCCGCGAGGCACTCGGCGAGGAAATGCGCCGAGAGGCCTTCATCGACGACATGGTGGGGGACTGGCTCGCTGCGCTGGCGGCAACCCGGGAGCAGGCCGCTATCGGCGAACTCGCGTACTTCGGCTTGTCGATGGGTTCGATATTCGGCATCCCGACGCTCGCCGAACTGCCGGATGTGAAGGCGGCCGTGCTCGGTCTGCTTGGTACCACACGGGCTGGCCGGCCGTTCGCGGGTCGAATGCTTGCGGATGCAGCCGCGATCCACTGTCCGGTCCTCTTCCTGATGCAACTCGAGGATGAGCTATTCCCCCGGGACGGGTATCTCGAACTGTTCGACGCGCTGGCGACCGACGACAAGCGAATCCACGCCAACCCGGGCTTGCATCCCGAGGTTCCCGGCAAGGAGATCGATTTCGCCTTCGAGTTCCTAGGCCGGCACCTCGCATTGGCCAACTAGGGACCATCCCGTGAGGATCGCCAAAGTCACGCCGACCGAGCACGACATTAGCCTTCTCCCTCAAGGCGGAAAAAGCGACGTAACGCTTTCGGCCGACGGTACCTTGGTTCGCAAGGTCTACAACCGCAACGACGATCCGGTTCGAAAGTACTGGCGCGAGGTCGGGTTCTACGCACACTACGGCTCGTCCGAATTGATTCCCGACTTGGTGGAGTCCCCGCCGGGCGAACAGGCCATAGTCCTTGCTCGTGCGCCGGGAGTCCGTTGCTCGGATCTTCAGCTCGACAGTCGTTCCCGCCACCGTCTTTCGGCGGACCACGCGGACAAAGTCCTACAGCTCCTATCGATCGGTGGCGAGGTCACAAGGTCGACGCGACGTTACTACGACGACGTTGGTGCGAGTGAATACAGGGACCGTGTGGTGGCGGCCCTGGATAGCTACCGCGCACGTACGCGGCAGGCCGAGGATGTCGTTGGCCGGCTCAGCGAGTCGGCGTCTCAGATCGCAGTCACCGACGAGGTGTTGATCAAGCTTGACTGGAACGCCTCGAACGTCTTCGTCGACGGTGGGTTGGTCAAGCAGTTCATCGACTTCGAACAAGCATTCATCGGTACACGCGAGATGCTGACGGGCATCCTGCTTCACAACCCGTTCTGGTGTGCGCGGACAGTTTTCGCGGTCCTGTGCCGACGGGGGTTCTTTCCAGGGACAACTGCTGAGATCGTTCGCTATGTGGATTTCGCTTTAGCAGCCGTTGTAGCAGACGCCTTCGAGCGCAATGAACGGCCTTGGAGCGAGCATCGTCTTCGAGCCGCTTACCGGCGACACGTCGTCGAACGAATGGCTGAGCTGTCGGCGGGTTCGCGTTAGACGCGGACTGTAATGCGACGTTTGCGCGAACCGTAGGGGCGGGGCTTGTCCTCGCCCGCGAGAGGCACGGGACGGGACAAGACAAGCCCGTCCCCTACGTCCGATCGGCACCCCCGGCCGAGCGAACGGCTAGATGTCCGGTGGCATGGCTCGCTGAGCGGGATCGGGTGGACTCATCAGGCCCACATGGTTGCCGTCGGGGTCGACGACGATGGCGTAACGCGACCCCCAGAACGCGTAGTAGGGCGGTTGGGAACTTCCGAACCCCAGCGCGACAACGCGATGGTAGACCGCGTCGACCTCGTTCGCGTCTCCAAGTCGGAAACTCATCACGGATCGATTGCCTTCGCCCTTGAACGCCTGCCAGCCCCCGTCGTAGACCTCGGCGAGGGCTTCGCTGTCCAGCGCCAGTTCGAAGCCGTTGGGCATCTTGACCTCAACATGATGGGGTCCGGTTTGTGTTCGCCACACGGTGTCGTCCGGGATGGTGAGCCCAATTGCTCGATAGAACTCGAGGGAACGCGCCATGTCGCGAACGACGAGGTTCAACTGGTCGAGAACGGGTTCCACGGCAGTCTGCGGTGTTGGGCCAAGGTGCCGGTGGGCGGCGGCGTCGCTACCCTCAATGTTCGTGCGGGGCGTAGTAGGGCGTCCGGCGCGACTCGTCGTAGTCGAGGATCGTCAGCCGCTCCATGAGCCGTCGATGCGGCCAGAAGTCGGCACTCGCCGTGTGCAGCACGCAGCGGTTGTCCCACATGGCGATGGATCCGGGCTCCCATCGGAACCGGCAGGTGTATTCGGGACGTCCTTCCTGGAGCTTCATCCGCCATAACAGCGATTTCTGCTCGTCCTCCGGGACGCCGTGTTCTTCCGCGAACCGGCGAACGAAACCCTGCTGGACGTAAAGCGTCGTCCGTCCGGTCTCGGGGTGGGTTCTTGCGGCGGGATGCACGGCCACCGGCGTGACACCATCCATCTGGTGGCCCACGCTCCCCATATGGACGGCGGTCAGATGCTCGACCCGCTGCTTGACCTCAAGGGGTAGTCCCTCCCACATCCCGTGGCAGTCGCAGAAGCAGGTGTCGCCGCCGACCGGCGGTGCTTCCCGGCACATCAGAATCGAACCCATGGGCGGGCGCGGCTGCCAGGTGGCATCGGCGTGCCAACCCGAAGCGGCATTGGGGACGGTCTCGTCGGAAGGTAGTACGAGCATGTTCGGAATGCCCTTCACCTTGACCTGCTGGTTCAGGTCGTGGGGCGAGTTCGGCCTGTGCTCGCGCTCGCCGAATTGTTCCCCCACCTCGCCGAAGTGTTCGGCGAAGGTCACCATCTGCTGGCGCGTCAGGTGATTCTGATTGCGGAACATGATGACCCGCCGCTCCAGCCACAACGCGCGCAGAAATGTGACCATGTCGGGATCGTCGAGATCCCTGGCGAGGTCGATGCCGTGGACGACGGTGCCGATCGAGGGCTGCACCGGCTCGAGCTTCAACTCGATCCCGCAAACGGTGGCGGGCTTGTAGTAGACGGTGCCGAAGCTGCCCGCGACGAGGTCGCGATCCTGGGCGAGTATCCCGTCCACCATTTCCCGGCGGCTGACGCTCGGGAAACGGACCTGGGCAACCGCCCCCAACGGGCTCGACCGGTTGGGCGGCTTGTCCGCCTTGGCACGCTCGGCGTGTCGGAGGTAAAGCGGGTTGGAGGCGAGTTGCGGGTCTTGGGGCTGGGACACGTTGCGCTCCTGCGTTGCCCTCGGCGGCAGTCAACCGTCAGTCGCTCAAGTATAGACGGCCTTTGCGGGGTCTATACTTGCCCTTTGCCGAGGCGAGCGTGGAGAGACCACCAAATGCACGGTTCGCAGCCGGTGTCGATCCGCACGACGGCCAACTTCGCGCACAGCCTTCACCGGGGCTTCCGGGTTCCCAACCACTACTCGGCGAAAGACCCGGACGACCTGAAGACCCTCGGCAGCCGGGAGTACATCGTCGTGCACAATGCCCGGCTGCTCGACCCGTCGCCGACGCTCCACAGTCACGGCTTCCAGCTTGTCATCGCGCCGACGAAGCTCGATCTCCTGGACAACGATGTCGTTCGCAACGACTTCTACCCGGAGTGTCGCGATCTGCTGAAGCGGGTCACCGGCTGCGACGAAGTCCGTGGGGGCGGCCACGAGTACCGAAACGGCTTCGGAGGAGAGACGGGACGACGGGGTGTCAAGCCGACACCCAACGGAAGCGGCGGGGCCTACGCCCAGGGCATTCATGCGGACATGTCGCCTGCGGTCGAGGAAGGCTTCCGGCGAATCGTCCCGGATAGCAGGCACTTCGAGAGCATCAACATCTGGCGCAGCGCCATTCCCGAGACGGTCCGGATGATGCCGCTCGCGGTGTGCGACATGCGTTCCGTCAGGATCGACGACATCGTGTTCGGGGACGGCCAGAACACCGGCAACATCAAGCAGTACACCAAGGTCGTGGATCAGCGGCTGATTCACGGGCCGCACCAACGCTGGTACTACTTCCCGGACATGACACCCGACGAGGTATTGCTGTTCCGTCAGTACGACACGCGACAAGAAATACTGAACCTACGCACGGTATTCCACACCGCCGTCGCCGATCCCAACACCCGCGAAGACGCCCCCATGCGTTCGACGATCGAGGTGCGCATGCAGGCCGTCTACGGCGAGGACACCGACCGCGAAGCCCGGACGGCGCGGTTCAAGGCGGCCATCCCCACCCACTATCGGGATGGCCGGGTGTGCAATTGGTGGAGCGGGCCGATCGAGGGCTACATGCCGCCGACGCAGTCGGGAAGCGTTTGACCCCGCACGCGTTGGGGCGAGCGACGAGTCTCGCGCGAAAAAAACGGACGAATGGTTGATTTCCTACAGACACGGGCTAGTCGCATGTGCAAGGTGGTATCTTTCGTCCAAGCGGTACACCAAGATGTATGCAACCGTGATTGACACGCTCCGTTTCGCCAACCGCCTCAAGGAAGCGGGCGTCGCCCCCCGCCAAGCCGAGGCCATGTCCAGCGCCTTCAACGACGAGATCTCCGAAGGGGTCGCGACCAAGCGGGACCTCGACAACGCAGTGACGGAGTTGAAGGGCGAAATGGCGGAGAGATTCGGCAAGGTTGATGCCCGGCTGGACTCCATGGACACCAAGTTCGAGGCCAAGTTCCTAGCCGTCGACGC
>JAPPND010000073.1:41617-42040 GCA_028818795.1 Gammaproteobacteria bacterium | reverse complement strand
CCCGGCTGGACTCCATGGACACCAAGTTCGAGGCCAAGTTCCTAGCCGTCGACGCCAGATTCGAGGCGATGGATGCCAAGTTCGATGCAAGGTTCGAAGCCATGGACACCAGGTTCGAAGCTATGGACGTCAAGTTCGAGGCCATGGACGCCAAGTTCGAGGCCATGGACGCCAAGTTCGAGGCCATGGACGCCAAGTTCGAAGCCATGGACGCCAAGTTCGAATCGTTGGCGGGGAGATTCGGCACCCAGGGCCGGTACACCTTCCTCGTGCTGGCATTGATCGCCGCGTTGGGGCTCTACAACGCGGCGGCACCCCACCTCATGGGCAAACAACCGGGGACCGAGGCCACGGCGAGGCCTGTGCCGGCGCCCTAGCGGGGCTCCGCCTGCGGCGAAAACCGTACGAAGGCGGCGGTGCCGC
>JAPPND010000073.1:10464-41517 GCA_028818795.1 Gammaproteobacteria bacterium | reverse complement strand
CAACGGGCGGCGATGTGCCGCCAACGGGCGGCGATGTGCCGCCAACGGGCGGCGATGTGCCGCCAACGGGCGGCGACGTGCTGCTATTGGGCGGCGAGCCCTGCAGAGACGTCCTCCGCATCGCCCTGGTCCGGATAGGCGGGCGCGTACTGGCCGTACAGATAGGCACCGATCCGTTCGATTCGCTCTCGCTCGTCGGGTTCGAGCGGCCCTCGTTCCATGGCCGCGATGGCCTCGTCCATCTGCGCGGCATTGGCGGGTCCGCAGAGCACCATGTCGATGGCGGCGTGGGACATCGAGTAGCGGTAACAGTCGCGTGCGCTGACGGGTGCTTCGCCATCCGGCATCTTCGACGGGTCCACCAGATGGCCCCAGCGCGTTGCCGTGTAGGTCATGATCGAGGGCTTCGGACCCGAGTCGGGGACGAAGGGGAAGACATCCTTCTCGGCACCGCGATGGACGCCGTTGTAACGCAGCATCAACAGTTCGTAGGGGCTTTCGCCGTGTGCATACAGATCGAGCAGTTGCGGCAGCATCGGACGGTTGTGGCTGCTCAAGGACATGAACCGCACGATGTCCCGGTCGCGCAGCCGCTCGAATACCTCCACGAATGCGTCCGAGGGCACGGCGGAACGGTTGCCAAGTAGCAGGAAGTCGAAGCGGTCGACCCCCGACGCCTTCAAGGCTTCTTCGACCTCGCCTTGGATGGTGCCCGCGTCCGGCGAGTACGACTGGATCGTGATGATCATGTCGTCCCGGTGCTGCTTGGCGAGATTCACCATTGCTTGCGCGAACGTGGGCTGGCGCACCGTGCCCCAGTAGAGGTAGTTGATCCCACGGTGGAATGCGTCTTCGATCACATGCGTGGGCGCATTGAACGTGGAGCCAATGCCCAACCGGCTCGACATCAAACCTGTTTTGCCAATCTCGCGCCGTTCCAGGAATTCGCTCACCCCAAACCCTCCCGAAGTTGATTGGCAAAGCATATAACGACCCGGCGGGTTTGAGTCTCAAAACGTCTCAGCGCCGATTTCTGAGTATCTCCCGTGCCGCGTTGCGCCCCGGCAAACCGGTCACGCCGCCTCCCGGGTGGACACCGGCTCCGCAATGGTAGAGCCCTTGGACCGGACCCTGGTAGGCAGCGTAGCCCATGACTGGTCGATTGACCCATAGCTGGTCGAGGGTCATCGCACCGTGGAAGATGTCGCCGCCGGGGAGTCCGAAGCGCTCCTCCAGATCGGCGGGAGTCAGAATCTCACGGGCGATGACGGCACTCGAGAAATTGGGTGCGAAGCGGTCAATGGCGGCGAAAACGGTATCTGCCGCCCCTTCCCGGTGGGTGTCCCAATCCCGGTCCCGGGGAAAGTGCTGGCAGAACAGGCTCGCGACGTGGTGGCCGGGCGGCGCCAGGGAGTCGTCCACCGTTGATGGAATGAGCACCTCGATCACCGGCCCATCGGACCACGCCCTTTGGCGGGCATCCAGATAGGCCCGCTCCATGTATCCGAGCGTAGGGCCGATCACGATCCCAGCGGCATGGTGGTCATCCGCTTCCTTGCCTGGCCTGCAAGTGAAGTTCGGCAGTTCCTTGAGCGCCACGTTGATCCGGAGAGTTGCCGATTCGGTGCGGATGGCGCGCACTCGCTGCAGGAACTCGCGATCGAGGTGGGTGTCCTCGACGAGATCGAGGTAGAGCGTCTTCGGCGCGACATTGGCGGCGATCCTGTCGGCCATCCGAGACGTGCCGTCGGCCAAGGTGACGCCGATCGCGCGATCCCGTTCGACGATCACGCCCGTCACTTCGGCATCTGTCTCGACTTCGACGCCGAGGGCCAATGCTTCGGCAAGCATCGCCTGTGTGATCGAGCCCATGCCGCCGATGGCGTGTCCCCAGGCGCTGCGGACGCCGTCGAGTTCGCCGAGGGCGTGGTGGAGCAGTCCGTAGGCGGTGCCGGACGCGTAGGGCGAGGCGAAGTTGCCGACCACGGCGTCGAAGGCGAGGGCGGCCTTGACGTGTTCGTTCTCGAAGAAGGCGTCGAGGAGGTCGCCAGCAGATTTTAGGAACAGATCCGCTAGATCCCGCCGGCGCGGCATCGCGAGTCCCTTGGCGTCCATGGCGGCGAGTCCGGCGGTCAGCATGTCGGCGACCCCGCCGCCGACATTGGGCGGCGTACGGTCCATCTGCCGGCGCACGACGGTGCCGATCTCGTCGACCATGGTGCGGAAGCCGGGCAGCGTCTGCGCATCGGCTGCGGAGAAACGCGCGAACTCGCGAGCGGTTTGGGCGTCGTCGTTGAAGATCGTCAGGGACTCCGTGTCGGAGAGCGGCAGAAAGTTGGCGACCGGGCGGGGAACGAAGCGGACACCGTGGGCCTTGAGGTGCAGGTCGCGGATGATAGCGGGTGCCAGGAGTCCCACCGTGTAGCTTGCCGTCGAATTGCGGAAACCAGGATGGAATTCCTCGGTGACCGCCGCTCCGCCGACGATGGTGCGGCGTTCCAGTACCCGCACGCGAAGCCCCGCCTTGGCAAGGTAGCAGGCGCAAACGAGACCGTTGTGGCCTCCGCCGATGACGATGACGTCCGATGCGTTGCCGGATGACCGACCCGGCATGGTCAGTTGCAGTCGACCCGGGGGAAGCAGCCGTCCGCGACCCATTCCCGGAATCCGGAATAGGCGCGCACCTCAACGCGGTCCTTGAGCACCGGCGTTAGCTCGTGCAACGAGGGTGCCGTGATGCGCACGGTGTCGTGGTCGACATCTACCCGCGCTGACGCCGAGAATCCCGTCTCTTGCGCGGCGTCGGGGGCAATCGCCCGGTAGTGGGTCGCGAAGGTCTCGGCGGCTTGGGGGCTGGCCCAGCGGCTGATCCAGACCCAGCCGGTCTCCGGCGAGTCCTGGTCGTCGCCGCAGCGAATGAACGACTGGCGGTCGCCGCGCCAGTCCAGCAGAAACGAGGGTAGCGCGTCCTCTACCGGTGCCTCGCCGTAGTCCATCAACAGATTCCAGATGCCGAGTACGCCTTGGGAGTCCGTGGCGCCAATGCGGCAACCACGTTTGGCGAGCTCAGCACGCGGCATTCGGATGAACTCCACCGGTGCGGAAACCTCGGGACGAAGCACGGCCAGGGTAGCCAACGGGGGCGAGTCGAGCAGCGCCCTCAACCCAGCGGCCCCGCTTGTTTCGAGGGCACCGGCAGCCAGCGCTGCGCCGTAGGTGGTCGGCACAATCGCCGTTGAAGCGAAGGGCCGATCCGCGTCCGCGTAGTAGGTGGACTCAAGCCAGGCCCGAAAGTCCTGGCTGCCAAGGCAAGCGGGCAGCAGTTGCCATTCCGGATCGGCGTCCAGCCGCGCCAGGTAGCCGACGCTGCCGTAGCTGGCCCGGCAGGCATTCTTCAGGTCGGAATTGCGCACCGCATTGGTCGCACAGAACACCGCCAGACGCCCTGCGGCCCCGGCCAGGGATTCGGCGTCGGGGATTCTGCGTTCCGAAGGATCCCGGGCGCGACGGATTCTCGACAGCCAATCGGAGAACGCGGGAGGCAGTGGGCCACCCGCCGGGCACGAGTTCTCGACCTTCGTCCCGCGTTGACCGGAGCGATGGGATCCGCGGTCCGGGTCGTAGCAGGCGTCCTGGGGGTAACAGCCGCTCGCGATCCAGTCGTCGTAGCGGGTGAACGTGCGGACCTCCGACTCGGCTAGGCGGTCCAAGGTCTGCGTCAGGCCCGGTGTTGCCACGACCACTGATCGGTCGCGTTCGAAGGCCGTCGGCACCGCGCCGAGAACCCCGCCGTAGGCGGCGATCTTGGACGCAATGGCCTTGAACCGTTGCGCGAACTCGCCGGCCGCCTCGGCGGTCCGCCAGCGCGTCAGCCAGGCGAATTCGTCGTCGTTGTCGTTCGGACAGGACAGGTGCGCGAAACGGTCGCCGGCCCACTCGTCGACGAACCCGGGCGGACTGTCGTCGGGCGCAACGCCGTGGATGTTGAAGAGCCCCCAGATGCCGACCGCCCCCACGGTGTTGCGCAGGCCGACTTCGCAGTTCGCCTCGGCGAGTGCGGCTTCCAGTTCGGCGACAGGCAGCCTGATGAAATCCACCGGCCCGTCCAGGGCGGGTCGTAGCACGGCGAGCGTCGACAGCGGCGGGTTGGCGAGCAACGCGTCGAGCCCATCGGTGCCTTCCGCAAGCAGCGCTTCCAAGGAAATCGCCGGCCCGAAAGCGTGGGGAAACATCTCGTGCGCCTTGAAGTCGTCGGGCGCCCAATCCCACCAGCGCGGTTGCCGGGATCCACCTTCGTCCGGCGTCATCATGCACAGCCGCGCCCGCTGGTTGGGACGAAACGACCATCCGACGACATGGGCGCCGCCCTCGATGACCGCGTTGCCGGCGGCGGCGAGATCGCGGTTGTACCAGAGGTGCAGCGCGTTCAACGCCGGGAAGTTCTGATGTTGGAGGGCGTGGGTGAACTCGTGGGCGACCGTGCCCGCGTAGTCGTCGGCTTCGACATCGACGTAGAGGACATTGGCCGAGTGGTCGTAGAGGCCGCGGGGTCGGTTGCGGGAGTTCCTGTTGTTGCCGTCGGCTCGGTCTTCCCGGGCGCAGTAGACGCCGACCGCACACCAACCGTCCCGCCAGGCCTGCGCGTAGTGCTCTTCCCAGACCGTGCTGCCGATTCCCTTGGTATATCCGCCCTCGAACGTCGTCATCGGGCGGATCTCGACGGGGCGTTTCATCGGCAGTTGCCGTATCGCGCAGGTCTCCGCGATCGTCCGGTCGACGAGGCTCCGCCACGGTGCCGCCTCGTCGGCCGATGTCGCGACCGTGAAGTAGGCCGCAAGTATCCCGAGCACGAGGCAGGTGCCGTGGCGGACGTGCTGGCCGTCTGCGGAGGGAACGCACATGATGTCGTTATAGCACGGGCCCGGCCGTGCCCGTCACGCGGTCGACTGCATCTCGTCCAACGTGCCGGTTACGCCGGCGGCCAGCAGCGCCTCGTAGTCGGCGTCGGTCATGCCCAACTCCTCGGCGAAGACTTCGCGACTGTGCTCGCCGACACAGGGGGCGCCGCGAATCGGTTCGGAGGATGCGGCCGAAAACCGCCAAGGCCTTCCCGGCAGCCAGGTGGGGCCCGCCTCCGGGTGGTCGATCCGGCTGATGAACCCTGACGCCGCCAAGTGCGGATGCGGTCGGCTGTAGACCTCCGCCAAGGGAACCACCCGGGCCGCGCAGATACCCGCCTTGCCCAGCGTATCGGCGACGGTTTCGGCATCCTGGCCCCGGCACCAGTCGGCGAGAATCGCATCGAGTGCCACCTCGTTCGCCTTTCGCGCGGCGTTCGTCGAGTAGAGGTCCGCCTCGAGTCTCACATCCCCGATGAAGGACTTGAGTGCGGCCCAGGATTCGTCGGTCTCCGCGGCGAGCGCCAGGTACTCGTCGGCTGCGGCGCGGAAGGTGTTGTGCGGCGCGATCCGGGGGTGGTGGTTTCCGCGCGGGCCCGGTTTGCGGCCGGTGGCGTCGTACTCGATCAGGGCATCGCCGACGCTAGTGGCCACGGCCTCCAACATGGACAGGTCCACCCGCTGGGCTTCCCCGGTGCGGTCGCGGTGGGCCAGTGCCGCCAATACCGTGGCGCACAGGAAGTAGCCGCTGACCGGATCGGGTATCAGACCGTTGGTGTTCATCCCCGGATCCCCTTCGTAGCCGTTCAGCGTTGCCAGCCCGGCCATGGGCTCGGTGGTGTTGCCGTTGGCCGGATAGTCGCGGTAGGGGCCGTTCTCGCCGTACCCGGAGATCGACGCCCAGATCATCCCCGGCCTGATCTCGTGCAGTCTCTCGAGGGTGATGCCCCAGGACGGCAGCACGGTGGGCCGGAAGTTGTCGGCGACGATGTCGAAGCGCGGCAGCAACTTCCAGAGAATCTCCCGGCCGCGGTCGTCGGTGAGGTCGAGGTTGATCTCGCGCTTGTGCAGGTTGACGGCGTTGTACTGGCCCTGGGTATTGGCCGGATGCTGGCGCCGAGACTCGTCGGCAACGCCCCCCGGGACGCGGTTGCTGATGCGTCGGAAGGAATCGGGGTGCTTGGTGGACGCGATCTGCACGACGTCCGCGCCGAGCAGGGCGAACAGTTCCGTGCCGAACGTGCCCGACCAGGCTTGGCCGAAGCTCAACACGCGGATGCCCGCCAGCGGACCAGCGGCCAGGTCGGTCGGGGAGAGTTCTTCCGCTGCCCGCACGGCTCGCGCGGGTTTTGGCGACAGCAGGGAATCGCCAAGGCGCGGTGCTGGACGTCGGAGTTTCCAAGGCGATGGGAAGAGTTTGGCAGGTGCGCCGCTTGCCGTTGCCGGACGTCCCTCGACCTCGGTCGTGACGAAGTAATCGCGGGCGGCGAACTGCTCGTTAGCGGGCATGTCCTCCACGTCCTGGACGACGCCGATGACGCAACGCAGCTTGGCGAGTCTGTGGAACACGTCCCACCGCTTCAGCCCGGGCAGCGTCTCCGCGAGCCCCGAGACCGCATCGCGCAGATCCTGGGAATGCCGACCGATGTCGGGGATCAGGTTTTCTCGTGCACCGATCTCCGGCAGGTTGCAGACGTTCATGGCGTCCTGCCAGTTGTGGAAGTCGGCAAGGCCGAGATTCATGCGACCGTCGGCCATGTCCCAAAGCGGGCCGGGATCGCCGCGACGTCGCCCGCCTCCTCGCCGCCGACCGTCCGCGCCGTGGTAGACGGACGCGACCCCCCAAGGATGGACGGTCAGCGCGAAGGCTTCGAGTTCGCTAACGTCGACGCGCTCGGCGCGGTCGGTGGTGTCGCGCCTGCGCAGCGCGGCGGCCGCTGCGATGAACCCCGTGACTCCCCCGACTACGCCGGACGAGTCCCGGGGAAGCTGCAGCGGCGCTTCGTCGGCGAAGCGGTTGATGGAAGCCCAGCCGACCCGCGCGCTCATGGTCAGGTTGTTGCCGGGCACGTCGGTCAGCGGATCGTCGAGACCGTGGGGAGTGACGGAGAGGTGAACGGCGTCGGCGGGGAGCGCCGAGAGCGCTGCGGCCATTGCCGGGTCCGGCGCCGTGGTGGTCGTCACGACGACGTCTGCGCCTTGCACCGCGTTGGCCAGTTCCGTCTCGGAGTCCACCACCACCGAGTGTTTGTTCCAGTTGAAATAGGCGTGGACGACACTGCGTTCCGACCCGGGATAGTCATCGAGGAACGGCGGTTCGTGGCGCAGCGGATGGCCTTGCGGCGGCTCCACGAGCAATACGTCCGCCCCGAAGTCGCCGAACAGCCGCGCCGCGAATGCGCCGGAAAGGCGCGTCGATAGATCGACTACGCGAAGGCCGTCGAAGGGTGCGACCATGAAAGTTCCTTCGGCGCGGACGAAAGCGCCAATGATGCACCAGCATCGCGGGGTTGTGTCCGCGTCCGCTAGACACGGCGTGCTACGCTGCAGACGACGACTTGCAAGGGGATCGCATGGACGTCGAGACGTATCGTCGCCACGGCCTGCATCGCAACTTCAACGACGTGAATCCCGACGGGGTGGTCAACGGTCGCGCCAACGCCGAGATTGCGAATGCGCTGGATACACCGGGCGACGCGCACTACCACCCCTGCTCCGAGGCCATGAAGCGACCGGGCGTGCCGGACGGCACCGTGCACAGTATTCGAGGCTACACGGCGAGTTCGGTGTTCCCCGACACGCGTCGCGACATCTGGGTCTACACGCCGGCAGGGTTCGAGCAACACGAGAATCCGCCCGGACTCATCGTCTTCAACGACGGCGCGTACTATCTCGACCGGAACGGTCCGGTTCGTGCGACGCGGGTGCTCGACAACCTGATTGCTGCAGTTGAACTCGACCCGCTCGTCGGCGTATTCGTCATGCCAGGTGCGCGGGAGGGTACCGGCACGGAGCGTGCACGCCGGGATCAGCGCAGCATCGAGTACGACTCCATGACGGACGACTATCCGCGGTTCCTCGCCGAAGATGTGATTCCGCTTGCCGAGAAGACCGTGGGACGGTCCTTTGCCACGGATCCGGGCCGTCGCGCGATCTGCGGCATCTCGAGCGGCGGCATCTGCGCCTTCAACGCGGCTTGGCACCGCCCTGACCTGTTCGGCCGGGTGATCAGCCACTGTGGATCGTTCACCGCCATTCGCGGCGGACACAACTTCCCGTACCTGGTACGGAGCACCCCTCGCAAACCCCTGCGCGTGTTCCTGCAAAGCGGCGAGGCCGACGCCGACATCATCGTCGGCAGTTGGCCGCTAGCCAACCAAGAGATGGCAGCCGCCTTGGATTTCGCCGGCTACGACTACCGTTTCGAGTTCGGAACGGGTGGCCACAACCTGCGGCACGGCGGCGCTTTGTTCGCCGACACGCTGCGTTGGCTCTTTCGCTAGCGAAGCGCATCCAAGGGTTTACGACAGATCCTTGTTGAACGGGATCGTAGGTGACGGGTTTGTCCCGTCCCGCATCGAAGAGGTGCCGGTGCGGGCGGGGACAAGCCCCGCCTCTACGGTGCAGTTCCTCGTCGCATACCGCAGCCGACAAGACTCTACACAAAGGGTTTGTCGTAGGCCCGCATCCCAACCGGTGGTTGTATTCGCGCGGCCGGTTGGTTGAAATAGCCCGCTCGCTTCAGGCAGGACAGACATCAAATGAGTGATTTCGAGGACAGGGTCGTGATCGTCACGGGTGCGGGCAACGGTCTCGGCCGCAGCCATGCGCTGGCGTTCTCGGAGCGGGGCGCGAAGGTCGTCGTTAACGACCTTGGCGGCTCTGTTCACGGCGAGGGCGCATCCGACGCGGCGGACGCCGTGGTCGAGGAGATCAAGTCGGCGGGCGGTGCGGCGATCGCCAACAAGGCATCGGTGTCGGATCGGGACGGCGCGAAGAGCATCGTCGACGATGCGCTGGCGGCGTTCGGCACCGTCGACATCGTCGTCAACAACGCCGGCATCCTGCGCGACAAGTCCTTCAAGAACATGACCCTCGACGAGTTCGACCTGGTCATCGACGTGCACCTGCGAGGCTCCGCCTACGTAACCAAGTTCGCCTGGCCCATCATGTACGACAAGAACTGGGGCCGGGTGGTGTTCACCAGTTCCACCTCGGGAATCTTCGGCAACTTCGGTCAGGCCAATTACGGTGCCGCGAAGATGGCGATGCTGGGTCTCATGAACGTGCTGGCCATCGAGGGCATGACGCACAACGTCCGGGTCAACTGCCTGGCGCCGGGTGCGGCTACGCGGATGACGGCCAGCGTGCCGGGATCCACTCTCGACATGTCGAATCCGCCGCCGCAGATGAGCCCCGCCTTGGTGACGCCCGCCGTGCTCTACCTGTGCAGCGAGGACGCGCCCTCTGCGCAGACCATTCACGCTGCGGGTGGCCGGTATTCGAGATCCCAGACGTTCACTAACCAGGGTGTCTCGCTGGGTCTTGAGGCGAACTACGAGGATCTCACCGAGGAGGTCGAGAAGGTCGTGGACATGTCCTCGGCAACGCCTTTCGATCCGCTGGCAAGGCGCCGGCGGCGATAGGACGACCCCCTATTGAGCCACCGCGCGGTTCAATGATCGCGGGACGCCACAAGGGCGTCCTCTAGGCGAAGTCGAAATCCTCCGGGTTCGGCTCGCGGGTCTGGTTCCAGAACTCAAGCAGCGTGAACGGCCAGTTCTGGGTGACCCGCCCGTGCTCGTTCTTGTACCAGCTTCGAACGTCGGGCGATCCCCATGCCATGCCGAGGTTGCCGGCATCGATCTTCTCGTTGTAGGTGTCGTGCACCTCGCGCCGACAGTCCATGGCGGCCGAGTCGCGACCGATTAACAGCTTCAGGCAGCCCATGATGTAGCGCACCTCGCACTCCGAGAAGAACACGATGCTGCCGTTGACCACGATGTTGGTGTTGGGGCCGTAGCAGCAGAACAGGTTGGGGTAGCCGGGCATCACGATGCCAAGATACGCGCGGGGGTCGTGGCCCCAGTGCTCGCGCAGCTCGACGCCGTCCTTCCCGAACAGCTTCATCGGGAACATCAGGCGGCTTGCGTAGAAGCCGGTGCCGAAGATGATGACGTCGGCATCCACCTTCCGCCCCGACTCGGTCTGGACGCCATCCGTGTCTATCCGGGCTATGGGGTCCGTCACCAGTTCGACGTTGTCGCGCTTCAACGCACCGAACCAGTGGCCGTTGTCGATGAGCATTCGCTTCCCCGCCGGCGGGTAGTTCGGCACGCACTTGGCGAAGAGGTCGGGGTCTTCACCGACCATTTGCTCGACGTTGGCGGTGAGCAACGTGCGCAGTTGGTCGTTGGCAGCGCTCACCGAGCGCTCCGCGTCCGAGTTTGAATCGGGATTGCCGTCCCAGTCCGGATCCCGCCGCACCATCGACAGCAAGCCCTCGCCGGTGGTCCAGAACATCGAGAACCGGAACCACTTTCCGTAGAACGGGACTTCGTTGAGCAGCCAGTGCTTGGCCGGCGGGATCGGCGCATGGTAGTCGGGCCTTTGGGCGACCCAAGGCGGTGTGCGTTGGAAGACCGTGACCCGGGATGCCTCCTTGGCAATCTCCGGCACCGTCTGAAAAGCGCTGGCGCCGGTGCCGATCACGGCGATGCGCTTGCCCTTGAGATCGTGTTCGGTTTCCCATTGAGCGGTATGGAAAGCCGGACCCCGGAAGCTATCGCGTCCTTCGATCTCGGGCAGCTTGGGTCGATTGAGCTGGCCCACGGCACTGATGATGGCGTTCGCCGTCAGCGTGTATTCCCCGTCCGGACCTCGAACCTGGACCTGCCAGGTGCCGGAATCCTCGTAGCAGGCTTCGAGCACCTCCGTGGACAGCCGGATGTTGTCCCGGATGCCGTGCTCCGTCGCGATCCGTTCGAAGTATTCGAGCAGCACGCGCTGGGGCGAGAAGTGCTGCGGCCAGTCCTCCGGCGCGAACGAGTAGGAGTAGGTGTGGTTGGGCGAGTCCACCCGGCAGCCGGGGTAGCGGTTCTCGAACCACGTGCCGCCGACGCCGGCGTTCTTGTCCACCACCGTGTAGCCGACGCCGGCTTCCTTCAGACGTATCGCCGCCAGGATGCCGGACATGCCCGCGCCGATCACAAGGACATGGAAGTCGCGCCGGGCGGCTTCGGATAGATCGTCCAAGGATACCCGGTAGGGATCCTCGTCGAAGATCTTCAGTTCCGACATCAGGAACTCGCCGTAGGCGTCGTCCAGCTCGACGCCGGTGATGAAGTCGACCATCTCCTTGACCAGCTCCGGGGAGGGTGGTGGCAGGTCCGGGAAACCGGCGTCTCGGTGGCCCTTGAGTGCGTCCAGCGCCCGCGTACGGATCGCTTCCTGGTGTTCCGGCGAAATGCCGCCTTGGGGGTCGCCGAACAGTTGGCTTGCGGGCCGCTCATCGCCTCGTAGCAGCGAGTCGTCGCCCGTCAAGTGCACCAGTGCGTTTATCAGGGATGGCACATGGGCTTCGGCAAGGGCAGCCTCGATTGTCTCATCGCCCCATGACGCGTTGTCGGTCAATTCGGACTCCGTTGGCCTGCGAACTGGCTGCGGATGCTACTCAATCAACCCCGTTCGTTGCTACGTGGAGGAGATGCTCTACACCCAGAACAAGGGCTGGTATCCGGGCGAATGCCGCGCCACCCGGGCGGCTATCATCGCTGCAACGCAACCGCAGGATCCGACATGACCGAACTGCCGCAGGATATCCCCGGAGAGAACCTCAAGCGCTGGCTGGCGCGCACGCCCGAAGAGCCACTCGACCCGGGGCAGCCGATCATCGATCCCCACCACCACCTTTGGGATCGAAGACCGCGCCCGGAAATGGCGCGCGACGCGCGTCAGCAGCTTCGCTACCTGGCCGACGACCTGGTCGAGGACATCCGTGGAGCGGGCCACAACGTCGTCGACACGGTGTTCGTCGAATGCCGGTCGATGTACCGGGAGGGCGGCGGGCCGTTCGCGCCGGTGGGCGAGACCGAATTCGTGCAAGGTGCCGCGGCGATGGCGGCGTCGGGTCTGTACGGCGAGGGACTGCGGTTCTGCGGAGCGATCATCGGCTTTGCGGATCTCACCCTCGGTGCGCAAGCGGAAGAGGTCCTGTTGGCCCACCGCGCCGCAGGCCGGAATTTCCGCGGTATCCGCCACGCCCACGGCTGGCATCCCTCTCCCGAAATGCCGAAGTCCCACCATCCCACAGCCGGCACGGAAGGACTACTCGCAACACCCGCGTTCCGGGAAGGATTCGCGGCCCTCGACCGGCTCGGCATGGTGTTCGACTGCTGGGGATATCACGGCCAGCTAGGCGAGGTGGCGGATCTGGCGAACGCCTTTCCCGGCACCACGATCATTGTCAACCACATCGGTGGTCCGATCGCCATGGGGCCGTACGATGGCGAGCGGGAAGGGCGGTTGTTCCGGGAGTGGAAGACAGGCATCGAGACCGTCGCGCGCTGTCCGAACATCGTCGTCAAGGTCGGCGGCTGCGGGATGGTCACCTACGGCTTCGGCTTCGAGAAACGGCAGAATCCGCCGGATTCGGCGACCCTCGCGAGGGCCTGGCGACCCTACGTAGCCCACGTCATCGAGTGCTTCGGTCCGTCCCGGTGTATGTTCGAGTCCAACTTCCCCGTCGATAAGCTGTCGTGCTCGTACGGCAACCTCTGGAATGCCTTCAAGCGGATCGCGAACGACCTGGGGCTGTCGCTCGAAGAGCGTGCCGAGGTGTTTCATCGGGCAGCGGCTCGCAGCTATTCGATGGCTGGTGGCTGACGCGCCGTCGGGGAGATTTCCTACTCGAATTGCGGACTCCGCCCACAGTCAGCCGACCTTTTAGGGTGTCAGACTGCACGCCTGCCTCAGCAGGAGGTCGAGGAAGTGGGCTGGTTGGGCAAGCTATTCCCATCGGCGACGCCCCGACGCCAAGAGCATGTGTCGATATGGAGCGTGACCAGGCGGGATGCAAGGACCTTCTTTTGCATCGCGGGAGCGCTTTGGGTTGTCGCACTTGCGTTCATCGTCTATAAGTCGATGGCAGACTGGTCGGCGCGGCCAGTTGGGGTACGAAGCATCGGCAATTCGATACTCGCGGTGCTGGAGGATTTCGGCAACGTAGGGATTGCGATTGGAATCCTTTCGATGCTGCTGGCCCCCCTGGCAAACGCAACAGGAGGTGTATTGATGTCGTTGTATCAGGCGATGGTCAATCGACTGGTGATTCCCGTTATCGAAGCTCACAAGGCGGAAGGCCGGGAGGAAGGCCGGGAGGAAGGCCGGAAAGAGGGTCGGAAAGAGGGCCGGACGGAAGTGATGGCAGAGTGGCGAGCTTGGAATACGCGCCGCTTGGTGGCCGAGCGAGATGGCCGGGAGTTCGACGAATCGCCGCCGGGCGAAAGCGAGCACGCACCCAATTGAACTCGGCGGGACGCCGCAAGGGCGTCCTCTACAATTGCTTCTGGGCCGCCTCCTCGCGCCGGACTCGCCCGCCAAGTCTCCTGCGTAGACCGTATCGCCCGCCCGCACGGCCATTTGATGCAATTGGCGTAGCATCGCCCGGGACCTCGCGCCGCCGGACATCCTCGCGCTGCCCATCGCCGCACCACGGGAAGGCGAATGACAGGCTGCAGGGTTGGCGGAATGGCCGCGGTCCTGCTGCCGTGCGCTGTAACCAGCGCCCAGGAGGATTCCGAGCCGGCGGTGCCCGCCGGCGAGCCCGACACGGTGCTGCAACTGTTGGAGTTCATCCGCGTCGAGGCCGAGGAGGGTTCGCGTCTGAATCGGACCCGAGTCGGAACGCTTCCGCGAGGCCAGGGCGAACGGCAACGCATGCTCGAAGCAGTAACCCGCGAATTGGAGGCGGAAGAGCGTCGCAGCGCGGATTTGAACCGGCGCTACGAGCAGAACGAAACGGATCTGGCCGACCTTGCGGAGCGACTGCGGGTCCGAATCGGCAACTTCGGCGAATTGTTCGGGGTAGTGCGCGACGTGGCGGGCGATACCGTTGGCGAAGTGGTCAATTCCCTGGTAGCCGCGCAATACCCGGATTGCGTGGACATGGCCCGGGTGGCGGGTGCCGAGAAGGTTTCCGTCGCGGCATCCACGCCGTAGGGGTGCCAGGCAATGCGGCAGATCAGCAGACGCAAACCCGACGAAGAGTGGGAGATAAACACCACGCCCATGCTGGACATCGTGTTCATCATGCTCATTTTCTTCATCGTCACGACTTCCTTCGTCCGGGAGCCCGGCATCGACCCCGTCCGTCCTCTCGCCCAGACTGCCGCAACCAAGGAGCGCGCCAACATCCTGATCGCCGTGTCAAGTGCCGATCAGGTTTGGATGAACAACACCTCCGTCTCGCCTGACGGCATTCGCGTGGAGGAAGAGCAAATCGTACAGACCAAGCGGCGCGTCAAGCCCGAGAAACCACCACCACCGAAGGCACCGCCGCCACCGCCCAAACTGGAAGTGACCAACGAAACGCAAAGACACTCGATGCGCATTGATCTACCCTCGATCAACGTATCCGGGGCTGCCGGACCGTACCTGGGTACTTGGGAACCGGGGCAGGTCCGTGTTCTTCCTGATCGAACCGACGACAGCTTTCAGGTCACTTCGCCGAGTTGATGGCAGTCGCTGACGGCGAGACGGGGAGGTTTTTCCTACTCCGAATGCAGATTTCGCCCACTGTTTGCCCTTTCAATTCGGCAGTCAGACTATCGCCTCGCTCGACAGGAGGTCGAGGAAGTGACGTGGTTGGGCAAGCTGCTGCCATCGGCGACGCCCCGGCGCCAGGACCATGTCTCGATCTGGAGCGTCACCGTGCGGGATGCAAGGACCTTCTTCTGCATCGCGGGAGCGCTTTGGGTTGTCGCATTCGCGTTCATCGTCCATAAGTCGGTGGCGGACTCGCCGACGCAAGCGCTTGGGGCGCGAAGCATCGGCGACTGCATGCTCGCGGTGCTGGCGGATTTCGGCGACGCGGGGATCGCGATTGGAATCCTCTCGATGATGCTGGCCCCCTTGGCGAACGCAACAGGAGCGGTATTGATGTCGTTGTATCAAGCGATGGTTAATCGATTGGTGATTCCCGTGATCGAGGCTCACAAGGCGGAGGGTCGGGAGGAAGGTCGCAAACAGGGACGCACGGAGGTCATGGAAGAGTGGCGGGCTTGGAATAGGCGCCGCTTGGCCGCCGAGCGCGAGGGCCTGGAGTTCGACGAATCGCCCCCGGGCGAAGGCCTCAACGTCCCAAACTGACCATGCGATCTCGGTGGTCCAACAGATCGCCCGGTCGTTGCAGTTCGAGATTCGGTTCCGCACACTCGAACGTTCGCGGAGGGGAAGGTTCCGTTGGGCTGCATGTTGATCCATGTCGGGTGCTGAGGTCATTGACCCCAAATCCGGGGTTGATCAGCGCGTGTCGGCGCTCATCGAGGATGCGCGCAAGAAGCTTGTAGACACCGGAACACGCAACCGCCTCGTTCATGTGAACCGCACCGGTCGCGGGCGATTCCTGAACATCGTCAACGAACGGGCCGACGACGTATTCCGGATCCTCTACGCCGAACGCCGGAAAATGCGCTTCCATGCCTCGGAAGCTGCGCCCGTCGACGAAGAAGAGAACGGGGACAGCGTCCACTTCGACGACGTTGACCTCCTCGGCTTCGACGGGGTCGACGAGATCGACGAGTCGCGGTTCACCGACCGTCTCCTCGACACCAACCTCGGCACGGACGCGTTGCAGAAGCGGCTGTTGCAACTGGCCAGAGATGCGAGGACTGCGGAGGAAGAACAAGGGATCAACATCCTCTTCCTTGCGCTTGGCTTCCTTGCCTGGTTCGAAGACGAGAAGTCCGAAGTGCCGCGCGAGGCGCCGCTGATCCTCGTTCCGGTCGAGCTGGTGCGCAATGAACGTACTTCCACATTCGACATTCGCGCCCGCGAAGAGGACATCGTCACGAATCTGCCCCTCCAGGCGAGGCTGCGGGACGACTTCGGTCTGACCCTGCCCGAGATCGACGACGGGGACGAATGGAGTCCTTCCGACTACTTCGATGCCGTACGCGATGCCCTGACAGCCAAACCGCGCTGGCGTTTGGACGACAACGGCATCCAGCTCGGTTTCTTCTCGTTCGCGAAGCAGTTGATGCAGCGCGACCTGGAACAAGCACAATGGCCGGAAGGCGGCCTCGCTGCCGACGCGGCGATCCGTGGACTGATGCACGCGGGATTCGAACCGGAATCCAGCCCATTTCCGGACGGGAAAAGGCTCGACAACCTGCTCCCTCCCCAGAACATCGTGCAGGTCATCGACGCGGACGCCCCGCAGACGAAGGTCATCGAGGAGGTCCGGCGCGGAAGCAACTTGGTAGTCCAGGGGCCGCCGGGGACTGGCAAGTCGCAGACCATCACGAATCTCATCGCGGCTGCGGCGCACGACGGCAAGACCGTGCTCTTCATGGCGGAGAAGATGGCTGCCCTGGATGTGGTCCTTGGTCGGCTGCGCAAATGCGGGCTCGGGGATCTTTGTCTGGAACTCCACTCGCGCCACGCCAACAAGCGGGAAGTCCTGCAGGAGATCGGTCGGACGCTCCAATCGCGCCAGGAGGAAATGCCGCCGGACATCGACGCGACGGAACTGCGTATCAAGCGGGACGAACTGAACCGTATCGCCGACCTCCTCCACACGGCCATCGAACATCGGGACTACACGCCGTTTGAAGCGATGGCCGATGTGGTGGGATTCATTGCCAGCGGTCGCCGGCCGCCTGACCTGAAACGAGAGGGCTTGGGCGAACTCGACATCGAACAACGCCGTCGGATCGAGCGCGACACCGCGAGTCTGGCCGAGTTGCTGGCCGCCACTGGTCCACGCTCGCAACACCCTTTCGCTGGCTGCCGAGAGCTCGACCTGCAACCCGTCGCGTTGCAGCGGTTAGACAACGCTCTGGCCACGGCAATCAACGCGCTCGACGTCGCTCTGTCGACCAGCCGGGCGTTTGCTCGCGGTCGCTCTGACGAACAGCACGGGTCGAGTAGCGACGAGTGGCTCCCAAAGGCGGAGTCCGTTGCCGACCTCCGGCAGAGCGCCAGGTTTCTCCACCTGGTCGGGCAGCGGCCGCAACGGGCGGATCAGCTAGTGGACGCGGTCTTCGGCAAGGAATCAGTGCGTGATGTCGCGGAGTCGCTGGACATCGGTCGCCAATGGGCACAGGCCAAGCAGGATGCCGAACCAAGGTTTCGAGACCACGCCTGGGAGATACCGGCGGCACCGCTGCAGTTGGATCTTGAGCGGGGTGCGGCACCGGGCTTTAGCTCCTTTCTTGCCAGGCTAGGCGGTGCCTACCGTGGGGCCAGCAAGACCCTCGCAGGGATTGCGGTGGTCGCATTGCCCAAGTCGGGCGCTGATCGCGTTGAACTGGCGGAACAACTGGCGGAAGTGCAGCGACGACGTCGCGAACTCGCCAACGAGGAGGGATTTCTCGCCCAACACTTGGGCGCTCAATGGCGGGGCGAACGAACGGACTTCGAAGGCCTTCACGATGCCGCTGTCTGGCTCGCTGAAGTAGAGGCTACGGACATTGCAGGTTCGACATCCGACCTCAAGCGTGTGGAGTCGGCGTTCTCTCGGCCGGTGGAGACGGGACGTGCCATAGAGCAAACGGCAACGTCCGCGCTGGACGGGGTCCGCACCGTGGTGGAACTACTGGGCCTCGATCTGACGGATGTAGGGCTTGGCGATCAGATCGATCATGCGCCGCTGTCTGCCCTGCACGACCGATTCGCGGCGATGGCGGCGAATCGAGAGCGTTACAACGAGTGGCGCCGGATCCAGCACCTCGTGGGACAGCTAACGCGCGCCGGCGTTGGCGCGCTTGTGGCGATGCTCGACGATGGGCGGCTGGCAGCGGCGGACGCGGTAGACGAGTTCGCGTACGCGGCGGCCGAAGCGCGTTGGGAATTGGCCACGGAGTCGGTAGCCGATCTCGCCAGTCTCGCCGATCTGGACCGGCACCAACTGGTTGCGGCGTTCGATGCCTTGGAGTCCAAGCACATCGAGAACGTCCAAGACCTGATCCGATCACGTCACCTCGCCCAGTTGCCGCTTGGCGCTGCGGGCGAGATGGGCATCATCCGCGGCGAGATCGGCCGCAAGAGACGCCACATGCCGATCCGTCGTCTGATGGACAAGGCAGGTGGCATGGTGCAGCGCATCAAGCCCGTGTTTCTGATGAGCCCGATCTCGATCGCCCAGTTCCTGCCGCCAAGGGCGTTGCGGTTCGATGTTCTGGTGGTCGACGAAGCCAGCCAGGTGCGTCCCGAGGACGCTTTGGGCGCCGTCGCCCGGTGTGGACAGGTCGTGATAGTCGGCGATCAGAAGCAGTTGCCGCCTACCTCCTTCTTTGATCGCCTAGGAGCGGACGAACCGGTCGACGAGGAGGACGACGAGGAGAGTGGCATTGCCAGAGCTACCGAAATGGAAAGCATCCTCACGCTGTGCGAGGCGAGGGGCGTCAGCCCGCGGATGCTCGAATGGCACTACCGGTCGCGGGATCCGTCGCTGATTCGGGTATCCAACGAGGAGTTCTACGACAGCCGGCTCATCCTGCCGCCGTCGCCACTCGAACTGGATGTTTCGTATGGTCTGGCGTTCGAACGAGTCCCGGGGGTCTATGCGACGAAAGGAAGTGGCGCAGGTCGGCCTGGCACGAACCGGGTCGAGGCCGAGCATGTCGTTCAGGCGGTAGCCGTTCACGCGCAGGAATGGCCGGGCATGTCGCTTGGTGTCGTGACGTTCTCCAAGGCGCAGGCGGACATGGTCACGGAACTCCTCGAACTCGAACGGCGTCGGGACGAGGTGCTCAACGACTTCCTGCGCGAGGGCCATGCCGAGGACGCCTTCGTCAAGAACATCGAGAACGTCCAAGGGGACGAGCGGGACGTGATCTTCATCAGCGTCGGCTATGGACCGACCGAGGCGGGGGGCCGGCTCGCGAGCATGCGTTTCGGTCCGGTCAACGCGGAAGGGGGCGAGCGCCGCCTGAACGTCCTCTTCACTCGTGCCCGCGCGCGTTGTCGTGTCTTCGCTTCGTTCGACCCCGGGGACATGGATCTCAATCGCGCGCGCGGGAACGGCCCGAGAGTCCTGAAGCGGTTTCTCGATTTCGCGAAGACCGGCGAGGTGGTGGAGCACAGGCCCACGGGCGGAGGCGCGGACAGCCCGTTCGAGGAGGACGTGGCCAATGTCATCCGCTCGCTCGGCTACCTTGCCGACCACCAGGTGGGCAGCGCCGGCTTCCGAATCGACGTCGGAGTCAGGCATCCGGACGCGCCGGGCAAGTACATCCTGGCGGTCGAATGCGACGGGGCGGCATACCACCGGGCCTTGTCGGCACGCGAACGCGACCGGCATCGCCAGGCCGTGCTCGAGGGGCTGGGCTGGACGTTCCACCGGATCTGGAGCACCGACTGGTTCCATCGCCGTCCCCAAGAGGGACAACGCCTGGCGCAAGCACTCGCCGAAGCGCGGGCCGCAGTCGAGCGCACGAGGGTTCGCGGCGCGAATGAAGACGGTCGTCGAGTGGAACCGGCGGAGCCAGCGTCGAATTCCCAACCAGACATAGACGCTGTATCGCTCCCGGCGATTGCCGCACCGATGGTCTACCGCCTAGCCAATACCCCAGTGGATCGCGCGCTGGAACCGCACGAGGTGCCGCCATCACGTTTGGCCGGAATCGTGCGGGAGATCGTCGTGGTCGAAGGTCCTATTCACGTCGATCTGGTCGCACGTCGCGTTGCGGAGTCGTTCGGCAAGGGCCGGACTGGCACGCGAATTGCGGACGCGACACGAACGGCGTTGCGCGAGGCCCAGAGGCAAGGCGGCGGCGACTTGCTGGGGCGTCGAGATTTTTGGCTGACACGTGGGCAAAGCGAGCAGATTCCGATACGCGACAGGTCGGCGGCGGGCAGCGGGGCGGACAAGGCGGCGATGTTGCCGCCAATGGAAATCGTGGCTGCCGCGGAGTTGATCGAACGGGAGAGCGGTCGAGTGGAGCAGACTGACCTCATCCGGGAGGTTAGCCGTCTGCTCGGGTTCAGACGGGCGGGAACGGATCTAAGGCGGGTGATCGGCGACGCATTGGACGAACGACGCTAGCCGCGCCGAAGTTCATTTGACCGAGGCCGGAACGTGCCTCTGGTGAGCCAGAAGACGGGGAGCGTCACGCAGTGCTCCGAATCTGGCGAGGGCCGGACTCCCGGCCATCTCTGGCCCGCGGACTGGAACACGCACGTCGCGGGCACTTTGTGGGACAGCACTGACTCAACGTGCGTTTGCGGTTGGCGTGATGTTTGCCAATTGTGGCGTGCTGCTATGCTATGGCGTGATAGATGAACAGCATGTCCGGGACGAACTGCGCGACGAACTGGCGTCGATCGGCGATTGCCGCCCCGGCGTGCTGGTGGAGATGACGCGCAAGTGCGGCAAGCCGACCTGCCACTGCGCGCGGGAAGGAGACCCGGGCCACCCCGGCTGGGCGTTGTCGCGCATGGTCGGCGGCAAGCGGGTGAACCGCGGCATCCCGGTGCCCGCGCTCGAGCAGACGCGCGCGCAGATCGCCGAACACGCGCGCTTCAAGGAGTTGTGCGGACGGTTCGTGGAGGCCAGCGAGGAACTGTGCCGGGCGCGGCTCAAGGCCGGCCAAATCCAGCGTCCCGGCAGGAATACCCCGACGTCCTTGATCGCAGGCATGTATTGTTGAGGACGGAACCGCAACGGGGCCACGCACGAAAGGCTGGGAGGTTGAGACTTGAAGACGAAGAGGCGGATTTACTGCATCGAAGGCGTCCATGATTGGGGCCGACGGCAAGATCGAACCGACCGTCGAGCCAATGCTGGAGCTGCTGCAGAGGACGGGATACTGGGACTATCTGCATAGAACCTGCGCCACGTCGGCTGAACTCAAATACAGATTGGAGGAGGAGTGGAATGAAGTCTGCGAGAAGGGGTCGGTGCTTTACTTCTGCAGCCACGGCGCTCCCGACCAGGTGTGGCTTAGGCCTAGTGACGAGGTGATCGGTCTGGTGACAATGTAGGAGTGGGCGAAATCGAAATGCGAAGGATGTCACGTGCATTTCGGTGGCTGCGATACATTTAGCGGCGGCAAAGACAACCTCAGGGACTTCATGAACCTCACGAAAGCCGCGTCGGTGTCCGGCTACGCTAGAGAGGTTGGCTGGGTGGGCTGTGAGGCCCCCGCGTTAACACTCGAACTTCAGTTCTTCGCACAGTTGAGCGGGGTCAGCATCAGAAACCGAACTAGTGTGCCGCTTCCGAAATAACGAGGCATCGAGTTTCACCCGACGCGTTTACGTGGACCATGCGTATGTTACTGATTTCCAAGGCGGCACTCCTCCATTTGCCTTGCGTCGGTGGCTCACTAGACGATGTCAGCATTGTCAGATTAATTCGGAGTCGGAACACTAGGAACCGGGAGAAACGCCTTGCAGAGGTTGGAAAGACAGTTTCCTCGCGGTTCCGCGACTGCAAGTTCAACATGTTGGTACGCCCGTACGAACAAAGCTAGTTTCGTTTCGAGTGCGGTAGCTCTTGGCAACATCGATACCGCAAGGCCGGCGTACGAACGAACCAAGGCCGTTTTCTTCGAATCTGCGGGCGAGGGCGCACCCGTAGGGTGCGATAGCCTCGCCCTACGACGGTCTCCCAAATGGCGCACGTCTCCCGTGCGACATCGGGATCAAGGCCGGTAGCTAGGCCCGCTCCCTGGACCCAACTGGGTTTGCACCACCTTCCACGCGTCGTCGATAAAGTCCACCAACAGCGGTCGAGTGTCCCGAGGATCGATGATCTCCTCGATGCCGAAGGCGTGGGCATTGCGGAACGGCGACGAGATCGCTTGTAGGCGAGCTTCGATCTCCTGGCGCCGCGCCTCCGGATCCGGGGCGTTCTCGATGTCCCGCTTGTAGGCAATAGCGGTGCCGCCCTCGATGTGCATCGAGCCGCCGTGGGTGGAGGGCCAGCAGTAGCGGCGGTACAGGCCGTCGCCGCCGCGCTGGTGCAAGCCGCCGGCGACCCCGTATAGCTGGCGGAGCACGAAGCAGATGTAGGGCGTCTTGCTCTGGGTTAGCGTGGTGACCACCCGGGCGCCGGCCCGGACGATTCCGAGTTCCTCCTGGGCGCGGCCCACCGAGAAACCCGGTTCGTCGGCGAAGTAGACCAGCGGCAGGTGGAAGGTGTCGCAGAGTTCGATCAGGCGGATGGTCTTTTCGCCGGTGGCGATGTCCATGGAGCCGCCGTTGTACTTCGGATGGTTGGCCATGACGCCGACCGGGTGGCCGTTGACGCGGGCTAGGCCGGTGACGCGGGCGCGACCGTAGTAGGGGCCGATCTCGAAGAAGCTGTCCTTGTCGAGGACGGCATCCAGGATCGCTCGAGGGTCGTAGATTCGCCGCCGGTTGCGGGGGATGGCTGAAATCAACGACTCGTCGCGTCGCTGCGGGTCGTCCTCGGGCTCGACAACCGGTGGCGCTTCCCAGACGTTGGCCGGCAGGTAGGAGAGGAAACGGCGGATCTGGCGGATGGCATCCGGCTCGTCTTCGGCGAGGTTCATGACGACGCCGTTCTTGACCTGGATGCGTTCGTCGCCCAAGTCTTCTTTCGTGATGACTTGCCCCGTCGCCTGCTCGACCACCTTGGGCCCGGCCACGAATACTTGGCTCGTATTGCGCACCATCACGTTGAAATGGCACATGCACGCCTGTACCGCGGGCAGACCCGCTACGGACCCAAGCACGGCGGACACCACGGGGACGAACTGCAGCAATTCGGCGGAGAGGTTCGTGCCCGCGTTGCCCGGCAGGTAGGTGCGGCCTATCTTCTCGAAGGTCTTGACGCTGCCGCCAGTCGCGTCGAGGAGCCGCACGTAGGGGATGCGGGCTTGCAGCGCGAACCGTTCCGCGAAGCCGCCCTTGTTGCCGACGGCGGCGTCGGCCGAACCGCCGCGAATGGTGAAGTCGCCGCCCGAGACCGCGACCTTGCGGCCGTCGACGCGAACGGTACCCACGACGGAGTTCGCGGGCTTCAGCGCAACGACGGCGTCGTCCTCCCAGTGCGCGGTGCCGGCAATGGTGCCGACTTCGTGGAACGTGCCGGAATCTTCGAGAAGCCCGATCCGCTCGCGGACAGTCAGCCGGCCCCGGGAGTGGTGGAAGGCGACGCTGTCCTCACCGCCCATCTCCTTCGCGAACTCGCTCTGCTCGCGGAGTTCGTCGACCTCCTTCTCCCAGCTCATTGGGATGCTCCCGTAGGGGCGGGGCTTGTCCCCGCCCGTGTTCGTTCGGCCGCGACCGGTTCGTCGACACGGGCGACGACAAGCGTCGCCCCTACGGGTCTACGGCGGCGCATTACGCCGCGTCGTCCTCCATGAACCCGTTCAGCCGCTCGGTGGCTTCCAGGAAATCCTCCATGAAGTCGTAGACCACCTGCCTCGCGGACTGCACCTGGTTCATGAGCCCCACGGCCTGGCCCACGAAGTAGGTCGTCAACTGCTTGGCGCCGGGATGGCCGGTCTCGGCGAGGCGCGCGATCTTGCCGAGCGCGGGTTCGCTGATGAGCTGCTGCAGCGGCATCGGCAGCGGATCGGGGGCCTCCTCGGCGTGCCAGGCATCGGTCCACGGTGAACGCAACTGGCGGGTGTACTTGCCGGTGCGGCTTCGCGAGCGAACGGTCTGGCGTGAACTGGCAGCCAGGAACTTCTCCTTGACCGCCGGTGCGGTCTCCGCTTCCGCGGTTGTGAGCCACACGGAGCCGGTCCAGGCACCGTGGGCACCCATGGCCATGACGGCGGCCATCTGGCGACCCGTGGCAATGCCGCCGGCCGCGAGGATCGGAATCTCGCCGTAGGGCTTCGTCGCCTCGATCACCTCGGGAATCAACACCAGCGTCGAGACCTCGCCGCAGTGGCCACCGGCTTCGGTTCCCGACACGACCAGGATGTCGGTGCCGGCTTCGGCGTGCTTGATGGCGTGCTCGCGGGCGCCGCACAGCGCGGCGACGGGCACGCCCTCGCGCCGGCCGCGTTCGAGCATGAAGGGCGGCGGGACGCCAAGTGCGTTGGCGACGAGCTTGATGGGATGCGCGAACGCCGCATCGAGGACGATGGACGCGCCTTTCTCGCGCATGTTGTCGCCCACGCCGCCCCGGGGTTGTTCGACGTAGAGGTCGTCGGTGGGAATGTCGTATTGCGCCAGTAGATTGCGCACGTACTCCTTGTGTTCCGGCGGAATCCGCGCCCGGATCTCTTCCGCGGCCAGGGCTTCTTCCTTGCTGTCGAGGCTAGTGGGAACGAGCAGATCGATGCCGTAGGGCTTGCCGTTGACCTGGTCGTCGATCCACGACAACTCGATGTCGAGCGTCTCCGGCGAGTGGCCGACGGCGCCGAGCACGCCGAACCCGCCCGCATTGCTGACCGCGGCGACGACGTCGCGGCAGTGGCTGAAGGCGACGAGCGGGAACTCGCAGCCAAGCATGTCACATATCGGTGACTTCACGATTCCTCCCCAAGGAAATGCGTTGTTGTGGTTATTATGCCGAATAACCGGATGCGTCCGCTCAACGTGCGGAGACCCTCGCAGTGCACCCACTCGAAACCGACAAGCCGCTGATCGTCTACATGGACTTCAAGAGCCCGTATGCCTATCTGGCCAAGGATCCGACCTGGCAACTCGAGGACGACTTCGGCATCTCCATCGACTGGCGGCCGCTGACGCTCAATATCCCGAGCTTCCTGGGTTCGGCGAAGGTGAACGAGACGGGCAAGGTGGTCGAGGCCAACCGCACACCGCGCCAGTGGCAGGGCGTGCGCTACGCCTACATGGACGCCAAGCGCTACGCCCGGTTGAAGGACATACTCATCTACGGCCCGCGCAAGATCTGGGACTCGTCGCTGGCCGGGATCGGGATGCTGTGGACCAAGCGCAGCGGCCGGGATGTGCTCAAGCGTTACATGGACATCGCCTACGAACGGTTCTGGCGACGGGATCTGGACATCGAAGACGAGGCCGTGGTCGCCGGCGTGGTCGCCGAGGCGGGTGGGGATGAGCAAGGGTATCTCGCCTACCTCGAGGGTGAAGGCCGCCGGGAACACGATGCCCTTCAGGCGCAATTGCACGGTGCCGGAATCTTCGGTGTCCCGACCTACGTGATCGATGGCCAAGTCTTTTTCGGCCGCGAACACCTGCCGGCGGTCCGCTGGCTGCTCGGCGGGCGGCAGGGGCCGGCGCCGGATGTAGCCTACGACCGGTTCGAGCCAGCGCAGTGATCGGCTTCGCATTCGACTACATCAGTACCGCGTCGTTGCTCGCGTTCGCACCGACCCGTGCCTTGGCGGACGAGTTGGGAGTTCCCATCGAGTGGCTGCCCGTCCCCGGCAACGCCCGTTCGACCGGGGTCGGCGCCAAGCGGGCTGATGAGTCCGTTTCCGAACGACATAGCCGCGTTCGCGCGGAGTACGTCGCGATGGATGTGGCCCGCTATGCCCGGTGGCAGGGCATTGAGATCAACCGCGATGCGAACGGCGTCGACCCGGCCTTAGCCTGCGCCGGCGGTCTTTGGGCGGACCGACATGGCGTTGCGCGGGCCTACCACCAAAAGGTGTTCACCGAGTTCTGGGCGGGTGGCCTCGATATCGAAGACGGCGCGACCCTCAGGTCCGTGCTCGACGGACTCGGTGCCCCGGGTTTCGACGATGAAGGCTTCGAAGCGCCACTGGCCGCGCACAAGGCGTCCGTCGAAGGTCGCGGCGTGCACACGCTGCCGACGTACCTCGTCGAGGAGCAGGTGTTCGTCGGTCGTGCGCACCTGCCGATGATCCGTTGGTTGTTGCAGGGTCGGGACGGACCCGGACCGCTTTAGTGAACCGTCGCACCAGCTGGTTTGTCGAGGCGATGCGCGGCGCATTGGCGCACGCAGTACTCGTATGCGGATCCACGTTCGCCGTAGGTGGCGAACCAAGCCACGGTTTCGCCTATTTCGGCGACCTGAAATACCCGAAGGACATGGCTCGATTCGACTACGCCAATCGGGATGCCCCGAAGGGCGGCGTGATCAGGATGCCGGGCATCGGGTCGTTCAACAACCTGAACCCCTACGTCGACAAAGGCATCCTTCCCTACTACATGGATCCGCGCCTCGGCTCGGCGATCTACGACCCGCTGATGAAGGCCTCGGAAGACGAATTGGCTTCGTACTACGGCGTACTCGCCGAGAGCGTGGAAGTCGCCGACGACTACGGTTGGGTCACCTATACGCTGCGCGAGGACGCCTACTGGCACGATGGCCAGCCGGTGACCGTGGACGACGTCCTGTGGACGTTCGACATGCTCAAGACCGAGGCGTCGATCAGCTGGCGAAGCGCGTACCGGGAAATCGTCGCCCTCGAACGCGTGGGACCGCGCTCGTTCAAGTTCGTGTTCGCCGAGGATGCGGAAAAGACCCCGCATCTCATCGTCCAGACCACCGGTTTCACAACGCTTCCCAAGCACTATTGGGAGAACCGGGACTTCGGCGCGACCACCCTGGAGCCGCCGTTGGGAAATTCAGCCTACCGCATCGGCAAGATGGAGGCTGGCCACAAGATCGCCTTCGAACGGGTCGAGGACTATTGGGCCCGGGATCTCAATATCTCCGTCGGCCACTTCAACTTCGACCGCTTCGAGGCCATCTACTTCTTCGACGAGAACGTCATGCTCCAGGCGATGCGGGCTGGCGTGTTCGACTACTACCGGGACCAGAACGAGGCCACGTGGGCAACCGCCTACGACTTCGAGGGCTACCGCCAGGGCCTGTTCCGCAAGGAGGCCTACACGATGGGCCCGTCCTACGGCATGCACTACGGCGTCGTGTTGAACACGCGGCGCGAGTTGTTCAAGGACATCCGCATTCGGGAGGCGCTGACGCTCGCCTACAACTTCGAGTGGGCGAACCGGGTCTATTGGCACGACGGCATGGCGCGCAACAACAGCTACTTCATGCTGTCCGGCATGCAGGCGAAGGGGTTGCCGGGCGAAGCGGAACTCGAACTCCTGGAACCGTTCCGCAGCCGGATTCCGGAGCGGGTGTTCACCCATCCCGTGGAGTTGCCGCAGAACCGCCCATTCGGTCGGAACCGCGAAGAACTGGAGAGGGCCCATGCGCTGCTCGTCGACGCGGGCTGGGTGGTGCGGGATTTCGTCCGCGTCAACGAAGAGACCGGCGAGCCGCTGACGTTCGAGTTCGCGGTCTCCTCCATCGCCCACGAACGGATGCTGGTGCCGTTCGTGGACAACCTGAAGCGGCTCGGCATCCATGCTGTCCTGCGCAGGATGGAGAACAATCTCATGATCAACCGGCTTCGGACCTACGACTTCGACACGACGATCCGCAAGTTCTACACCTTCAAGATTCCCCAACCGGCCCGGTTGCGCAGCCAATTCACGTCTCGTTACGCCGACCCGCCGAACATGACCAACTACGCGGGCATAAAGGATCCCGTCGTCGACTACCTTGTCGAGAAGGTCATTGCCGCCACCACGGAAGAGGAGATGAACACTGCCGGGCAGGCGCTAGACCGGGTGCTGCTGTGGAGTTTCTACCTGATTCCGGAAGGCTACCCGGTGGGGCGCAAGATCGTGTACTGGGATCGCTTCGGCCATCCGCCGTTGGGCATCGAGCACATGAACTGGACCGGGTTCCCGCACCTGTGGTGGTTCGACGCCGCCAAGAGTGCACGGGTGGACGCGTGGCTTGCCGGGCATGGTGAGTAGATCGGCAACGCGGCGGCAACGCATCCTGGGTGCTTTGAAGGCGTTCGCATCGGTCGTCGCGTCGTCGTACATCTCGCGGCGGATCGCGCTCATCTTCCCGACCCTCGTCGGCATCCTGCTGGTCAACTTCGTCATCATCCAGGTCGCCCCGGGCGGTCCGGTCGATCAGGCCATTGCCCGCCTGCAGGGCGAGGGCGTCGCCGCGACTGCCGCGATCGGCGGGGGCGGGGACGGCGGCCCCGCCGCGCTGGATCCCAGTACGCCGAGCAGCTACGAATTCGCGAGAGGGATCGACCCGGATCTCATCGAAGAACTCGAACGGCAGTTCGGCTTCGACAAGCCGGCCCACGTCCGCTTCTTCAAGATGCTTGGCGACTACTTCACGTTCGACTTCGGGACGAGTTTCTACCAGGACGTCGCCGTGGTCGACTTGGTTGTCGAACGGCTTCCGGTGTCCCTGTCGCTGGGCGGTGCGACGCTCCTGATCGTGTACCTGGTGTCGCTGCCTCTCGGCATCGGCAAGGCGATCCGCGACGGCACGTCGTTCGACGTCGCCACGAGCGTGTTGATACTCGTCGCCTACGCCATTCCGGGCTTCGTCCTCGCCATGTTGCTGATCATCCTGTTCTGCGGCGGCGAGTACCTGGACTGGTTTCCGTTGCGGGGATTGACATCGGAGGACTATGCCGCACTCGGCATCTGGGAGCGCCTCAAGGACCGCGCGTGGCATCTCGCGATGCCCGTCGCGGCGATGGCGGCGGGCAGTTTCGCGACCTTGACGATGCTGACCAAGAACTCGTTCCTCGATGAAATCGGCAAGCAGTACGTGCTCACCGCCAAGGCCAAGGGCCTGACCCCGCGCCGCGTGCTCTACGGGCACGTATTCCGCAACGCGATGCTGATCGTCATCGCGGGATTCCCGGCGGCCCTGCTCGGCATCCTGTTCACGGGCGTGATTCTGATCGAGGTGATCTTCTCGCTGAACGGCATCGGACTGCTTGGGTTCGAGGCCATCATGACGCGGGACTATCCCATCGTCTTCGGCACGCTGTTCATGTTCACGCTGCTCGGACTCGTGACGCAGTTGATCGCCGACATCACCTACACGCTGGTCGATCCCCGGATCGACTTCGAAACCCGGGGGACGTGAGCGTGACGTTCAGCCCGCTCACGCGACGCCGATGGGCCAATTTCCGGTCCAACAAGCGGGGCTACTGGTCGCTCTGTCTCTTCTTGGGACTGTTCACGGTAACGCTCTTCGCCGAACTCATCGCCAACGACAAGCCGTTGGTGATTCGATACCAGGACAGCTTCTACTTCCCGTTGTTCGAGACCTATGCCGAGACCGAGTTCGGCGGCGTGTTCGAGGTCGAAGCGGACTACCGCGAACGCGTCGTCAAGGATCTCGTTGCCGACGCGGGCGGCTGGATGGTCTGGCCGCCGATTCGGTTCAGCTACGACACCATCGACTACGACCTGCCCGGCGCGGCACCGTATCCACCGTCGAGGGAGCACTGGCTCGGCACCGACACGGTCGGCAAGGACGTGCTGGCTTCGCTCATCTACGGGGTGCGGCTGTCGTTCCTGTTCGGGCTCGTCCTGACGTTTTTCTGCTCGGTCATTGGTGTGTGTGTGGGCGGCCTCCAAGGGTATTTCGGAGGCAAGATCGATCTATTCGGCCAGCGCTTTGTCGAGATCTGGGCGGGTCTGCCGACGCTGTTCATCCTGATCATCCTGGCGAGCATCGTGGAGTCGAACGTGTTCTGGCTGCTTGGCCTCTTGGTCGCGTTCGGCTGGATGTCGCTGGTCGGCGTGGTTCGCGCAGAGTTCCTGCGCGCGAGGAACTTCGAATACATCGAGGCCGCTCGCTCGCTGGGCGTCGGCGATGCCACGATCATGCGAAGACACGTCCTGCCCAACGCGATGGTGGCGACGATCACGTTCCTGCCGTTCATCCTGACCGGATCGATCACCGTGCTTACCTCGCTCGACTTCCTCGGCTTTGGGTTGCCTGCGGACTCGCCGTCGTTGGGCCGCTTGCTCGCCCAGGGGCGCGCCAACAGCATCCACGCGCCCTGGCTGGGTCTCACCACCTTCTTGACGGTCGCGACGATGCTGACGCTCTTGATCTTCGCGGGCGAAGCCTTTCGCGATGCCTTCGACCCGCGCAAGGATCCGGCGTCGGGGCCGATGCAGCGACACTTTTGACGTGGTATGGCGCCTCCGAGCGCGACGAGACGCGGAAACTGCTAGGATGAGTGCTTGTGAAGGTAACCAGTACGTCTCCAATGTATCAGGTAGTTGAAGCGCTCGAAGAGGATGACAAACAGACGATCGGTTTGTTCAACCAACTGTACGGCTTGCTGGCTCAGCCGGGGATCGAGAGTGACATCCACGAGAAGTGGAATCTTGCTGTGTTGCTTTATAACCCGTTGGGACAAGTAGGACCCCAGGGCGGCGAACGAACAGTGTTCCGTATCGAGGTTCGGGAACATCCAGGTGATAATTTTTTCCAATGCAATCCGCTGTTGCCCGGAAAGCGAGGTAAGCACTCTGGCGAATTTGTGCAGCACAGCGACGGCCGCAAGTACCTCGCACACAAAGGGCATTTCGACCACAGAGGACCGGACGCAGCGAAGTTCAAAGAGCGTTCAAAGCCCGACCGCTGGATCTGTGTAGATGGCACAGACATGTACATTGTCGCACCAATTGGCGAAGACGTATCGACGACGCTTGACTGGATGCGTGGCGCGTTGGACGACTACATTCACGCCAAGACGGGCATAAGGCCGGATCCCATGGAGTCCCGTTCCGATGGTTGGGCATCCGGTGACACGCGACCGCCGCTTTTTCTGAACACCGTCCTCTACGGACCGCCGGGTACTGGCAAGACATATTCGACGGTCGCAGAGGCCGTCAGGCTTTGCGGAGAGCCAGTGCCCGAGGGTCGGGAGGCTCTGATGGAAACCTATCAGGAGCTTCTTGCAACGGGCCGGATCGAGTTCGTCACCTTTCACCAGTCGATGTCCTACGAGGATTTCGTGGAGGGGAGGCAGCCGGTAACGGGGTCGGGAGAGGATGACGACAACTCGACCGGCGGCTTCCGGTTGGAGACTAAGCCGGGGATTTTCCGTCGCATCGCGAAACATGCGAGCCGGGGCCGGTCGACGGTCGCGCCGACCGAGCCCGAACCCTTCGTTCTGATCATCGACGAGATCAACCG
>JAPPND010000073.1:0-10364 GCA_028818795.1 Gammaproteobacteria bacterium | reverse complement strand
CGGTCGCGCCGACCGAGCCCGAACCCTTCGTTCTGATCATCGACGAGATCAACCGCGCCAACATCTCGAAGGTCTTCGGCGAGCTGATCACGCTCCTCGAACCGGACAAACGCTTGGGCCAGCTGAACGAGCTGAAGGTCCGTCTCCCGTATTCCGGCGACGAGTTCGGTGTACCTTCGAATCTGCACATCCTTGCCACGATGAACACAGCGGATCGGTCGATCGCGTTGCTGGATACGGCGTTGCGACGCCGCTTCACCTTTCGCGAAATCGCGCCCGATCCATCCGTCTTGGAGGACGCGAAGGAGAAGTGCGGGCTCGACCTGCCGCGCATTCTGAAGACCCTCAACGAGCGGATCGAGTACCTCTATGACCGCGAGCACCGGATCGGACATGCCTATTTCACCGACTGCCAAGAGCCAGAAGATGTCGACGCCGTCATGCGGGACAAAGTGATCCCGTTGCTGGCGGAGTACTTCTTCGAGGACTGGGGGAAGATCGCGGCCGTGCTGGGCGATGCGGTCTCGCATGAGGACCCGGTAACTGGCGGCTTCCTCAAGCGCTCCGTTATCAAACCGCCGCCTGGGCTCGCCGACGGTGATGACCTACCGCGTTTCCGTTGGGAGGTCCGTTCCGCAGACGAAGGCTTTGTCTACACCGGTCTGACCGAAGGATGATTCGCCGTACGATCCGGGAATGGAAGCGGATCAGCTACGGCACGGATGAGACTTCGATCCCACGGTTGCTGGCAGATCGACTCGCTGCGCAGGCGCGGGCATCGGTGTTTTCGGGGCGCGGTGGCGAAGGCGTGCTGGAACACGGCCGGAAGGGCCTACGCGCCCGTGGCGTTGTGGGGGTGATTGCCACGCCGGGTTGCCAACTCGAGATTCTGCCGAAGATCGAAGGCGCGGGCGAAAGCGGCGTGGACAACGCGACCTTACGCGATCGGCTTATAGACATGTTGGCCGTGGCCTGGGACATCCGGGTCGATACGAGGGGAATTGCGCAACTCGGCTGGCAACGCGACACGCTCTTGGAACTGTTGATACGGCTCTACTGCGACAAGCTCGTCGACGCGGTGCGCCAGGGCATACCCCAGCAATACACCGACCATGAGGACGACCTCCCTACCTTGCGCGGCCGACTCGATGTGACGCGGCAGTTCTCGACCCTCGCTGTGTCGCCGCAGAAGTTGGCCTGCCGGTTCGACGCGCGCTCGCCCGACACTGCACTCAATCAAGTCATGCGGGCGACGGTCGGCAGACTCTCGCGTGTCGCCCAGATTCCAGAAAACCAGCGTCTGTTGCGCGAGCTGAGCTTTGCCTACGCGGACATCACGGAGGTGTCCCCGAACGCCTTGCGTTGGGATCTGATCGTGCTCGACCGGACGAATACGCGATGGCGGGAGCTGGTGGCGATGGCCCGCCTCTTTCTGGGTGAACGCTACCAGCAGACCAGCGCCGGCTCGATGGACGGCTACGCCCTGCTGTTCGAAATGAACGTGCTCTTCGAGCAGTACGTGGCGCGGATACTCACCCGCGCGCTCCAGGGCACCGGCCTTAGGGTCTCAGCGCAGGGAGGGCACCGGGATTGCCTCTTCCAGGGAGACAGGGGCCGATTCCGGACCCGTCCCGACCTGATTGTGCGGCGTGTCGGCGAGGTCGCTCTCATTGTTGACACGAAGTGGAAGCGCATCAAGCACATCGAAGATCCCAAGAAAGGCGTGAGCCAAGCGGACGTCTACCAGCTTATGGCGTACGGCCAGCTCTATGAGTGTCCAGATGTCATGCTTCTCTATCCCCATCACGGGGAGTTGCCGCCTGATCCGATCCTGGAGCGCTATTCGATCGCCAAGCCGGGCGCACAGGAGAGCTTGCTCGTGGCAACGCTCGATGTCACTCGACCGCGCCGGAAGCACGAGGCCGTCCTCCGTGACCTGATCTTCGATTGCTTGGATGCCGCCGCTGCCGCTTGAGACGTGGTTTCCCCGACTGACCAGCTCGGCCGGCGGGCCGCGAGTGGACGTGAGCCGTCGGCCACGTGGGCCCGGCACGTCATTGGCCCGACTGGGCCGGTCGGTGTCAGCGGCGATGGTCCGCATGCCGGTCCAGCGATTGTCGATTCATGTCGCCCGAGCATCGCCGGGCGTTGTCTCCTTCCTTTATCTGAAAGCTAGCGCCAAGGCGCAGTCAAGATGTCCGGTGCGGTCGTGAAACTGCGGCCATGAATTTCTCATCGATGGCTAGGCGGTTGTCAGCAGCGTCCCAGAGGACGTTGGCAAACGTATCCGAGGGACCGTGCAGGTGCCAGACGACGATGCCCTCGTCTTGGGCCAGCGAGATGGCGGGCAAGAGGTCGCTATCGCCGGACAGAATGGCGGCATGCGTGATCATATGTTTGAGCGAAAGGGTCGCGATGTCGAGTCCGATCATCAGGTCGACGCCCTTCTGGTGATAGGTGAATTTCCATCTGCCGTTTCGCGCCGAACGGTTCGTCCCTCCCGCACCTTGAACTTGGGGAGCTTAGCGAGGGCTGCGAAGAAGCTGCGCTTCCGTCCGAGCCGAGCGGCTTCGTCGAGCGTTGGGGGGGTGCCTTGGTAGGGGAGCGCATCATAGAAATACGTTCGTAGACGGAGAATCGTACCGCCCTCGGCGGATGCGAGCTCTTGGGTGACATGCGTGCCGAGTTTGTCGTAGTCGACCCAGACTCCGAACCGTTGCTCAGCCAGCTTGGCGGCGTAAGCGCCGTCGACGAAAATCGCGAGGGCCATCTGCAAGTCCAGCGTGAGACGGAACCAACGAAAAGGGGCAACGCCGACGTATCGATCATTGCCCCAGAGTACGACTCATTCGTAACCTGACGTGCCGAAAACCGATGGCTGCGGGACGCCAGGGGGTATTTGTCGGGGATCAGACCACGATGGCAGGCGCATGTCAATCAATCATTCATCCGGTCAGTGGGGTTATAGCGGTGCACCGCATCCGTGCTATCGCAGCCGTTAGGCTTCGCGTAGGTTTAGCGGTGACTCACACAAAGGAGTTCAGGTGGACAACGCCAACCACTACGGCTTCGCGCTGCCGGACGAGTTGATCATGCTGCGCGACCAGGTGCGCCGTTTCATGTGCGAAGAGGTCAAGCCCATCGAAGACCGGCTGCCCCATGACGCCACCGGCTGCGCCCCGGAGGATCGCGCCCGGTTGCGGGCCAAGGCCGAGGCAATGGGCATGACGCGGCTGACCGTGCCCGAGCAGTACGGCGGCAACCAGGTGAGTGCCCTGGCCCGGGCGATCGTCGCCGAGGAATCCGCCAAGTGCCGTCTCGGCGCCTATGCACCGGCTCTCGGCGCGTTCGCGGGCGGCCCGCCGGTGGTTATCTGGGGCGGCACGCCCGAGCAGATCGAGAAGTACGGCATGCCCTGCGTGGATGGGCAGAAGCGTGCGTTCGTCGCCATCACCGAGCCCACAGGCGGCTCGGACCCGCGCAACAACATCGAGACCCGGGCGGCATTCGAGGGCGGCAAGTGGCGTCTGACGGGCCGGAAGATGTGGATCACCGCCGCCAAGGGCGCGGACTACGGGATCATCTTTGCCCGCACCCGGGACGGAACGGCGGATGCGCCGCCGGAGATCACGGCGTTCATCGTGGAGCCAACCTTCCCAGGTATCGAGTTCAACGAAATCAAGGTGATACGGGCGTTATCTCCGTACGAGATCGTCCTCGACGGCTGCGAAGTACCCGAGGAGAACGTGCTCGGGGAGGTCGGCCGGGGTTTCGGCGTTGCCCAGAACTGGCTCGTGGATGCCCGCATCCCCTACGCCGCCGGCTGCATCGGCATCGCCCAGGAAGCCCTCGACATGGGCTGCGGCTGGGTCAAGCAGCGGCCCGTGCGGGGCGGGCGGCTGGCCGACAAGCAGGCCATCCAGTGGATGATCGCCGACTCCGAAGTGGAACTGCGCGCGGCGCGGTTCCTGATCTACGACGCCGCGTCGAAGGTGGATGCTGGCGAACCGGGCAAGGTCGATGCGTCGGTGTGCAAGCTCTACGGCACGGAAACGGCCGGCAGGGTCGTCGACCGGGCGATGCAGATGTTCGGCGGCATGGGCATGGCCAAGGAGATGCCGCTGGAGCGTTGGTATCGGGAGTTGAGGGTCAAACGGATCGGCGAAGGACCGTCCGAAGTGCACCGGGTGGTGATCGCCCGGGACAAGCTGCGCAGGACCGACGGGGGCATGTATTTCTCGTAGGGGCGACCCTGGGGCGACCCTTGTGGTCGCCCGGCTGGCCTATAACGGGCCGTTCGTTGCAAGGACACGGGTGATAAATCTCCCCGACGACCACCGTCACTAAGGATCTGTCGTACACCCCGCTGGACACGAGGTTGACTCGAGAACGTCAGCGGAGTATATCGCATATGAGATACAGGAGGTGCCGATGGTCAGGCAAAGCACAATGCTCCATGTCCGCATGGACAGCGAACTGAAACGGGAGGCAATCCAAGCGCTGGCGGCGATGGGACTCACGGCCTCTGAAGCCGTGCGCCTGCTGTTCCACCGCATCGCTGTCGATCAGGCCTTCCCCTTGGAGTTGAAGGTGCCAAACGCGGATACCAAGAGGGCCATGGCCGAAGTGGATGAGATGGTGAAGAACCGCCGAGCGCGATTCGCCAACGCGGACGAGATGCTTGCGGACCTTGAAAGAGCCGCCCGCGGGTAAGCGAACCGTCCCGCCACGCCGGGTTGACTACGCTAGGGGTTTCTCAAAGACTGGAACCGACTCACGCGCTCGGGGCGATACGACATGAAGCGGCTGAAAGCGGTCATTCTCCAGCTCATCGCGAACGACGCCCTTTCGGCCCCGAACGGAAGGACCACCCGTTGAAAGGCGTTTGGGCGAAGTACCGCGAGTGCCACGTACGCGGAGATTTCCTTCTCATCTGTCCCATCGACGACACAGATGGTCCGGGCAGCACGGTGTATTTCACACGCGTCGGCACCCATGCCGAGTTGTTCAAGTGACCGGTGCCGGAAAGGTCGCTGATCGTATTCTCAGAAGCTATGGGACGCCGGGGAACATCCCGGGTTGTTTCGACGGGTCGCCGCATTCGGTGCCTTCGTAGAGGCCGATGTTGTCCATCTGCACGTCGTTGGGGCTTTCGGCGAGGTCGAATGCGACACGACCTCTGAGGTCCGTCTCGGCCATCGTGAACGTGTGCTCGAACTGCTGGTAGGACGTCGTCAGGTTCACGGTGAACTGGCCGCCGCTGGTATTCCGCCAGTTGTCCATGTTCGTGTCGGTGTACGCCCGCATTTGTCTCGGCCCCTCGTCGGACTTGGCGTCGTAGCACAACGTGTAGGTCCGCCCGCCGACTACGGGTACTGCGTGGCTGATCTGCACGTGCCACCGCTCGGAGGATCTCCGGTCGATGTCGATGTTGACTTGACGGCCTTGGTGGCTCCAGTTGACGCGTGCAATCTCCGGTTGCCCCGGGGTGTCAAAGTCGCGGTTCACGAGATTCCAGTTGTGGCGGTCGAACCGGATCCGGTTGAACTCGCCGCCGCTGCTGATGAGGTTCCGGTTGCCAGCCGAAGGCATGGTCTCCAAGTCCTCGTGGAAGAACATCATGTCGTTGCTGAAAAGGCCCTGCGGGTTCTGTAGCTGCAGGAAGTGGAGACCCCCGAGGGGCGTTTCGTCCAGTTCGACGATCGCGATCTCGCCGGAGCAATAGGGCAGCGTCCCATGTTCGCACTCCACGTGACCGTCGACCCGCCGGCCGTCTAGGTGGATGGATGCGTCCTCCTGGACATGCCTGGCGTTGATGCGCAGTTTCCTGTCCTCGTCGAGGAAGGCAAGGTGCACGTTACGGGACTGCCGGTGGATCGGTGCTACTGGCCACAATCCGGGCTGCTTGTGCTTGTCGATGTTGGCGCCCGTCCGTCCTGTGATGGTCAGCACTAGCTCGCCGTCGGCGGCCAACTGCACCAACTCCGAACGGTCGAACGACTCGCTACCATCGCGTATCCGGTATACGCCGTTGCTGAATTCGACGGCCAACGGGCTTGCGCCGCCGTCCTCCGTCAAGACACCCTCGCCCTGCAGGATGATTCCGCCTTCCTCGCCGGATAGCTCCAAGGCATCAAGCAGTTGTTCGGTGAGCGGCGTATTTGCGGTGTCTTCGTTCAAAGTCACCTGTCGGCCGAAGCTGCCGGAGAATCCAGTGCTGTTCTGCAGAACCATCTGCCAGACTTCCGGCGATGAGCCGCCGAGGTCCCAGATATCCTCCTCTTCGAAGTAGAAGCGCTCGTTGAATGCGGATTGCGGCTCGGCGCCGTTGAAGCGGAACGCTAGGTACATCAGGTCGATGACGTTGGTCCGGGCCTGTGGAGTGATCTGGAAGCGGTCGTAGGCGCCCCGCCACGTTGGCGCGTCCATGCCGGTGCCCGGCGTGTTGGGGGTAACTAGGAACGGCATCCGGTGGCAGTCGCCGCAGGTCTGGGCACCGGTGCCTTGGCCGGAGTCGATGATGAAACTGAACTCGAAGATGCCGTCCCGGCCCATCTGCGTCAGTTCGTTGTCGAATGGTCGTTTCTGAGCGGGCGGGAAGGGCACGCTGAGGAGGTACGTGGCCAGGGCATCCCGGTCCTCCGCATCCAGCAGGCCCGCCTTGCCTTCGTCGTTGGTGTGCGGGCAGGCACCCGAACTGACGTCGCACATCGTCGTCGCCAGCGATCCGTCCACGAGGAAGCGCGTGCAGGACTCCGGGTCGTCTTCGCTGCAATTGGGTTCCACTGGCGCGTCGATGGAGGCCGTGTTGATGCCGCCGTAGGGATCGCCGGGTATGCCGTCCCAGTGATACGGCTGGGTGTCCCGCAGCCCTTTCGCGGGCATGGTCAGCCGGGGCGGCACCTGGTCGATGCATCCCTCCTGACCCTCGCACGGCGGCGTCTGGAGAATCCAGATCAACTGGTCGGTGTGGTTGTCCGGGTGGCAGCTCTCGCAGGAGAACGTGCCGGTTGTCGAGGCGTGGGCGTCGTTGAACGCCATCCGGCCCCGCTTGACGACGGGGTCGGTGGGGTCTTCGAGCGCAATCGTCTGGGCAATCGTCGGCGCTTCCAACGACGACAGGTCAACGGCGGAAACCGAGTTGGCCACGGCGTTTAGCACCCAGGCGGCGGTGGGTTCGCCGTCGGGGCCCGAAACCAACGCGACACCACGAGGCACGTTCTCGACGTCCACGCTGCCGAGTACTTCGCCGCTCGTCGCATCGACGGTGAAGAGCTTGTCGGAACCGGCTGCGGTGACCACGAGTGTTGCGTCGTCGAGGCTAACCTGGATGCCGAACGGGGTCGCCAACGAGTCTTGCGGCGCCGGATGGTCTGGCGGCACGGGTTCGAGATCGAAGCGGATTGGATCGGCGCAACCGGACTCCGAACCGCAGTCAACGCGGGTGATCTGGTTCAGAAAAGCCCGGTTCTCCATCTCGGCCATGCCGTGGCCCTGGCTGCCGGCAAGCCCGTTGGCGGTATTGCGCGCGTCCGTCTGTGCAACGTAGACACGGTCGTTGCTGTCCACGGCGATGCCGTAGAGCAGCGTTCCGACGCCCTCCACCTCTGCAAGTAGCTCGTCCGTCGTGGTGTCGAACACGAACAGATCCCGGTCGGGTACGGCGTCGTCCTCGGTGATGTCGGCTTCGTAGTTGAGAGACAGGACGTTGTTGTTGGTGAAGACGTGCTCGACGGCGTCGAATGTGCAGCCGTCCCGGCCGATCTCGCCCTCGAAACACCCCGAAAGCTGGGTCTTGTTGCCGGACTCGAAGGCGACCACGTAGAGCCGCTCGCCGCGCACCGCGATCGCGCGGGGATCCTGGGCGCGGATCGGGAGACGCTTGTCCACGCCGCGCGTCTGGACGTCGACCACCGCGATCTCGTTGGCGGGCCCGAGGGCCACGTAGGCCTTATCGTTGTCGGCAAAGGCGATGCCCACCGGTTCGTCGAAGTCGGTGGACAGATTGGCGTCGTCCACCGCCTGCACGGTGGCGATGACGTTCTGGAACGTCGGACTCGCGGGGTCCGTGTCGATGACGCTGACGGTGTCCGAGACGTGGTTCGCGACCCAGATCTCCAGGCCGTCCGGCCGGGGCACGACGCTGACGGGGTCGATGCCCACGTTGATCCGGTTGACGATTGCGCGCTCCTCCCCGTCGATGACGTCGATGGTGTCGCTTGGCGTGTTCGCCACGTAGACGAAGCCGCCCAGGATGGCGATGGGCCTCGCGTGCGGGCTCGCGAAGACGGGATGGCCGATGCCTTCCGGTATGGGCGACTTGATGATCTCTACCGGAACGCGTGTGCGGCGCAGTTCGCCTTGCATCAGCGTCAGAAATTGCTCGATGGCTTGGTACCAGTCGGAGTTCCGCTCGATCCGTCGACCTCCGCCGTGGCCGCTCACGTTGGAGATCTTGCCGAGGATGTACTCCCGGTCCACTTTCCCCAAGAGGTTTTCGAACTGGGCGAGGTTCTTCGCGAGGTGATCCGGATCCGAGTCGTCGACGAACACCAACCGGGTGTGCCCCGAAGCGCCGCCTTCCACATGGCACTGGATGCAGTAGGCGCGCTCCGGTGCGGTCTCGGGGGTGGGGGTCTGTACGATTGCGGAGATCTCCTCGGCGAACACATCCTCGGCAGTGTCCGGCAAGACTGCGCCGCCCGGTGCCGTCGACAGGTTCGTCAGGTGCCCCGTCGGCGTCGCCAGCAGGCTCATCGCGATGATCTGCTGCTCCGATTCGACGATCAGTTGCCACTTGCCCCGACCGTCGCCGAGTCCCGAGTCTTCCAACTCGCCGGCGTCCAGCGACCGGCTTCCGCCTGGGGGTACATCGATCCGGACGAGGTAGTCGGAATACTCGCCGGCATCGTCGATGCCGGTGATGTCGACCGTTGCGGCCACGGTGCCGGGATTGAGGATCCGCAGCCAGCTCAACTGGTTGATGTTCGAGCCCGGATTGAAGACCGCTACCCGGTGCCGGGTCTCGGCGCTGGGCGCCGTGTCGTGCATGGCGGTGAGGAATCCGTCCGGGGTGCGGACGTACGCCAGCACCTCGATGTCGAGGTCGCTGGTGAGTTCCAGGCGCCAATCGCCCTGTCCCGATCCGGTGCCGGCGAGACCCTTGGCCTCGTTGCCTTCCTCCAAGTCCTTCGAATTGAAATGGAGGGTCTGCTTGGCCTCGATGGCGAGAGTGAGGGTGTCGTAATCGCCACCGTCGTCGTCGAAGGACGCTATTGCCACCTCGCCCGCCGTGGGGCTGCGGTTGATGACCCGCACGAAACCTTGCGGTCCGCCGTCGATGTTGGGCGGGAACATCGGCACGGCATGGATGTCCGCGTCGTTTGCGGGCGTGGTGGACAGGTTGGTCAGATGGCCTGTCGGGCTCTGCAACAGGCTCATCGCATGAATCGGCTGATCGGCGCTGAGGTCAAGCTGCCACTTGCCCTTTCCGGAACCCATCTCGCCGGTCAGGCCGTCGGCTCCGTCCTCCAACTGCGCGGCGGAATAGGTTTGCGCGGCACCCGCCGGTACGACCGCCTCCACATCCGCTGACCGGGTACCGTCATCGTCGATGCCGTAGACCGTCACCGTGGCGTCGGTATCCCCGGGGTTGATCAATCGAAGACGACTCACTTGGTTGACGTTGCGGCCCGGATTGAATGTGGCCACCCGGTGACCCTCGTCCGTTTCCGGCGCCAGGTCGTGCATGGCGGTCAGGAAACCATCCCAGGTGCGAATGTAGGCCAGCACCTCGATGTCCAGGTCGCTGGTCAGGTCGAGCCGCCAATCGCCTTGACCGGTCCCCGTTTGACCGGTCAACCCCTTGTCCGGGTTGCCTTCCTCTAGGTCTCCCGAGTTGAAGTGGATCGTCTCGTGGGCATCGACGGACAACACCAGCGGACCATGGACATTGCCCTCGTCGTCGATGGCCTCGATGCTGACTTCACCGGATTCGTCGCCATGATTGATGATGCGCACGAAGCCTTGGCGAACGGTGTCCGACGCGGCGGGGAACAACGGCACGATGCGGTCTTCGGCAGTCGCGTGCAAAGCAGACCCGGCCGCACAGGCCAAGCAGCAGAGGGGAGTCCAGACACGGAGAAATCGTTGCCGCAGGAGAACCACGGCCGACGGCGTGGTGGTTGCCGATCGGTTTCGACTGATCATCATCTCCCTCCTTGCGACCTGTTTGGCAGGTCACCGAGACGGGCGATCACGGGATTCCGGAAACCCTCCGATTGCCGTGGCGTCGGACCCGTCTCCCAGCGCGGTGCGCGATTTAACCCTCAATTATTTCCCGTTGGGGCGGAAATGCAACCCCG
>JAPPND010000103.1 GCA_028818795.1 Gammaproteobacteria bacterium | reverse complement strand
CCGTCTCAAGCCTCAGCGGCACATGCCTCGTCGGTCTGAGGCGAAGCCTCGCTAGCATTGAAGTCCGCCGAGTTAGGCTGCTGCGTGCACGAACGAGATCAGTACCGCCGCTCTGGCCCCAGTCCTATTTGCTGCGGTTGAATTCTCCGTGTAGTTCGCCGATCACTTGTAGACCCTCTCGAATACCCGCCACCACCGCCTCCGGACTGTCGCCGTCAAGACGTTCCCGCCCGTACCAGCTGATGTGGCGCGTATCGGCTTCCACGGCCGCGCAACCACCCGGCAGCCTGTCGAGGACGGCTGCGATGTCCCGCCAATACGTCGCTTGCCTGGCCGGCAATCGGCTAGGCGGCGACAACGTCGTCCAGCCCTCAAGGTAGCGGTTCTCCCGGTCGGACCTGAGCAGCAGCCAGCTCGGCGCATTCGGCACTGGACGGGGCAGCGCAAGTCGATAGGCCACGCAATCGATGGTCGCATCCCTTGGCTTCCCGCCAGCGGAGACGCGTTCCTCGGGGCGGGAATCGACCTTCGGCAGAGCCGCGATCTCGACAACCAGCCCCGCCTGGCGAGCAGCCGAGCGCAGTTGGCCCTGCGCCCGGTCCCGCTTGGACGGCAAGAGCCAGAAGACGGGCCCGATGGCCGCGACGAGGACGATGCCGATGATGATCCAAACCAAGGCGGTACAACCGTTTCCGATGCGGCGCGTTCGGCGCGGATGGTTGTGGCGGCATCCGCGATAAGTGTATGGTCGCGCCGATTCTGAACGGGGGCAACACGGGTATGGCCGACTATCGTCGAGTTCTCCTGGCCGTCGACCTGACCGAAGAGTGTCGGCGCGTGGCGAGACGAGCCCGCGCGCTGTCCGCATCCGCCGGTGCCGAGCTGCACATCGTCCACGTGATCGAACCCTTGAGTCTCGCCTACGGCGGCGACGTGCCGATGGATCTCTCCTCGGTGCAGGACCAGATCCACGAACAGGCTTGTGCCCACCTCGCGGAGTTCGCCGGGCATTTCGATGTGCCCGAAACCCGCCGCCACCTGGTCTTCGGACGTCCCGAGAGCGAAATCCACCGCATTGCCGAGGGCGAAGCGATGGACTTGATCGTGGTCGGCAGCCACGGCCGGCATGGATTGGCACTGTTGTTGGGCTCCACCGCCAACGGGGTACTGCACGGGGCATCCTGCGACGTGCTCGCGGTCCGTGTTGGGCGGGACGTCGCCCCCGAGGAAGACGATGCGTAAGGCGCTGGTTTGACTGAGGGGCGCTCCGCTACGTGAACTTCAGGACATCGCGACGGGACAACGCCGCCAACGCGTTTGGAATCGGTGCGGTCATAGTCGCCGCGGTCATAGTCGCCGCCGCGGTTTACACCCCCGCGGCCGACGGACAACCCCTGGGCCACGATGCCCTGGAAGTCCGTGCATCCCCTGCCCTGTTCGACGAGGCCGGTCTCTACGAACGCCGCATGGCCTACCGGCGGGCTGCGTATGCCGCCCGGGCCGGTCGCCGTAGCGACTACAGGGAGGGACTCGCCGACTACGCGCTGCGGCCGTACCTGGTGTTCTACGATGCACGCCGTCGAGCGTCGGGCTTGAGCACGAAGCTTGCCCAGGAGGTGCGAGCCGAACTCGCCGGCACCCCCCTGCAGGACGCCTTCTTCGACCATTGGTTGGAGAGCCAGGCAAGCAACGGCCGCTGGAAGACCTATCTCGACAACTACGAACCAACCTACAACGTCGTTGCCCGCTGCCACTACCTACGCGCCCTGATCATCTCGGGCCGGCGCGAAGAGGCCTATCAGCAGGTTCCTGGGTTGTGGCTCTCGCCTCGCTCGCAACCCGACGAGTGCGATCCCGCTTTCCAATCCTGGATCAACGCCGGGCGACTTGACCAGGAGACGGCCTGGACACGGCTCCTGTTGGCCCTCGGCGAAAACGAGGTGACCCTGGCGCGTTACCTGCTCCGATTCTTCGACCGCGCGAATGCCGGTGCCGCCCGTTTGACCTACGACGCCCATGTCAGGCCCCAACTCGTGCGCTCGCTGTCGCGCTTCGCCGACAACGAGCTTGGCCGCCGTGCGCTTGGCCACGGCATCGTCCGATACGCGAAACGGGATGTCGAACGCGCGCTCGGGGTTTGGCGCGAGGCCCGGCAAAGCTACGATTTCGCACCGGAACAGCGCCGGTCCATCCAGAGCCAGATGATGGCCGAGGCGGCCAATGCGGGCCTTGTCCCCGACGACGGGCCGATCGGCTATACGCCGGCCTTGACCGAACGGGTTGCCGAGGGCCTGATCCGCCACGGCAGGTGGCCCGAAGCCATCCTGTGGATCACAGCGTTGCCCCCGGAAACGGCGTCCCAGGGCCGTTGGCGGTATTGGCTCGGACGGTCCCTCATCGACAGCGGCGAGGGCGAGAGCGCTGGCCGCGACCACTTGAACCAGATCGCAGGCTGGCGGACCTTCTACGGATTGCTCGCGGCCCAGGATCTCGGTCTCGAGGCCCGGTTCCTACCTCGGCCCGCTTCCAACGATCACGCCGCCCAGCGCGCCTTGCTAACGGTCCCGGCCGTACGCCGCATGGTGGAGTTGTTCGCCGTGGGAGACACGTCCAACGCCGTGCGAGAGTGGCAATACGCCCTCAAGACCCTGCCGCCGGACCGCCACCAGGTCCTGGTCGAACTGACCTTCGCCATGGGGTGGATCGACCAGGCCATCGCCGGCGCCTGGGATGCGGATCTCAGGGATCTCGTCGCCGTGCGGTTTCCCACGCCCTACCTCGGCCTATATCGACGTAGCGCCTTCGAGGCCAATCTTCCCGCCGGGTTCCTACTGGCAATTTCCCGACGCGAGAGCGCTTTCAACCCCCGGGCCCGTTCACCGGCGGGGGCCCGGGGCCTCATGCAACTGATGCCAGCCACGTCCAGGCTTGTCGCGGATCGGATTCGGGACCGTCGACCCGACGCGGAGGATCTCTACCGACCCGAGCTCAATATCCGCCTGGGCGCCCATCATCTCGCCCGATTGATGGACCGTTACGGGCGCAACCGGGTGCTGGTGGCGGCTGCCTACAATGCGGGTGAAGGACGCGTCGAACGCTGGCTCGAGGAGGCCAGCGGCCTGTCGACGCCGGTCTGGATCGAACGCATTCCCTTCCGCGAAACCCGCGACTACGTCAAGAACGTGCTTTTCTACCACTACATCTACCGCCAGATGGTCGGCGAACCGGGCCCGGTGCTGGATGTGCACGAAAGGACCGTTCCTTGATCGATATCGGGGCGAATCTCCTCAACCCGGTATTCGATGACGACCGCCTAGAAGTGCTTCGACGCGCCCGGGCGGCTGGGGTCGATGCCATCGTCCTCACCGGTACCAGCATCGCGTCAAGTCGCGCGGGCGCGGACTTCGCAAGCCGGCGGGGAGTCGGCGACGTGGCATCGGAGGGCGAACCGTCCGACGACCCGATTCCGCGCCTCTTCGCGACCGCCGGGGTTCATCCCCACGACGCAACGGCGGTCGAGGCGAGTTGGGACGACGAAATCGCCGGCCTGGCGAAACGGGCCGAAGTCGTCGCGATCGGGGAGACCGGGCTCGACTACTACCGCAACTTCTCGCCCCGGGACGAACAACGGGCCGTGTTCCGCCGGCAGGTCGAACTGGCTGTGCGCTTGAAGATGCCGTTGTTCGTCCACGACCGCGACTCCGAGGGCGATGCCCGCGGCATTCTCACCGACTACCGCGACGACCTGACGGCGTGCGTGATCCATTGCTTTACGGGCACCGCGACCGACCTGGAAGGCTACATCGACGACGGCTACCACATCGGCATCACGGGCTGGATCTGCGACGAGCGACGCGGACGCCAACTCATGGAACTGGTACGGCAGATTCCCGGCGACCGGTTGATGATCGAAACCGACGCACCGTACCTCCTGCCACGAAACATCGTTCCGCGACCCCGTTCACGGCGCAACGAACCCGCGTTCCTGACCTGGGTCGCGGAACGCGTCGCCCGATGTCGGGACCAGGATCCCGTTTCGGTCAAACGGCAAACCCACGTCAACGCCATACGGTTCTTCGGCCTTGCATGAAGCAACCGCCAAAGGGAGCTTGCGACCGTGGCGTTTGTTTCATGGACCTACTCGGTGTGGCTGGGCCGGAGGCGGAGGCGGCGCGCCGCAAGCGGCGCGTTAGAGCGCATAGCGAATGGCGAAGGCGCGTCCTTCGGACGCGGCCGACCCGGCTATGGGGCGCTCCCATGACCACGCGTTTGTTTCCGAGCGACCGATGCGCGTTAAACTCGCTGACTCAGGATACCCAACCGTTCGAACGCGAGTGCTCCGAGATGCCCGGGCCTGTCCGACTCGTAATCCGTCTCATTGTGCTCGCCGCAGCTTCATCTGCGGTCGCCTACGGCCTGTTGGCTTGGCAACACCAGGGGTTCACCTTGGTTGGCGTGTGGCTCGTCGACAACGACTGGCGCCTTCATCCCGTGCATTTCCTGGTGGTCGGAATCGGGCTGATCCCGCCGACCATGTGGGACATATTCGCGATGGAGATGCATGCCGCCGGGCGACGGACCGGTGAAGAGCGATCCGAGACCGCCGACGATGGGTAACCACCCGGACGCGAAACCATCCCCTCGGTTCGAGATCGGGCCCAGTTCGGCAAAGGCCTCGCCAGCCGAAAGTCCTGCGCCTGCGCCGGCGGCCCGTCTCGGGACCAGAACCTACCTTCGCAGGGTGCGGTCATCGGACCGACGGGAGTTGCTGGCCCTGGCCCGCGCCAGTCGTGAACTGCACTACCCGTGGATCTCGCCACCGCTCACATCGCATATGTTCAAGGTCTACTACCGGCGCACCCAGCGTGACGACCACGAAGGCTTCCTCATCTGCCTCAACGACACCGACGCAATCGTCGGCGTCATCAACGTCAACAACATCGTCAAGGGAGCGTTCCGCTCCGCGTCTGTCGGCTACTACGCGTCCCAGGCACATGCCGGCAGGGGCTACATGCGCGAGGGGTTGATGCACGTCAAGCAGCATGCGTTCCGGGAACTGGGACTGCACCGCATCGAGGCCAACATACAACCGGACAACACCGCGTCGATTCGACTGGTGCGCGGCTGCGGCTTCCAACGCGAAGGCTTGTCGCCGCGGTTCCTCTACATCAACGGCGGCTGGCGCGACCACGAGCGCTGGGCAGCGGTCGATCCGCGGCCGGGGCTGACATGACATCGGCTCGATGTGGGAGTTGGCGGTCTCCCATCGACGCCCGGATCGTCACCGGGGGCTCCAAGGGCTACGGCGAACTCCGCGCCAAGGGCGATGCCTTGTTCTGGACGGAGTCGCGGCCCGAGGAAGCCGGACGTTCCACCCTGGTCATGCGTGTTGCGGACTCCATTCGGGAATTGACGCCGGCCCCGTTCAATTCGCGCAGCAGGGTCCACGAATACGGCGGCGGATCGTATGGCGTAGGCAATGAGCATGTCTACTTCGTGAATTTCGCGGACCAGAACGTCTACGAGGCGTCGGCGTCGGGTGGTGGTGGCGAGCTGCCACGTCAGGTCACGAAAGGGGATGACACGGAGCGTTTCGCCGACCTGGCCTGGGATGGCCGTGCCCTGCTCGCCGTGCGGGAACGACACGGCGTGGCCGCCACGGAAGCCGCCAACGACCTGGTTCGCATCGACGTCGAAAGTGGGGCTGTTGCCACCCTCCACGAGGGTCATGACTTCTACGCGGCCCCGCGGCCATCGGGGGACGGCCGCATCGCGTTTCTGGTATGGGACCATCCCAACATGCCGTTCGACGGGTGCCAGCTTCTGGTTGCCGAGGCCGACGGCAACGAACTGCTGAACCCCACCATTGCAGCCGGCGGAGCGAACGAATCCATCGTCCAACCGGAGTGGAACGGCGAGCGGCTTCTCTTCGCGTCGGATGTCGACGGCTACTGGAATCTATACGCCTATGATGGCTCCGGCGTCTACGCCGTACTCCCCGATACCGCGGAATACGCCGGTCCCGCCTGGCAGTTCGCGAACACCTACTACGTGCCGGTCGGCCCCAATCACGTAGTCGCCCGCCGGGTGGAAAACGGCATGGCGTCGCTGGTGCTCGTCGATCTCGAGCGAGGCCTGGCCAGTCCCCTCGACGACGAAAGCTCGTCCTACCTCGACATCGTCCGCACCCCGAGCGGCATCGCCTACATCGCGGGGTTCGCCGACCGGCCGAAGCAGATCGTCGAGTTGAGACTGGCCACGCGCACGCGCACCCCCATCGCCCAGCCTGAAGACTCCCCCGCGGGACGCGACTTCATCGCTGCCCCCGAGGCGCTGACATTTCCCGCCAAGGCGGGCGAATCCCACGCGTTCTTCTACCTGCCCACGAACCGCGACCACCGCGTTCCCCCCGGCGAATTGCCGCCTTTGCTGGTCACGACACATGGCGGTCCGACTTCCAACGCCTGGCCCGACCTCGACTGGCGCGTCCAGTACTACACGTCCCGGGGCTGGGCGGTGGCCGATGTCAACTACGGGGGCAGCACCGGGTTCGGGCGCGCCTACCGGGAACGCTTGGCAGGCACATGGGGCGAGACCGATGTCGACGACTGCGTCGCCTGCGTGCGCCACCTCGTCGGCCAAGGCCGGGTCGACCCGGCACGGGTCGCCATCAAGGGAGGCAGCGCCGGGGGCTACACCACGCTGGCAGCACTCGCCTTCACGAACGTCTTCCGGGCGGGTGCCAGCCATTACGGGGTCGGCAACCTCAACGCGCTGGCTGCCGACACGCACAAGTTCGAGTCCCGCTACCTCGACACGTTGCTCGGCAGTCCCGAAGCGCTCGACGAGCGTTCGCCCATCAACCACGTCGACAAGCTGAACTGCCCGGTCATCTTCTTCCAGGGGGCGGATGATAGGGTCGTACCGCCAAACCAGGCCGAGTCGATGCGCGACGCGCTGGCCGCCAAGGGTATTCCGGTCGCCTACGTGCTGTTCGAAGGAGAGGGACATGGCTTCCGCCGGGCCGAGAACGTACGGCGGGCGATCGAAGCCGAGTATGCGTTCTTTGCCAAGGTGTTCGGCTTCGAACCGGCCGACGACTTGCCCGGCTTCGACATCGATTTCGGGGGCGCGGGGTAGGCAATGGCCACTTCGCTACGGATCGCGGTACTAGCGGGCGGCAACTCGGCCGAAGCCGAGGTGTCGCGCTCTTCGGCGGGTGGCATCGCGGCGGGACTTCGAACCTGGGGCCATGAAGTGGCCGTCATCGAGTTGGATCGCGAGGTGGTCAGTGCGCTGCGCGCCTTCGCACCGGACGTCGTATTCCCCGTCCTGCACGGTCCGCCCGGCGAAGACGGCACCGTGCAGGGCCTGCTCGCCATGCTGGGTCTGCCTTTCGTGGGCAGCGGCGTGCAGGGCTCGGCAGCGGCCATGGACAAGTACGTGGCGAAGGCGCTGTTTCGCGCCGAGGGCCTGCCCGTCGCGGACGACGTATTGATCGCACCCGGCATGTCGGCCGAGGAGGCCGCCAAGGTGGTTTTCGAGACAATCGGCGACCACGTGGTCATCAAGCCGCGCCGTCAAGGATCGGCGCTGGGCGTCACGCTCCTGCCGGACGGCGGCGACCTCGTGGCACCGCTCCGCGACGCCCTCGAGTTCGGTGGCGGCGCGCTGGTCGAGCGATTCGAAGCGGGTCGCGAAACCACGGTTGCCGTCCTCGACGAACACGGCCGCGAGGCGGTCGCCCTCCCGGTGATCGAGATCACCGTCGCGAAAGGCGAGTGGTACGACTACGACAACCGCTACACCCCGGGCAAGAGCCGGCACATCGTCCCCGCCAAGTTCCCGACGGCCTGCCTCGAACGCCTCGCCGACGCCGCGCTGCGGGCGCACCGCTGCCTCGGCCTGCGCGACCTGTCGCGGGCGGACTTCGTGGTGGACGGCAGCGAAATCTACCTGCTCGAAGTCAACTCCCTGCCGGGCATGACCGCCACCAGCCTCTATCCGGACGCCTGCCGCGCCGTCGGCATCGACTTCGCCGAACTCGCCGAACGGCTCGTGCTGAGCGCTCTTCGCAGAGGTGCCGAACGCACCGAACGGTGACGACGGCGAAGCGGTCACGTCATATACTGCCCGCTTTTTGTCGGAGAAGAACGAATGACGGATGCGAAGTACACGGTAGCGGTGCAGGTGCCGGCCGGCGTCTCCCAGGACCAGGTCGATGCCGGATTTACCCTCGAACGGGAGGCCCTCGACCCCATCGGGGCCAGGATTGTCGGGGTTCCGGCGAAAACCGAGGAAGAGTTCATCGCGGCGGCCAAGGACGCCGACGCGGTGATCGCCCGCGGCCGCCGCATCACGCGCGAGGTCATCGCGGGCCTCGACAACTGCGTCGTCATCGGCCTCGGCAGCGTCGGCGCGGACACCGTGGACGTCGGTGCCGCGACGGATCACGGCATCGTCGTCACCAACGTCCCGGACGTGTTCATCGACGAAGTGGCCGACCACACGATGATGTTGTTCCTCGCCGCCTACCGCCGGGTTCTCCTCATGCACAAGATGACCCAGGAGGGCCGCTGGCGCGAGGGCCGTCCATACCACGACGACATCCCCCGGCTTTGGGGGCTCGCAATCGGCCTGATCTCGTTCGGCAACGTCGCCAAGGCCGTTGCCCGACGCTGCCATGCGTTCGGTCTGCGGGTGCTCGCCTACGATCCCTTCGTGAACGAACTGGCGATGACCAGCGCCAACGTCGAACCCGTGACGGGGCTCTTCGAACTGCTCGAGCGTTCGGACTTCGTGTCGATGCACGCGCCGCTCAACGCCGAGACGCATCACATGCTGTCCGATGCGCACTTCGCGCGCATGAAGAAGTCGGCGTTGTTCATCAACAACGGCCGCGGTCCGACCGTGGACGAGGCCGCGCTGATCCGCGCGCTCACGAACGGCGAAATCGCGGGCGCGGCGCTCGACGTGTTCGAGCGCGAACCGGTGTCCACCGACAATCCGCTGCTCGGCATGGACAACGTGATCTGCACGCCGCACATGGCCTCCGCCAGCGCCCGCATGGGACCGGAATCGCGCCGCCGTCTGGGTCGGGAACTCGCCATGTGCCTGACGGGCAGGTGGCCGCGGAGCGCGGTCAATCCCGCCGTGCTGCCGAACACGAACTTGAGGCGGTGGCAGCCCCTCTAGCGAACGGGCGCGAGACGACCGAGGGTAGTCCCAATGCCTGGCGCGGCAACGCCTCGATCCACGCGGCACTCGAGGCCTTTGGGTTGGCGTGGGCCTCATCGTCGTTGCGGTAACGACCATGGGCGAATCCACCTTCCATCAGCTTGCCGTGGTGGTCTCGTTCGTCGTGGTGTTTTTCCTGGCAAAGGCGTTGTTCGAACGGCTCGGCAACGTGTCTAGCGTCGGCGGCGGCACCTTCCCTAGGCTTGTCAACTTTGCCGCGACGTCGGG
>JAPPND010000021.1:66421-71731 GCA_028818795.1 Gammaproteobacteria bacterium | reverse complement strand
CCCCAGCTTGTCGGCGCCCAGTCCCGCGACCAGCCGGTCTGGCCCGGCGATTCGCTCGCCGAGATCCTGCGTGGCCGAAACGGCGACCCACGAGATTCCGGCCACTCCAACCGTTCCTAGTCCCAGCGCCGTCCAGGCTTGCAGACCACGGGACACCCCGTCGTCTCGTGGATAGAAGCGGGCAGCCCCGACGACACAAGCCGTCGCCGCCGAGACGAGCGCGAGCCGTTGCAGGAGACCGGAAAGGGTGGCCCCGGCGGCTATGTCAGAAGCCAGACTGGTGTTGTCCGGAAACGTCGATACGGCCTGCGCGAGATAGTGCGGAACGTTCGCCACGCCCCAGACATGAAATCCAAGCAGCGCCAAGGAAATGCCAAGCGCGAGGCTGCGGCTGCGGAAAACCGAGGCAAGCAACATCACGACGCCGCTCCAAAGAAGCGTTGCGGGAAGGGCGTCGAAGCACAGGAGCCGCACGAGGGCCGCTACGCCGAAAGTGGGGCTCTGCAAACCCAGCGGGCGCGCCAGGTTGGCAACTACCTCGTGAAGCGCCACTAGCAACGCGCAAGGTACCCAAGTTGCGCCAACGACCGCCAGAAGCCGACCAAGCAGAACCGCCAGGTTCGACATGGGCCGGCAGTCGAGCGCCTCCGCCATCGAGGCGTTGGTATCCCGCTCGCGGGCATCGAAGCCCAGCAGCAAGCACGCAAGCGCCAATAGGAAAACCAGATGGCCGCCGTATTCGGCCAGCCGAAACCGTGGCCAGAAGAGACCCGCGATGGGCCAGTGCCCGGATCGGACTTCGTGAAGGTGGGCGTGATAGTACGCCGGGGCGAGCATCACCCCCAATGCCAGCAGGACGAGGAGCCAAACGACCGGCCGGCGGCGATGCGACCTGAAATCGGCGGCGGCGACGGCAAGGGTTGCCCCGATGTCCAAAAAGCCGCCATCGCGTTGTTGCCGTTTTTCTTCCGACCGCACCATTGCAGTTGTCTTTGTGACCATCTCGGGTTGGCGGCGCAACGAAAAACCGTGCCGAATCATGTGGTGATTCCGGCGAGGGAGTCGGACGGGGTGGACCTAGCGGCGAACGTGCAGCCTCGCGAGGCATCACGACCGTGAACGGACGTGACCGGCACGCTATCCGTCGAGCGGCAGCTTGTCGACCATCTCCTCGCCGACCCAGATCTGCGGATCCGAGTGTTTGTAGCCGTTGCTCTCCTCGCGTTCCCGAACGAGCGGCACCGCGCGTTCGAACGCCGCCCGGTAGTCCCCGTCTGTCAGGCTGTCCCGGTAGTAGGCCGCCCCGAAGTAGGTGTATTCGCGACCGTTCTCGCAGCCGAACGACGTCCGGTCCGCACTGGCGGCGGTAATGACCATGGCGCGCGGCGACTTCAACTCCTCGATGTAGCCCCCGGAGAAGCAGGCCGAAACCACGACAACGCGCCACGGCAGGCCCGCGCCGTTGACGATCTCGCCGAGCCGCTTGGCGGACAGGTCGTTGAGGCGCATCGATTCGAACAGAACCGAGAACTTGTGGTCCTTGGAACCGTGGGACGTCATGTGCAGGAACAGCAGATCCTCGGGGCCCATCTTCCCCGCGATCCCCTGGAGGATGGACTCGAGGTTCGGACCGTTCGCTAGCGGCAACTCGTCCATCGTGTTCCGGCTGTTGACCAGTACCGCCGTTCGCCCCTCGGCACCAAGGCGCTCCCGGAACAGCGATTCGACGTGCTTGACCTCGTTCTCGAAGACGTCCTCCTTGGCGCTCGAAGCGAAGCCAACGAAGTAGGTCTCGGGCACGCCGTCTTGCGAGACGAGGACGCCGTCCAAGGCGGCTTGGACAAGCCGCGGCTGATCGTAGTAGATGCTCTCGACATCCAGCGCGGGTCTCTTCACCGGCGACGGCACCACGACCGGTACGGCGGGGCCCCGGCAGGCAACCAGACCGGCGAGCGCCGCAAGCGCGATGAGAGCGGCAATCGCGCGACGCAGCCGGTTCACGTCGAGCTCCCGGAACACCACCCGCGCCGCGACGGCGGCGACGACGTAGGCGAGTATCGTGTTGGCGATTTGCGACTCGAACGCATGGACGACAGCGTAAACCACCACGCCTCCGATCTCGACCGCCAGCACGCCCGCCAAAAGATGGGCGAGTCGTTCGATCCGCGCAAAACCCATCGCAAGCATCAGGAACACCGTGAGCTTCGCGAATAGCGTGGCGCAGAGTGCATACAAGCCCCAGCGCTGGAACACCGCACCCCGTCCAGCATCCACGTAGTCGACGACGAACGTGAGCCCGAGCAGGACCAAGAGCGCGCATAGGGTCACGCGCACGTCGCCGCTGAAGCGCCGCTTTAGCGGCACGGGCAGGAAGAGCGCGAGCCCGAGAAGGGCATCGCGACCAATGTCCTCGAACAACGAGAGTGTCCGCGCGGTCGGTGGTTCCGGCGCCTGCGGTTCCCAGATTCCAACGTCCGCCATCGCACCGGTCCACAGGTGAGTCGAACGTCATTGTACGATTCGGCAGAAACATTGCTTGCACTGACGATTCAACTGGGTATAGTCCGCCGACGTGTTGGGCGGAATAAGGAGGTGATCAGTGCAATCTTTTGTTGGGGGCAACCCCCTCTGACTCCTTAGTTGGATCTTGAGGGAGGTTGATTCCCTCACCAAACCACCGGGGTGGTGCCGGATGCGGCACCACCCCGGTTTCACGTAAGCAGCCCGAAAAGCACTGCCATGAAACTATCGGTCGAGTTCCCAAGCGTCAGCTACCGCGAGGGCGGCGACGGCGTTCGCCGGCTGGCGCAGAGCATCGAGTCGATCGGCTTCGACCAGCTCGATGTCTTCGACCACGTCGTGATGGGTTTTCCCACGGCCAGCCGGGAAGCCCCCATGTACCCGCCGAAGATGCCGATCCTCGAAGCCCTGATGGCGCTGTCGCATCTCGCAGCGGTCACGCAGCGCATTGGCCTCGGGACCGAAGTCCTCGTCCTGCCCCAGCGCCAGCCCGTCCTCGTCGCGAAACAGGTCAGTACTCTCGACACGCTCTCCGGCGGCCGGGTACGCCTCGGCATCGGCGTCGGCTGGCAGGAATCCGAATACGACGCCCTGGAGGAGGACTTCCACACCCGGGGCCGCCGCATGGACGAGGCCATCGAACTCATGCGCGCCTACTGGTCCGACGAGAACGTCGACTACCAGGGCCGGTTCTACACCTCCACCGCGATGGCGATGGAGCCCAAGCCCCCCCAGGGTCGCCGGCTGCCCATCTGGATCGGCGGCAATTCGGACCGCGCCTTGAGACGGGTGGCCGAGTACGCCGACGGCTGGCTTGCCACCGCCATCACCGACCCCGATGTCGCGGCAAGATGCAAGGCCAAGATTGCCGCCTACGCCGAAGCAGCAGGGCGCGACCCGGACGAGATCGGCTACCAGATGATGCTCGACGTGCCGCCGCGAGACGAAGCGGGCAAGCGTTTCTATGCGGAACTGGATCGCGTCCGCGCCCGCGCCGCCGAGGTCAGCGCGATGGGCTTTGGCTGGGGGGCGCTGAATGCCACGGCGATCTTCCAGGCCGGAGCTCGCAGCGTCGATGCGATGGTCGACGTCCTTGGGCGAGCGCACGACGCAATCCGAAGCGAGGTCGGCGAGTAAACGCAGCAGGGACTGGCTTGTCCCGCCCGCCCGCTGCCCAATCTGGATACGGTCGATCCGCGCCACGCGCTGCGATGGTGAAATCCACTTGAGGCACCCGAGGAGCCGGGACGGAAAAGATGGCCGCCCGCCCCGACTCCCCAACTGCTACTGTTCGCGCGGAGGATCTGGCGATTCCGGCTTGGGAACCTTGATCCTCGACACGAACACGTCCAGCAGTTCGTCGTCGCAGTACACCTTGATCGTTGTGATGACGATTATGGGCTTCTCAGTCTCGAACGACTCCGACGTCGTCTCGACCCTGACCTCGCCACAACCATCGTCCGAGTAGGCTACGGTCGCCGTCGATTCCGTGGGTCCGCCCGCCGAGCCGATGTTCAGCTCGTAGCTCCGGTCGGGTATTCCCATACCCACTGGCCAGCCGTCGATGGCCTGCTCCGAGATGCCGACCATGTCTCCGTTCAGGTCGTTGGCAACGATGTAGAGCTTGTCGCCGAGGATGCGGTATTCGATGCTGTGAGGCATTTCGGCGGCACCGGCGAGCAGACACGCCGCACTCATGGCCAGTCCACCTAGGTACTTCGCAAAGTGTTTCATTTCAGTTCTCCAAAGGGGGGTTGAGGCGCACCCTATTGCCACGTCGTAGTCGCATCAACAGGCACCGATGCAAAACGATGTTGCGTTTTCGCAACACCTTGCGGACAGACTCGGCGAGCAAGCGTTGCGGCAAGCGCGTTCCTGGCAGCCTCGATACGCACCACGGATCGGGTGTCGGAATGCGCGAGGAGCCACACGCCCGCCAGCTCGATGAATCCGGTCCCAACGCGTGCCAGCGAGGGCTCGGAGTCGCCCAACATGCACGGCAACGCGGCGATCCCCATGCCCGCTCGAACGGCGTGCAGGACGCAGCCGACATCGTCGCAGTGGGTTCGAACCGGCACATCGGGAAGCAGGTGCTTCATGAGATCGCAGCCTCTTCCCCCGGCACTCGTCAGCTGGATACCGGCACACGCCTCGGGTGCCCCCGCAGGATCGTGCTGGTCCAGATATGCCACGCTTGCAGGCAGCCACCGTCAATCGTCCGAGCAGCCGGCCGATCAGGTGATCAGGCGGGTGATCGGTGACCGCGACTGCGCAATCGATGTCCAGGCCATCGAGATCCGTGTCGGCGGCAATGGATCGGATCTCCACATCGATGGCCGTATTCGCCTGCTCGAACTCGTTGATCGCTTCTATCATGCAGGCTGCGAGTTCGCACGGAACGCCGATTCTCACCTTGCCGGCGAGCTGGTCGTCTACTCCGGACGAAGTCCGCTCCAGATCGGCGATCAGCGCTGCGATGCGTTTCGCCGGCTCAAGCGCACTGCGGCCCGCTTCGGTGATCCGCAGCACGTGATGTTCCCGCCGGAACAGGCTCACGCCGAGGCGATGCTCCAGAGCCTCCATTCGGCGGCACACAGTCGACGGGTGGATGTTCAGTTCGACGCCGGCCCGGCGCAGCGAGCCAGTGCGCGCGAGTACCGCGAAGGAATGGAAGTGTTCCCAGCCCACGCTCGCCGCTTTGGCGAGCGGTTCAACGTTCTGCGCCGAGCCATCGCCGACGCCGTTCTTCTCGTTCGCGACAGGCGTTGGGGCCCCGGCATTGGACGCCGG
>JAPPND010000021.1:0-66321 GCA_028818795.1 Gammaproteobacteria bacterium | reverse complement strand
CGACGCCGTTCTTCTCGTTCGCGACAGGCGTTGGGGCCCCGGCATTGGACGCCGGGTACGGGGCCAGCGGTCGACCGTCTCGGGCAGCGGTTCGACGCATGGACACTTGTCCTCGGCAAACCGTATGACGTTCGGACCCTATCACCCTTGGCGGGAAGAACTGACTTTTTTCGCCTCCCAATTCGTGCCTTTGGGGTTGATTACGCCCGAAATTCACGTATTAGTGGTCACTTCTGCTGACCGGCGCGGAATCGAACGCGCCTGCCATTGTCAGAACAACACGACGACAGCCGCCAACGCACCGAACAACACAGCGGCGAGCAATAGCGAATAGAGCCACGTCAGGAACAGTAAGCCCGCGATGGTCGCGAGAACGCCCGTGGCGTAGAAGCGCTTGAGCGCCACGAAGTAGTAACCCGCCAGCGCGAGTAGAAGGATTTGGTCCACCCAAGGCCAAGGCGGCGGTGTCAATAAAGCGACACCGAACACGGTGAACGCGATCGTATGGATGTGCATGCTGAACACCAGGTGCTCGGCGTAGAAGCGGTGTCGCCGGATGAACAAGACCTTCAGCATGAGTGCGTACAGCGGCAGCACCAAGAACATGGCAACTGGCAGGTAGCCGACGAAGCGATCCCGTACAACCGGCCATGGCGCGTGGAACACATCCACGAGTTGACCCGCGACGAACAAGTCGAGGGGTTCGTCGAGGCCCTCGTCTCCGCCGGCGAGCCCTACTGCGTTGTTCACGAGCAGCATCCGGGGAACCGACGACGCCGGGCGCGCCAGGATCTGGTCGATCTTGCTGGCTCGCTCCTCGCCCAAGCTTCGCTTCAAGGTCTCGATGGCTTCGGAATTCGCCTCAAGCTTGTCGAAACCGAAATTCGCGATGGCGTCGGCCTTGTCCTCCTCCGAGTCGCCCACCCGGACCTGGATCAAGCCCGGACCATCGTCTTGTTTAGGGTCGTCGACGGTCAGGGACAACACCAGGAAGAACAGCAGGCTCGTGAACAGGTACAGTCGAAACGGCGACAGGTAGCGGGCACGACGGTTGCGCGAAAACTCGAGCGAGAGGAGTCCGGGCCGGAGGAACAGCGCGCCCAGTGTCCGCCACACCCTCGAGTCGGCCTCGAAGGTCTCCGCCAGGATCTGGTAGACAACCGGAAACACCGACCGCAGGTAGTCGCGGTCGTTCTGGCCGCAGACCGCGCAGAATCTGCCCTGCTTCGGGGTACCGCAGTTGGGACAGGCGATCGGCGCGGACGTCGTTTCGGCGTCCACAACCGGTTCCCCTTCGCCACCACCCGACTCGTGCATGCGCACATCTTACCCGCCAACGCCTGAAGCAGCGGGTACACTCGTTGGCGTGACCGCGCCGAACCACATCCAGGCAACCGAGAGCCTTGCGCCCTTGATTCGCCGCCATGCCGACGAAGCCGAGAGGATCCGACACCTGCCTCAACCGGTCGCCAAGGCGTTTGCCCGGCACGGTCTCTACCGCCTCGCCGGCACTCGGGACATCCACGGTGCCGATGCGGATCCCATGACCCAGATCGGCGTCATCGAGGCCGCGTCCCGGGCCGACGGCAGCGCCGGCTGGAACCTGATGATCGGCATCGAGACCTTCGGACTGATCGGCCCCGGGTTCAAGGATCGCTGCCCCGAGTTGATCGCCGACCCGATGACCATCATGGCGAGTTCCACGGCAGCCGTTCATCCGGCGCGGCGGGACGGCGACGGCTGGCGCGTGACGGGCCAGTGGCAGTTCGCGAGCGGCATCCACAACGCGCAGATCTTCGGGGCCACGGTGCGCCTCTACGATGGGGAAGAACTGCTCGACGAGGGCAATCGCTATGCGGTCGTGCCCGAAGGAGAATTCGAGATCGTCGACACCTGGCATGTGGCCGGCCTTCGAGGTTCGGGATCCCACGACGTTCGACTGGATGACGTCTACGTACCCGACTCGCGGATCATCGCGCCGATCGGCGGCAACGAGGCGACCACGCCCCAGTTGCGCCTGCCGCTCGGCAACCGGCTGGCCTACAACAAGGCCGCCGTTGCGATCGGCATCGCCCGGTCGGGCATCGACGCATTCGTCGAACTCGCAACCTCCAAGCAACCGCGGTTTACCACGAGGACGGTGCGCGACAGGCCGTTCGCGCAGCGTGCGATTGCGCTTGCCGAAGCCCGCCTCATGGGGGCGCGCGCCGCATTGATGGAACTCACCGAGGCAAGCTGGGAGACGGTCGTTCGCGGCGACGAGGTGTCCCCCAAGGACAGGGCGCTGTTCCACATTGTGGCGTCCGACACCGCCCGCGCCGCCGTGGAAACCGTGGACATCCTCTGCGAAGCCGCCGGGACGTCGGCAAACCGGATCGGCGACCCCTTGGAGCGCATCAGTCGGGACGTGCGGGTGGTCCGCCAGCACGCCACCGTGGCGCCACACCTCATGGAGGATGCGGGGCGCACCTTGCTTGGACTGGAGCCGGAATCGTACGTCGTCCGCTCTAGGTGACGCCGGGCCATTCGGTCGGGAACCGACGCCGCACAATCCGATCCAAGGCGACAGTTGCCATCATCAAGGGCCAGCGATATAAGCGAATCGCGGTCGCCATCGAGGCTCGGTCGTCATAAACCATCTCCATTTCCCCAATCACGTCTGGTTTGCCGGTGTCCTGGCCGCAAGCATCGGCGGCCACGCACACGTCGCGGAGGCCCACGATGTGCCGCTGCTTCCCTCGGCATCGGATCCGGTTCGCCAAGGACTCGTGCGCATCATCAATCACGCCGGGCGAGCCGGCGAGGTCCGCCTACGTCTAGTCGACGACGCAGGCAACCGCGCCCCACCCATCGTCCTCCCGATCGAAGGCGGGGAAACGCTTCACGTGAACTCCGACGACCTGGAGAACGGCAACGACGACAAGGGCATCGCGGTCGGTACCGGGCCCGGCAACGGCGACTGGCGGCTCAAGGTCGAGAGTGATCTCGATGTCGAGGTGCTCGCCTATATCCGTACCGCCGACGGGTTCCTGACCGCCATGCACGATACCGTTGCACGGAGCGAAGACGACTCGTACCGGGTTGCGTTCTTCAACCCGGGGGGCAACGCCAACCAAGTGAGTTCGTTGCGCCTTATCAATTCCGGCGACGATGTCGCCAAGGTAACGATCACCGGGACCGACGATCGGGGAATGACCCCTGGCGACGGTGTCGACATCGAGATTCCGGCAGGTGTCGCACGCACCTTGACCTCGGCGGAACTCGAGACCGGGGGCGCCGCGTTCGAAGGTTCGCTTGGCGACGGCATCGGAAAATGGCAACTGTCGGTCCATGCGGACAGGCCGGTCACGGTGGTCAGCCTGTTGGCGAGTCCGAGCGGCGAGATCTCAAACCTGTCGGCCGCTCCCAATGTCGTGGACGAGACGGGAAGCCATGTCGTGGCGCTGTTCCCGGCCGCATCGGATCCGACCGCCAGGCAGGGGTTCGTCCGCGTGATCAACCGTTCCGACGAGTCCGGATCGGTCAGTGTTGATTCCAACCAGGACCACGATCCGGTCATGCTCTCGATCGGCGCAGGCGAGACGCTTCATTTCAACTCGGACGACTGGGAATTCGGCAACTCTGCAAAGGGACTGCCCGGCGTGGGCGGCGCCGTCGACGACTGGCGCCTGTCGGTGTCCAGCGACCTCGATATCGAGGTGCTTTCCTACATCCGTACGCCAGACGGCTTCGTGACGCCGATGTACGGCAACGTGCCCGCCGTCGGGCACCGGCATCGCGTCGCGATATTCAATCCCGCCGGCAACACCGCCCAGGTCAGTCAACTGCGATTGGCGAACCCGGGCACGCACGCCGCAAATGTTTGGATTGACGGAGTCGACGATCACGGCGCGGCGCCGGGCGGCACCATCGAACTGTCCTTGGCTGGGGGGCAGACGAGAACATTGGACGCTGGGGAACTCGAAGCCGGTAGCCCGGATTTCGGTGGCCGTCTCGGCGACGGGACCGGCAAATGGCAATTGATCGTCGAATCCGACACGCGGATCGGCGTCATGAGCCTCTTGGAAAGTCCAACGGGCCACCTGTCCAACCTGTCAGGCGTTCCGGCGAACACGGCGCCACCTAATGCTTCGGCGTTCAATGACCGTGCAGTCGGCAAGCGGATCGTGCAGGGCGAAGGGACCAGATACGTCGACTTCCTCGATGAGGATCGCTATCGCGACACGCAGGCCGGGGAAACCGCCTCAGGGAGCTATTCCTACTCGAATACGGGGGCAGCCACGGCATTGCTGTCACTGACCGCCGACGACGGCAGTTCGTGCTCGTCCGATCTCGTCTTCGAGTCACGGGTCTCGGGCCGCCTGAGCGGGTGTGACGGCGGCGCGGAGGCGAGCTGGCGGCTTCTCGAGGCCACCCGTGGCGATGGCGACCGCGTCACCCACGAGCTAACCGCCATGATCGGATCGCTATCTGAATCGGAAGTCCCGGAAGTGGTTCGCGGTGCCGTCACGACGGTTTCCGACGGCGCCGTACGCATCGACTTCGACAACGGCGGCTACGTCGAGACGGGCGACCACCGTTACACGTGCCGGGATGCTGCGGGCTGCGTTGTCGACGACGGCGTGGTGACGCGAGGGCGAATCGTCCGTACCCCCGCGCTCGGTGCGCGGGACTTCGACCTCCTGCACGCCAACGGCGCACCCGGCGGGCTTGTACACAACGACGGACACTTCTATGTCGTGGACGAGACCGACCTCAAGGTCTATGCCTACGACGAGTCCGGTGAACCGGCGACCGCCTTGGACTTCGAACTCGCCGACGACAACAAGATGCCAGCGGGTGTCACGGTCGAGGCCGACCGGTTCTACGTCGTCGACGCGGACGACTTCCTCGACAGGCGCGCGCCACGCAACGTGTTCGTCTACGACACGACGGGCGAGGCCCTTCCCGACGCCGGCTTCACGGTGGACAGCGCCATTCGCGAGCCCCTTGGCATCGCCTATTTCGACGACCGGCTGTTCCTGGCCGACAACTGGACGCGCAAGGTCTACGCTTTCCGGTCTACCGGGGAGCGCGACGCGGATGCGGACTTCGACCTCGACCCCGACAACCTATCGCCACGCGGCATCGCCTACGGCAACGACCGGTTCTTCGTGGTGGACATCTTCGAGGACAGCGTCTATGCCTACCGGACCAACGGGGACCGCGACCCGGCTGCCGACTTCGTGCTGGCGGACGGCAACGGTCTTGCCCGGGGCATCGACTACGTAGACGGTCGCTTCTTCGTGGTCGACCCGGATCGGGTCTTCGCCTACCCCAGCGACCGGCCCGATCTTGTCGTGGATGCCTTCGCGACCGACGATTTCGGGCCTGACGCCGGAACTGCATTCGCCCTGGACGTCACGGTGCGCAATGTCGGCCACCGGCGTTCGGCACCGACAACCGTGCGCTACTACCGGTCCAGGGACACGACGATCCCCCGCAACGACGACGAGGTTGGCAACGGTGAGCTGAATGCACTCGAAGTCGGCGAAGCGAGCGATCAGTCGGCGTCCGTGACAGCACCCTCCAGGGCCGGGTTCTACTACTACGGTGCCTGCATCGACCGACTCCCGGACGAGTACGTGCAACGAAACTGCTCCGAGGTCCTGGAGATCACGGTTCCCGTGGACATCGACGGCCCGACGGTCGGATTCGCGCTGGATGCACTGAACCGCCGGCCGGTCAGCATAGCCTACGGCAACAGCCGGTTCTTCGTTGTCGACTCCCAGGACGACCACGTCTACGCGTACCGGACTTCCGCTGCCCGCGATCCCGATTCGGAATTCGGCCTCGACGCCGATAACGACCGCCCGGTGGCCATCGCCTACGCGATGGGCAGGTTCTACGTGATCGACGCGGGCGACGACAAGGTCTATGCCTACGACGCGTCGGGCGAGCGCGATGCCGATGCCGACTTCGCCCTCGACGCGGACAACGGCAGTGCATCTGGCCTCGCGTTCGCTGCCGGCCGGTTCTACGTCGCCGACCGGACCGACGACAAGATCTATGCATACGGCGCGACGGGAGAACGCGAAGCCCCCGCCGATTTCGACCTGTTCCGGGGCAACGACACGCCGTGGGGCATGACGTTTGCGGATGACCGTCTCTACGTGGTCGACCTGATCGACGACCACGTCTACGCCTACTCGACATCGGGCGAGCGAGACACGGTGGTCGAGTTCGGCCTGCACCCGGACAATGGATCGCCCGCCGGAATCGCGGCCGCCAACGACAGGCTCTACGTCGCCGACTCGACCGATGACACGGTCTACGGCTACGCCATCACGAAGGTCGCCGACCTCGCCATCGACGAGGCGTCGGTCAGCAGCGGTTCCCCCGATCCCGGCGCAACCTTCACCTTCAGCGCTACGGTCCGCAATCTCGGCGACGGTCGCTCCCACAGCGCCGGCATTCGCTACTACCTTGCCTCGGATAGCGCCTACGAGACCGCCGGAGACCTCGCCGGGACCGATTCGGTCGGACCCCTCGACAGCGGCGAGGCGCAGGCGATTTCGTTCGCGATGACCGCACCGACGGACGACGGCTGCTATTTCTGCGGTGCCTGCGTGGATGGCGTGCGCGGCGAACGGGCGCGGTCGAACAATTGCGCCGCGCCCGCCGAGATCCTCCTCGGGGACGGGCCGGACATGGATTTCTCAAGGATCCAAACGTACGCCGGGGAGGTCGGCGACCCGGTGGAAGTCACCATCGCCGTCATCAACCGCGGCACCGGGACGTCGCTCCCGGGCGAGCTGCGGTTCACCGGCGGCGACGATGTCGTACTCGACATCCCAGCACTGGCACCCAACGAAGAGCAGATCTTCGAACGCCAGCAGATCGGCACGGGCCGGTCCGGAAGGACTACCTACGAAATGTGCATCGACGTGCCCTGCGAAGGGAACCCCGAGGACGACTGCCGGACCCGCAGCATCACGTTGTAGGTGGGCAACGTTGGGACGAGGCGTGTTCGCGTGGGGAACGGCCCTAGTTCGGGCGGCTCGGGACGCCGCAAGGGCGTCCCCTACACGGGTCCGCCGAGCAGGCGACCGGCCGTGTTCAAGAGCGCGAAATCGAAGCCGGCAGGGCTTGCCAAGGTGACACCGAACGGCAGTCCCGCCCGTGTTGAACCCGCCGGAATCGCTATGGCGCAAAAATCGAGAAGGTTCACGAAATTGGTGAACGTGCCGAGTTTCGTATTGGTGCCCAACGGATCCCGTTCAACCTCCTGCCGCGAATACACCTTGGGCGCCGTGGGCAGGACCAAAACATCAATGTCCGCAAATATCTCTTCGACCTTGCGTCTTAACGCGGCCAAGCGGTATTGGGCACGGAACAAGTCCACGGCACTCGGCTCTTTCCCGCGCGCAACCACGGTGCGCGTGACCGGATGCACGGCTTCCGGGTTCGCTTCCAGAAAAGCGCCGACCGCGGCGTAGCGTTCGGCTAGCCACGGGCCGTCGTAGAGCAATTCGCCGGCGGCGAGGAAAGGCGTCGCCTCGATGTGCTGCGGGCGAACCGGCAATGCCGCAAGGAAGTCCGCGTAGCGATGCCGGAACCCCTCGTCGACATCGGGCAGCGTTGCCGGGTCGAAGCAGCCGAAACGGGCATTCGCCGGGTCGAAGTCCTTCTGCGGCACATGCCGCGAGAACGGTTCCTTCGCATCGAACGCGCCTGCCACCTTGGCCACCGCGCGGGCGTCCGCCACGCAGCGCGTGAAGACTGACACGCAGTCCAGGGTGCGACAGGCCGGCACGACGCCACGCGTGGACCAAGCGCCCCGTGTCGGCTTGAACCCCACCAGATCGTTGAACGCCGCCGGTATCCGGCCGGAGCCCGCCGTGTCGGTGCCGAGCGCAAACGAAGCCAATCCGAGCTTGACCGCGACCGCCGAACCACTGCTGCTGCCACCGGCGATGTAGTTCGCGCAAACGGCGTTGCGCACGGCACCGTAGGGCGACCGGGTTCCCACTAGGCCGGTGGCGAACTGATCCATGTTGGTCTTGCCGAGGGGGATCGCACCGGCACCGATGAGCCGCTCCACCACCGTCGCCGAACGTTCTGGCGTGTAGGCGAATCCCGGACAGCCGGCGGTCGTCGGAACCCCGGCCAGGTCGATGTTGTCCTTGATCGCGAACGGCGCGCCCCAAAGCGGCGCGCCCTCGATCTCGAGCCCCGCCAGGCGGTCGACATAGGGGGCGAGCCGGGATTCGCCAAGCCGGTGGATCCACACGGCGTGGTCCTCTGTCCGAGACGCCCGGGCAAGGAGTTCCGCCACTACGTCCGACGGGTGAAGGCGACCCGACAGGTACGCCGCGCGCAGTTCGGCAAGGGTCGCCGGTACCGTCATGCGGCGGACGCGAGCGCCCCAAAGCCGGCCCGGCGCTTCGCTTCGCTTTGCGCCGGTTCGCCTCCGGCCCAGCCACACCGGCCCCGCATGGAACGACCGAGTCCGGTCACTTGCACTCCCGTTCGCGTTCGTTCCATGCGAGCGGCTGGCCCGCCCGCACGGTCTGGCCCTTGTGTACGAGTACGTCGCCGATGACGCCGCGCTGTTCGGCCCTGACCTCGAATTCGGCCTTCATCGACTCGACGACGAACAGCACGTCGCCCGCTTCGACGCGCTGGCCCGACTTCACGGACACGGACCAGATCGACCCCGACAAGGGGCTCGCGACGAAGACCGCCCGATCACCGTTCGCCTCGGTACCGTCGGGGATCGCCATGTCTCCGTCGGCGTGGTCGAGGGTCATCAATCCGCGCGCCCGCCAATCGTCGAGTTCCCGGCCGAAGGCCCGTTTCCGTCGCCGTTCGAAGTCCTCGATCGCGGCACGATGGTCGTCCAGGAATGCCCGGTGCCGCCGGTGGTCGAATAACCCCGGCTCGATGTCGATGTCGAGGGCGCCGCGCGGGAACGCCTCGCGCATCTCGGCGAGTTGTTCGGCGTCGACTTCATGGAAGCGGATGCGGTCGAACGGGCGCAGCAGCCAGTGCTCGTCGAAAGCGGACCCGCGCCGGCGCCGGTTCCAGACCTGCAGGGTGCGGCCGACGAACTGGTATCCGCCGGGCCCTTCCATGCCGTAGATGCAGAGATACGCGCCGCCGATTCCAACCGAGTTCTCCGCCGTCCAGGTGCGTGCCGGGTTGTACTTCGTGGTCACCAGGCGATGCCGGGGATCGACGGGGGTCGCCACCGGCGCGCCCAGGTACACGTCGCCCAATCCCATGACCAGGTACTCCGCCGACAGGACGATGTCCTTGACAGCTTGGCGATCGGCCATGCCGTTGATGCGGCGAATGAACTCGATGTTGTCCGGGCACCACGGCGCGTCCGCGCGGACCGAGCGTTGGTAGCGGTCCACCGCCTTCCGGCAAGCGGGGTCGTCCCAGGAAAGCGGCAGATGGACAACGCGGGACTCGACACGGGGTTCCGACACGCCAAGCGCAGCGTGCAACAACGGACCAAGACGCGCGACGATGCCGGCGGCGTTGAACCGTCGCCAATCGAAACGAACGAGCAGCGAACGGATGCCCGGCGTCGTCTCGAGGATGCCGTCCACCGACTCTTCGGCAATGCCGGCTTCGAAGGCATGAACGCGAAGCCGTAGCTCGATGTCGAGGACGTTGGGGCCGAACTCGACGAGCAGGGCGTCCTGGGCGGCGCGGCGAACACGGATGTCGTCGACTTCGGCGACGGTCGCGGACTCGAGCCGGTGATTCGGGGACAGCCGCTTTCCAAGCACCGAGGTGTCACCGCTAGCGATGGCGTCGTTCTGGATCTTGCCAACGCGTCGGGCTTCGGCTTCCGTCACGGCGCTGAGGCGCACCCTCTCGCCGGCTGCAAGTTGGCCGAGTTTCCAGCGGTCGGCTTCGATGACCGTCGCCGGACACACGAACCCGCCGAGGCTCGGGCCGTCGGGACCGAGGATGACCGGCATGTCGCCGGTCAAGTCGATGGTGCCGAAGGCGTAGGCGTTGTCGTGGATGTTGGACGGGTGCAGACCGGCTTCGCCGCCATCGGCCCTAGCCCAGCTCGGACGGGGACCAACCAGGCGCACTCCCGTTCGACTGGAGTGGTAGTGAACGGTCCACTCGGCGTCCAGAAACTCCCGGATGCCCGCGGGCGTGATGAAGTCGTCGGTGCAGTGCGGACCCATGGTGACGCGCAATACATGGCGGGCCGTCGGTCTCGGGCCGTGGGCCGGGGCGTCCCTCGCGGTCGAGGACCAACGTGCCGACGCGATGCGCAGCACGTCGCCCGAAGCCAGCGGTCGCCCGTTCAGGCCCCCGATGCCGCCCAACGTGAAGGTCGCGGCGGAACCAAAGACCTCCGGCACGTCCAGACCGCCGGCGATCAGCAGATAGGCGCGAACGCCTTCAGTGACTCGGCCGAGGCGCACCACGTCCCCTGCCATCACCGGGATGCGCTGCCACGGTGCGACCGGCGTGATGTCGCCACGGCGGTCGAGCGCTGCTTCGCACGCGCCGGCGAGGAGCGCCTCGGCGTCGATGCCGAACTCCAGGGTCGGGCCTAGCACTGTGATCTCGAGACCGGCCGCGCCCTCGGCGTTGCCGAGCAGTCGATTGCCAAGGCGAAACGAGACGTCGTCCATCGGCCCCGACGGCGGCACGCCCACGGACCAGTATCCCAGGCGGCCCGGATACGCCTGCACCGTCGTGTGTGCGCCGCCGTCGACGACCTCCAAAGTCGACGGTCGATACCGCAACGCCGCAAGCGTGGTGGTGTCGTGTCGTGCCGCGACGAACGCCTCGCTTGCCACGGCATCGGCGAGGTATTGGCGATTCGTTTCAACGCCGTGCACGACGGTCTCGGACAGGACACCCACCAAGGCGCGGCGGGCGGCTTCCCTTGTCGGCGCGGCGGCGATCACCTTGGCGAGAAGCGAATCGTAGAACGGCGGAATCTCGGTGCCGTCGCGGAGCCAGGTGTCGACACGCGTGCCATCCCGTTCGGGGAACCGGACCACGGAGACCGTTCCCGGGGTCGGACGAAACCCGTGCTTGGGATCTTCCGCGCACAAGCGAGCTTCGATCGCACATCCCGTGGGGACGAGGTCCGCGACCAATCCGTCGAGCGGCGGCAGTTCGCCGGCAGCCAACTCGATCATCCATCGAACCAGGTCGATCCCGTAGACCGACTCGGTAACGCCGTGTTCGACCTGCAATCGGGTGTTCACTTCGAGGAACGCCGCCGCCTCGCGGTCGGGGTCGTAGAGGAACTCCACCGTCCCGGCGTTCAAGTAGTCCACCGAAGCCAGCAACGCTCGCGCTTCGGCGTGCAGGCGCGCTCGCACGGCGTCTGGCAGATTGGGCGCGGGGCATTCCTCCACGACTTTCTGGTGGCGGCGCTGCAGCGAGCAGTCGCGGTCGCCGAGAATCGCGACGTTGCCCGCGCCGTCTCCGACCGCCTGCACTTCCACGTGGCGCGGCCTGGCGAGACAGCGTTCCACGAAGAGCCGCGCATCCCCGAACTGCGATTTCGCAAGCCGCTCGACGGCTTCGAAGCGCTGCTCGAGTTCTCCGGCGTCGTCGCAGCGGTGCATGCCGATGCCGCCGCCCCCTGCCGAGCTCTTCAACATGACCGGATAGCCGATCGACTCGGCCGCCGTTAGCGCGTCGGCCGCGTTCGCGAGCACGCCACTTCCCGGCAGCAGGGAAACCCCGGCCGCTTCGGCGAGCGCGCGCGCCTCGTGCTTCAGCCCGAAGCACTTCAGGTGCTCGGCTCGCGGGCCGATGAAGGCGATTCCCCTGGTCTCGAGCGCCGTGGCGAACTGCGGGTTCTCGCTCAGGAAGCCGTAACCCGGATGAACGGCCTCCGCCCCGCTTTCGGCCACGATCCCAAGCAGCTTGTCGATGTCGAGGTATGTCTCGGAAACGCCTCCGGGGCCGAGGGAACACGCCTCGCCCGCCACGTCGACGTGCAGCGAGTCCCGGTCCGCCTCGGCGTAGACGGCCACGCTGTCGATTCCCATCGCGTCGAGGGTCCGAGCGATGCGCACCGCGATCTCGCCGCGGTTGGCGATGAGAACCTTGTCAAACACAACCGGCTAGCCGACGCCTCGCCACGACGACAATGCGATCGGCGTGGGGTTGAAGCCGTTGCAGGGATTGTTGAGCTGCGGGCAGTTGGAGATCAGAACCAGGATGTCCATTTTGGCAAGCAGTTCGACGTACTTCCCGGGCGCGCTGATACCGTCCTCGAAGGTGAGGCCGCCCTCGGGCGTGACCGGCACGTTCATGAAGAAATTGATGTTGTGTGTGATATCGCGCTTGGTGAGTCCCCATTGCTCGTGGGTGTTGACGGCCAGAAGCCAACTGTCGCGACAGGAGTGCATGGTCTTCTTCTCCAACGCGTAGCGCACCGTGTTGCTTTCCCCCGCGCAGGCGCCGCCCAGGGTGTCGTGGCGGCCGCAGGTATCCGCGATGATCTCGAGCATGTCGTTGCCGTCGTCGGACAGGAGCGTAGTGCCGCTGGTGAGATAGAGATTTCCCTGTTCGCGGATCGTGTCGACGGCGCTGTAGCGTTCGTGGGGGTTCTCGGCGTTGAAGAACAAGGTGTCGACGGCCTGGTTGCCCTTCAAGTCCGTGATGCGGAACGCATCGCCGGCGCCGAGTGTCCCGATCCAGTAGTCGCCGGCCGGCACTGTCACAGTCCACGCGGCCTGATCCACCGTCAGTGTGCTTTCCTTCAGCATCGTCATGCCCCCAGGGCGTAGAGGTGGTTGTTCATGAAGCCGCGTCCGTTCTCCTCCCGGGAGACGCGGCATGGATCGTCCTCCGCCACCTCGTCCGCCACACTCAGCTGGTAGCCGATCGGGCGGCGGGGGTACTCGGGTGATGGGTTCAGGGGATGCGGACAGGTGTGCAGCACCACGAGGGTCGGCATCTCGAAGCGCAGCGTCACGCCGGCACCCGGGACGGAGTGGTCGGAGACAAAGGACATCGTGCCGTCGGCCGCGGCGTCCACACGGGAAAACCAGTTCACGTTGGCCGCGAAATCGCGCCGACCGAGGCCGTATTTGCCGAGTTCCACCAGGAAGCAGTCGCGGCCGTTCGTGTGATAGTCGTTGCGGGCTTCCTGGTAGGAAAGCGCGCCCCACTTGCGATGCACCGACTCGGCATTGCAGGTGCCGCTGGCAGCGTCGTGCCAGCCGAGGTCGTCCTCGACGATGGAGCAGAAGATCCGGCCCATGTCGGAGTAGAGGCAGTGCCCGCTGGTCAGCCGGAAGGTGTGTTGGCACTTCAGCGTGTCGGGTAGGTTCAGGCGTTCCAACGGGTTGGCCGGGTTGTAGGCGAGCATGGCAGCGTTGCCGCCGCCCTCTACATCGATCAAGCGCAGCTTGACGCCGGCATTGACGGTGAACGACCAGTGGCTACCGCCGGGGAGCACGTCCTCGTAGATGACGTTGTCGGCGGGTGTCCCTTTCGGGGTGGATGTCCCTTTCCGGATGGGTGTCCCCTTGAAGGTGGGTGTCCCATTCACGTTCGCACTCCGTTCTTGACGTTTAGGTCGTCCACGACGGACTCGACGTCCGGGCTCTCGCGCACGGGCAGATCGAAGGTGATCGTGGCGCCGTAAAGGTCGGGCTCGTGCGGGTCTAGGCGCGGCTTGTCGAACACGAGCAGGCGCGAACCCAAGCTGAAGCCTTCGGAGATGTCGTGGGTGATCATGAACACCGTGAGGCCCAGCTCTCGATGCAGTTCGCGCACCAGGTCATGCATGTCCGCCCGGATCCCGGGGTCGAGGGCGCCGAACGGTTCGTCGAGCAGCAGGATGCTAGGTTCGGTGATCAAGGTCTGCGCCAGCGCCAGGCGCTGCTGCATGCCGCCCGAGAGTTCCGATGGGTAGCTTGTCGCGGACGTGAGCAACCCCACCCGGTCGAGCATCGCCTCCGCGCGTTCCACGTTCCGGGTCCGCCGCCGGCCGAACGTCCGCCCGAGCAACCGGGATTCCGCGAACTCCAGGCCCAGCAGCACGTTGCCGAGCACGGTCAGGTGCGGAAACACCGAGTAGCGCTGGAACACGACGCCACGGTCCGCCCGGGGTTCCGGGACAAGCCGCTTCCCGCCGATCTCGATCACGCCCTGGCAGGGCTCGACTTCGCCGAGCAGCATGCGCAGGAAGGTGGTCTTGCCGCAGCCGGAAGCGCCAACGATGGTCACGAACTCGTGCTCGTCGGCCTTGAGACGAACATTCTCCAGCACGGTCTTGCCGGAGTAGCGCTTCCACACACCTCGGACGTCGATGAGGCTCACGTCACGCTCCGTACCAGGGGAAGCAGCGCCGGTTCAGCCTACGCAACGCGTAGTCCAGCAGGAAGGCAAGCAGGGTGATCCACGCCACGTAGGGAAGGATCACGTCCATCGAGAGATACCGGCGCACCAGGAAAATCCGGTAGCCCAAACCATCCGTCGATGCGATGGCCTCCGCCGCGATGAGGAACAGCCAAGCGCCGCCCAAGGACAGTCGCACCCCGTCCACCAATCGCGGCAGGACCTGCGGCAACACGACGCGGACGGCAATCTGCCAAGTCGTCCCGTCCAGGGTCTGCGCCTTGACGAGTTGCTCCCGTGGCAGTTCCCGGACCCGTTGCTCGATGTCGCGCATCAGGAACGGGGCCGTGCCGAGCACGATCAGCATCACCTTGGCGAGCTCGCCGATGCCGAACACGATGAACAGGATCGGCAGGATCGCCAGCGGCGGGATCATCGACATCGCGCGCACCCACGGCGACCAGAACCCGCCGAACCATGGCAGCAGCCCGTTGGGGACACCCACCGCGAGGCCGACGACTGCCGCTATCCCAACGCCGATCAGGAGCCGCTTGAGGCTTGCAGCGGTATCGGTCCAGAGAACGTAGTCGCCGGTCCGCCGGTCGGGCGTGAACGCAAGGCGCTCAATGGCATCGCCGATCGTGACGAGGCTCGGCAGTAGCTTGTCGTCGGGGTTCTCCGCGAGCCGCGCGCCGGACGCAACGACGTAGACCACGAGCGCCAATACGAACGGCATCGCGGCGCTTGCCACCGCGCCGACATTGCCGGGGCGGCGATTGAGTACGCGCATGGCGCCCTTGGTCTCCCGTCTTTGGGTTCGCCGTTACGTTTCGCCGTCGGCCGCCAGCTTCATGTAGCGATCGCTGAAGCGCAGCTTGACGTTGGTCTTGGAGCCGAGAACCTCACCACCAGGAAGTTCGATGCCGATGAACCCGGCGTCCGGAGCGCCTTCGCCGAGCAACCCGTGCTCGAACGAGAACGCTGCAACGTTCGCCATGGTCTCGCGCAGCGCCGCCGAGCCAACAAACTCCACAGCGGGTTCGGCGGTGTAGAACATCTGCGTCGCCGCCAGTTGCGCGTTGTACCCGGCGAGGTCGGTTCCCGAGGCCACGGCCATGTGGGTCTTAGCGGCGTCCGCTTCGGAGCCTTCGGCGGACATCGCCGCCATGGTCTCGTACCAGGCGCCCACCAGGGCCTTCCCAAGACGTTCGTCCCCGGCCGCCTCGGTGCTGACCACCAGCATGTCGATGATCTCGCCCGGGATCATCGACGAGTCGAATACCGGGCTCACGTCCGGCATGCCGGTGATCTCGGCAAGCAATGGGTTCCAGGTCACCACCGAGGTCACGTCATCCGTCGAGAACGCCGCGACGATGTCGGCATCCGACGTGTTGACGACGGTCAGATCACGCTCTGTCATGTCGGCCGACGCGAGTGCCCGGGCCAGCAGGTAGTGGGACACCGAGAGCTCGACCAGGTTGACGTTCTGGCCCCGGATGTCGGCCAGCGTCTTGTCGGCACCCTTCAAGACGATGCCGTCGTTGCCGTTCGAGAAATCACCCACGATGAGCGCCGTCGAGTCGACGCCGCCAGCGGCCGGGATCGTCAACGCGTCCATGTTGGTCATGGTGCAGCCGTCGAACGCGCCCGCCGTGTACTGGTTGATGGACTCGATGTAGTCGTTGAACTGCACCACCTCGATGGTGATGCCGTACTTCTCGGCCCACTTGTCGACGATGCCGGACTCCTGGGCGTAGCCCCAGGGCATCCAGCCCACGTAGATGCTCCACGCGATGCGGTAGTCGTCCTTGGCGGACGCCGTCAGGGAAAAGATGCAAAGTGCGGCGGCGACGAGTGCGCCGGCGCAACGGTTCGTGATGTTTGCCATTCTGGCCTCCACGTTCTGGTCACACGGGGAGGCAATTGGCTCTCCCGGGCTTTTGTCCCTCCGTGTAACCTGACCGTGGCGCGAAGGCCTTGACAGGTCGAAGGCTCTCGGACCAGGCACCCAACACGATGCCACCACCCCGGTCGACTACGGCACAAAGTCGTCGCTAGGTGAGAATGCGGAGCATTCTCAAACGCGCCGCTTGCGGCGCGCCCTAGCCTTCCATTTGGTCTGAGCGGTTTGCTCTCCCTAGGCATGGACTAGGCAAATGCCGTGCCAATCCGATTCACCTCCGGACACGGTTGAACTGGCACCTGCGGTACCTGCACGCACCGCTTTGGGGCGCAAACGCACCACAGCATTAGCTTCCCGACCGGCATCCGTCTGCGCGGCGACGCATGGATTTCGCTAGCCCCCGGACGGTCCGCATGGTTGCCGACATGCGCAGCGACGAAGCGACGCCTCAGCTAACGAGAGGATGTCTCCAATTGAGCCCCGCGAACCGGCTGTAGTCCCGATCGGTCGTGATCCATTGGCAGCCATGCTCGATCGCCAACGCCGCGAAGTAGGCATAGGGAACGAGATTGCCCTTGGCCCCGGCGGACACACACAACCCCGCGAAGATCTCCCAGTGACGGGTCCCGGGCGCGACACCAATCCGATTGGGTTGGTTGCGGAGTTGGGAGGCGAAGGCCATGGCGTCGTCAAGCTTGGTTGGCGCCTGGAACACCCTCGGATGGGTGACGATCCGGATGAAGCCGCTCAGGACCAGATCGCTCAGCCCGAATGCGGCATCGGAATTCACTTCGGCGGCGAGCCAGTCGCGATAGGCACCGTGGTCTGGCATGTCGCGCCGATGCGCGTATACGAGGATGTTGACGTCAGGAAGAATCAAGCGGTCGCTCCATGGCATCCAGAACGGACGCCGAGTCGTCCATATCGACTCCCGGATGCAGTCCGCCCTCGCCCGTCGTGAGCAGCTCGACCCGTTCCCGCCGCGCTGGACGGGCGGACGCCAGCCGCTGACGCAAGGACTCCTCGATGAGCGCAGTCAACGTGAGACCGATCGCGGCAGCGTAGCTCTTCGCGTCCGAGAGAAGGGCGTCGTTCAAACGAATGGTCGTACGCATACATCAAGACATACGCATGATGCATCAATATGTCAACGCCATCGTGTCCAGCCAGTCACGAACCCGCTACTGCACCACACGCCTGGCTGCCCCACGATGTTAGATTGGACCGATGATCGACTACCGCCTGATCTCGACCGTCGTCGCGATGGCGGGGTTGTGCTGCTGTTCGGCAGGCGAACCTGAACCGCCAGACGAGGTGAGAGAGGCGCTGATACGAGACCTCCGCATCGGCTTCGTCCGCTCCTCCGGCGATGTCGTGTGGCCCGTCGAAACCTTGGACGAACCGAGGCGCTTCGCCCTGCCCCTATGGTCCAAGGAACGCGAAGCCAGGCGCCGCATTTGGAGCTCCGATCTACAGCCAAACCCGGAGTCGGTTGTGGAGGGGCGCTTGAGGCTTTCGATCGACGCCACCGTCAATATACTCCACGACGGGCGTACATACCGGGCGGCCATCGAAGGCTTCACCGTTCTGCGGGCCGGTTGTGGAGAGGCGGAACCCGGTTGGCGAGCGCGGATCATGCCGCCACATGGATCCCAAGGTGTCGACCAAGATACCGATGGGGTGGATGACCCGGCACTCTGGACATCGCCGCATCCCCATGTGCGACGACAGTTTCCCGTTCTGGTCAGCCTCGACGGTGTACCGTTTCTGCCACCTGTAACCGCAGTGGACGACGACCTCCCCTCAGGCCTGCTCGCGGCGCTTGCCGAACAGGACTTGCTGGAAGGCGAGCGCCGATCATTAAGGACCGGTCGGTTGTGGACCGTGTACGGGGCTCGCACGATCGACGTCCATGGCCGGGAGGTCGGCGCGCTACGAACCACGTGGAGGGAGTCCGCGGACGGATACGTGAAGTTGACGGTGGATGGCGCCACGAAACCCACCTACGAGGAGATGATCATCAAGTGGGTTGATCCGCAGAGTCACTCCTACAACTTCGACTCCGCTGTCGGCCAGGTCCACGCCAAGTTTACGCATGGCGGGCGCGACTTTTTTCTCACCCGCTATCGCGGGTGGGAGTCCGAGCTCGTCTTCCTGGAGGAACTCCGCCCCGACGGGCTTGAGCGGGTTCTTCTCGACGGACTCGACCAAGGTTGTTGAGGGCTGCGAGGAGAACGATCCTCTTCCGCTACCTCTGCTTCCACCGCCGATTGACCGCAGACACGATGGCGACCAACGAAGCCGTCACGGTGTTCTGGCTGATCCCTATCCCGTAGCAGTTCGCGCCGGCTACTTCCTCGTCGCCGATCCCCACGGCGTCGCCTACGGCGACGATGCAAATCGCGCTCGCGTCCTTGCCCGCCCCCATCGCGCGTTCGTGGTAGTCGATGATGTTGAGGGGCTCGTTGAGCGTCGTCACCATGCCGTTGACGAACGCCTCGATGGGACCGGAGCCTTCACCGACGATGGCCACCTCGCCGTCCGGTACTTCGAGCTTCGCCGTGCAGTGCTGGGCGTCCCCGTCGGCGCGGCTCAGGTAGTAGTCGATCAGTCGATACGGGCCGGTGTCGACTAGATACTCGTCCTTCAGGGCCTCATAGATCTCGTCGGGGCGCACCTCCCGGTCGAGGCTCTCCGTCAGGGCCTGGACGACCTTGGAGAACTCCACCAGCATCTCCCGCGGCAGCGCCACGCCGAAGTGTTCCTCTAGGATGAAACCGACCCCGCCTTTGCCGGACTGGCTGTTGACGCGGACGGTTTCCTTGTAGGAAGAACCCACGTCGGAGGGGTCGATGGGTAGGTACGGGACCTCCCAATGCTCGCGGTCGACCCGGGCCATGCCCTTCTTGATGGCGTCCTGATGGGAACCCGAGAACGCCGTGAACACGAGGTCGCCAGCGTAGGGATGGCGTTCGTGGACCGGCAGCTTGTTGATGGTCTCGACGGTAGACCGGATGCGGGGCATGTCCCGGAAGTCGAGTTCGGGATCGACCCCTTGAGAGAACAGGTTCATGGCGACGGTGACGAGGTCGCAGTTGCCTGTGCGTTCGCCGTTGCCGAACAACGTGCCCTCGACGCGCTCCGCGCCGGCCATGAGGGCGAGTTCCGTGGCGGCGACGCCGGTACCCCGGTCGTTGTGGGTGTGCAGGCTGATGACGATGCGGTCGCGGTCGGCGAACTGCCGCCCGAACCACTCGATCTGGTCGGCGTAGACGTTCGGCGTCGCCATCTCCACCGTAGACGGCAGATTGACGATTATCGGCTGTTCCGCGGTCGCCCCCCATTCGTCGGCGACGGCTGTGCAGATGTCCACCGCGAAGTCGAGTTCGGTGCCCGTGAAGCTCTCCGGCGAGTACTCGAAATGGATGTCGGTGCCGCAGAGATGCTTGACGCCATCTTTGACTACCGCGGTGCCCTGCACGGCCAGATCGATGATCCCGGTTCGGTCCATGTTGAAGACCACGCGACGCTGGAGTTCGGAGGTCGAGTTGTAGAGGTGGAAGATCGCGCTGGGTGCGCCGTCAAGTGCTTCCACCGTCCGTTCGATGAGTTCCGGCCTGGCTTGGCAGAGCACCTGGACGGTAACGCCGTTCGGAACCATGCCGTTGTCGATGATGCGGCGGATGAAGTCGAAATCCGGCTGCGACGCCGCCGGGAAACCCACTTCGATTTCCACGAACCCGACCTCGAGCAGCAGTTCGTACATGCGCAGCTTCTCGTCCACGTTCATGGGATCGATCAGCGCCTGGTTGCCGTCCCGGAGATCGACGCTGCACCAGCGCGGCGGCTCGGTCAGCACGGCACCGGGCCAGCGTCGGTCGGGGAGATCCACCGGCTCGAATGGGGTGTATTTCTGGAACGGCATGGCGCCCTTGCGGCTGCCGGATACGGTCTGTCGATGCTGCGGATTCATCGCGCAACCTCCGTGGGACGGTGATCGGGGTTTTGACGGTGGGCGGATATTGCCCTTTCGATGAGGTATAGCCGGCTAAGCCGGCAGGAGCAGCAGGATAAGGCTCGCGCGGGTGGCGAGTCGCGTGGCGTTGGTGTCGGTTCCGCTTTTCATCATCGCGATAGTGCCTCGCAGGCGGAGCGGACTATAGCGAAATCGGTGCCGATTGGCCACCGGGCCGGGATGTGCGCGCGCCCGGCAGGGGCGTGCGCCCGCTATGGCCGGGCCGGCGAAGTGCCCTAACACATAGCGGCACCCGTGCCGTGCCGCCGGGTGGCACCGGGTGGCGGCGGATGGCGGCGATGGTTCGGACAACGGCGTTCTTTTAGCTGGCAATCCGCGTGATGGGATTGCCCGCGTAATCAAATCAAAAATCAGCGGTTCTTGAGGCGATTAGCACGTAGAATCGCCTCATATGTGGATCTGGCAACACCCTAACTGGCCGAATTTCATCTTCGACCCAGCCGCGTTCCAGGATCGCGTCGACGCGTTTCACCGTGCGGCCGAACGCCTCTCCGGGCGCGTCGAAGCGTTGTCGAACGCCTACCAGACCGACGCCCAGGTCGCACTGATGCTCTCAGAAGTGATCGCGACGAGCGCGATCGAAGGCGAGAACCTAGATCGCGATTCGGTACGTTCGTCCGTGCCCAGGAGGTCGCCCTGGCCGAAGTGGCGTTCGTCCTGGACAAGACGCGGTTCCATGACCGCTATGGCGACCGCTTGAACGAGCGTCAGCGCAAGGTGATCGCCCGCGTTCTCGCTGAAGGCAGGGCCGGGTTCGCGGGCGGTCTGTCCGCGAAAAACTACGTCTCGATCGCCAAGTGTTCGCCAGCGACCGCCACCCGGGATCTGGCCGCACTACGCGATATGGGCGCGCTGGTTTCGCACGGGCGGGGGCGCGGACTACGCTACGGGATTTCGTACCCCGAACCGCCTTCGGGCTTGGGTGAGTAGGCCTAGTCGGTGCCGATCGGCCACCGGCGGGATTCGGCCTGCGCTGCCCGCGCTCAAGTCCCGGTTCACCAGGCAGTCTGCTCGCACAGAAACGTACTAAACCCCTTGTTTTTGCGCGGTTTTTTGAGTGACCGACGTATCCCCGCCCGCAGGGGCTCTATAGTTCCGTCCCCGTCCTCGCAAGAACGCCGAGGCGTCGCATGGCACATCCCGCAAAGCGGCCAGTTCGATCGACGACCTGCACGCTGCGCGGCTGTCGGCCGGTGCCGCTGTCTTGCGAGGAAATCGCCAATTACGAAGGCCGTTACGAGTACTGGGAAGCCGCGACCGAGACCGCCTGGGTGCTCCGCGACACAAGCCCCAGGCACGAGCACCCGAGCAGCCGGCTGGTCGCGCTGGTCACCGACATCGGCAAGATGCGCGGGACGCCGATCTCCATGTACGGCACCGCCGACCTTCAGGAACGCACACCCGACGGCGCCAGGGTGTACGCGGCGCAGCCGGACCAGATGATCTACCTCGACTGTCCCGACGAGCTGCCCCAGGTGATCATCGTCGGCAACTTTCCTCTGCCGGACGTCGTGTTCGAGGTCGACCTGACCACGGACATCCGCGACCGCAAGCTCGATCTTTTTGCCTCCTGGGGCGTCCCGGAGTTGTGGGTCGAGGTTCCCGATGCCGGCATGCCGAGCAAGCGCAAGCGGTCGGGTTTGACCATCTACGTTATAGACAACGGCACGTATCGGGAGAGCCCGGAGAGCGACGCGTTCCCGACGTGGTCGGCACGCGAGATCCACGCCTCCCTGAACGAGCCGTGGACGTCCTCGATCACCGTGGCTAGCCTGCGCCGGGTCGGCGAGGCCATGGGACGGCTGACGGGCACCCGACCGGAAGACGATCCCTTCGTGGCCGCAGAACGGCGGATCGGTCGCCGCGAGGGCCTGCGCGAAGGCGAGGCGGCGGGCTTCGAAGTAGGCCGTCGCGAGGGCCGGGAGGCGCTGTTCCGGGAGCGGTTGGCCACGGTCGAACGTCTTCTGACGGCCCGAGACATCCCCGTCGCCGGGCAGTTGAGCGAATGCGCCGACCGGATCGCCGCATTGCCGAATGAAGCCGTGCTCGACGCCGCACTCCAGAGCCGGGACCTGGCCGACTTCCTGCGTCGCCTGGGATGAATAACGGCCTACAACTCGATATCGACCGCCGCAGCGACCGCGCCTGCCTTCGCGCGGGCGGCGTCGATGGAGTCCGCCAACGCCAAGCCAACGCCCATGCGCCGCTCGCCGTGGACCTCGGGCTTGCCGAACAACCGGATCTGGGTGTCCGGTGCCGTCAGCGCGTCTTCGAGGTTGCCGAACGACACCCGGTCCGAATCGCCGTGGGCCAGGATCACCGCCGAGGCCGCCGGGCCGAACTGCCGGATCACCGGGATCGGGAGACCGAGGATGGCGCGTGCGTGCAGGGCGAACTCCGACAGGTCCTGGCTGATGAGGGTCACCATGCCGGTGTCGTGGGGCCGCGGGCTCACCTCGCTGAACCAGACCGCGTCGTCCTTGATGAAGAACTCGACGCCGAATAGCCCGCTACCGCCCAGTTCACCTGTCACCAGTTCGGCAATGCGGTGGCATTCGGCGAGCGCCGCGTCGGTCATGGGCTGGGGCTGCCAGGACTCCTGGTAGTCCCCGCCCTCCTGGCGATGGCCGATGGGCGCACAGAATGTGACGCCGTCGCGATGCCGGACCGTGAGCAGCGTGATCTCGTAGTCGAAGTCGATGAACCCCTCGACGATCACCTTGTCGGCACCGCCCCGGGCCCCTTCCCGGGCGGCGTGCCACGACGCCATGGCATCGGTAGGCGAATGCACGGTGGTCTGGCCCTTGCCCGAGGAACTCATCACCGGCTTGACGACGCAGGGCGTGCCGATGGCGTCCACCGCAGCCCGGTACTCCTCCTCCGTCGCGGCGAACCGGTACGCGGAGGTGGCAACGCCCAGGTCCTCCGCGGCCAAACGGCGAATGCCTTCCCGGTTCATGGTCAGCCTCGCCGCCCGGGCCGTCGGGATGATGCGCCAGCCCTCGGCCTCCATCTCCACAAGCGTCGGCGTGGCGATGGCCTCGATCTCGGGCACGACAAGGTCGGGCTTTTCGGCCTCGACCACGCGCCGCAGTTCGCCGCCATCGAGCATGTTGACGACGTGGCTGCGGTGCGCGACCTGCATGCCCGGGGCATTCGTATAGCGGTCCACGGCGATCACCTCGACGCCGAGGCGCTGCAGCTCGATGATGACTTCCTTGCCGAGTTCGCCTGCGCCCAGGGTCATCACCCGGGTGGCGCTGGCCGACAAAGGCGTACCGATCCTGGTCATGGCGTGTTCCGCTTCGCCACCTGCTTCAAACCTGCCTGGTAGCGCCGGAAGTTGTTGACGTAGAGTTCCGAAAACCCGGTGATCTCCTCCACCTCCTCGTCGGTGAGTTCGCGGATGATCTTGCCCGGGGAACCTAGCACCAGACTGCGATCCGGAATCAACTTGCCTTCCGTGATCAGCGCGTTGGAGCCGATCAGGCAGTCGTTGCCGATGATCGCGTCGTTTAGCACCACCGAACCGATGCCGATCAGGCTGTTGTCGCCCACGGTGCAGCCGTGCAGCACGGCCTTGTGGCCCACGGTCACTTGGTCGCCCAGCGTGACCGGGTAGCCCTCGTCCATGTGCACCACCGCGTTGTCCTGGACATTGGTGCGCGCCCCGACGGTGATCGTGTCGAAATCGCCCCGAAGCACCGCCCCCCACCACACCGAGGCTTCGTGTTTTAGGCGTACCGAGCCGATGACGACCGCCGTGTCGGCGATGAAATAGTCGCCCTCGGTTTGCAGGCTCGCGTCATCCAGGCTGTAGATCATCGGCTACTGCGTTCGGTCGTCCTAGGCATTGTGTCCGAGAGCGCCGAACAAAGCCATCAACCGAGCGCCGCACGGGCGTTTCGGAACAGCCGGAGCCACGGGCCGTCTTCACCCCAGGATGGATGGACCCAGGAATTCTGTACGGCCCGGAATACCCGTTCCGGATGGGGCATCATGACCAGCGTCCTTCCCGACGCTGCGGTGATGCCCGCGAGTCCAAGTTCGGATCCGTTCGGGTTCATTGGATACCGGATCGCCGGCGCGCCGTTTCCATCGACGAATTGCAAGGCCAGTTGTCCCGTGCGCTCCAGGTCCGTGGCCGCAACGCCCTCGTTGAACTCCGCCCTCCCCTCGCCGTGTGCCACGGGGATCGGCAGCAACGCATCAGCCATTCCGTCGAGCCACGGCGAGTCCACGCCGTTGACGAGTACCTGCACCGTGCGGGCCTCGAAGCGCTCCGAGCGGTTGCCGACGAACCTCGGCCAGTTCTCGGCGCCGGGGATCAGTTCCTTGAGTTCGGCCATCATCTGGCAGCCGTTGCAGACCCCTAGCGCGAGGGTGTCGCGGGCGAAGAAGGCGGCAAAGGCATCCCGGACCCGGGGTTCGAACAGGATGGACTTCGCCCATCCGCCGCCCCCGCCGAGCACGTCGCCGTAGGAGAACCCGCCGCAGGCGGCGAGCGCCTGGAATTCGTCGAGATAGCCGGGGCGGTTGAACAGGTCGGACATGTGCACGTCGACGGCTTCGAAGCCCGCCCGGTCGAAGGCCGCGGCCATTTCGATCTGGCCGTTGACACCCTGCTCCCGAAGGATCGCCACCCGGGGACGACGACCGGAAGCCACGAACGGCGCGGCGATGTCGTCTTCCGGGTCGAAGGCCGCCTTGAACACCAAGCCGGACGCCGCCTCGTCGATCGACGCGAGCTCTTCGTCGGCGCACGCGGCATCATCCCGGAGGCGCTGCATCGCATGGCTGGTGGACGCCCAGGTCCGTTCCAGGTCCGCGCGGGTGGACACAAACATCTCCACGTCTCCGCGACTGATGACGATGCGCTCATCGTCGCGGCGTTCCGCCACCAACGAGCACTCGAGACCGGCTTGGGCTGCACGTCTCCCCACCGCGTCGACATGCTGTTCCGCGATGCCCACCACCACGCCCACTTCCTCTGCGAAGAGTTCCGGGATCGGGTCATCGCCAACGGGGATGTCGAGGCCACGGGTCCGTCCGGCGAAGGACATCTCAAGCAGTGTTGCGAGCAGTCCGCCATCGGACCGGTCGTGATAGGCGGTGATCAGGTTTGCATCGACAAGCTCGCCCGCCAACTCGATCAGGCCCTTGAGGGCCGCCGCGTCGTCCACGTCCGCCGGTTCGGCGCCAAGGGATCCGTAGCACTGCGCGAGAACGCTTCCTCCGAGCCGGCGCCGCCGGGCAAAGGGCGGCTCGATGAGAAACAGGCGGTGAGTGTCCTCTCCAAGCAAGGGGGTGCGGGTCTTGCGGACGTCCGTCACGGGCGCGAAGGCGCTGATATTCAAGGTCACCGGGGAGACGACCGTTCTGGCGTCCCAGGTCGTCCGCATGGATAAACTGTCCTTGCCCACCGGGATGGCGATGCCGAGCGCGGGACACAACTCCTCGCCCACGGCGCGAACCGACTCGAACAAAGCCTGGTCTTCGCCGTCGTGACCGGCGGCCGCCATCCAGTTGGCGGAAAGAACCACGCGGGACAGGCTCTTGATCGGCGCGGCCGCAAGATTCGTCAGCGCCTCCGCCACCGCAAGGCGCACCGCGGCGGCCGGATTGATCACTGCGACGGGCGGCCGCTCGCCCATGGCCATTGCCTCGCCCCGAACCGTCTGGAATCCGGCGAGCGTGACCGCGACATCCGATACGGGCACTTGGTATGGGCCGACCATCTGGTCGCGGGCGACGAGGCCCGTGATGCTCCGGTCCCCGATCGTGATCAGGAACTTTTTGCTTGCCACCGCCGGGAAGCGCAACACGCGGTCGATGGCTTCGGCAAGTTCGATGGGTCGATAGTCGATAGGCTGCGACTGGCGCGGCACAGAAACGAACGCCCGGCTCATCCGCGGCGGCTTGCCCAGAAGCGTGGCCAGCGGCATGTCCACCGGCTTCCCATCGAGTTCCGAGTCGTCGACGATCAACCGCTTCTCGGCCGTCGCCTCCCCCACGACCGCGTAGGGGCAGCGCTCCCGGGTCGCGATGGCCTCGAAGACCGCGAGATCCTCCGTCGCCACCGCCAGCACGTACCGTTCCTGGGCCTCGTTGCACCAGATCTCCATCGGCGACATGCCGGGATCGGCGTTCGGGACGGCACGGATGTCGAATCGCCCGCCGACGTTCGCGTCGTTGACCAGTTCTGGCAGCGCATTGGACAGCCCGCCGGCGCCGACATCGTGGATGAGCCGGATCGGATTGGCATCGCCTAGGGCGCAGCAGCGGTCGATGACCTCCTGGCAGCGGCGCTGCATCTCGGCGTTGTCGCGCTGCACCGACGCGAAGTCGAGTTCCGAATCGCTCTCGCCGGACGCCATGCTCGACGCCGCCCCGCCGCCTAGGCCGATCAGCATGGCGGGACCGCCGAGCACGATCAGTTTCGAACCGACGGGCACGTCGACCGCCGTCACGTGTTGCTCGGCAACGGCACCGACGCCGCCGGCGATCATCACCGGCTTGTGGTAGCCGCAGTCCTCCCCGTCCCGGCCCCGTGCCTCGAAGGTCCGGAAGTAGCCGACCAGACATGGCCGCCCGTATTCGTTGTTGAACGCGGCCGCGCCCAGTGGCCCGTCCAGCATGATCTCCCGCGCCGAGGCGATCCGCCCGGGCTTCCCCGCACCGAGTTCCCAGGGTTCAAGCGAGGAGCCAATTTCCAGATGGCTGGTCGTGAACCCAACCAAGCCCGCCTTGGGCTTCGAGCCACGTCCGACGGCCCCTTCGTCGCGGATCTCCCCGCCGGAACCCGTGGCCGCACCTGGATAGGGGGCGATGGCGGTGGGGTGGTTGTGGGTCTCCACCTTCATCAGCACGTGGCTCGGGGCGGCGGATGCCCGATACACGTGATCGGCACGCGGAAAGAAGCGCGTCGTTTCGGCGCCCTCGATCACGGCGGCGTTGTCCGAGTAGGCGGAGAGGATCCCTTCGCCGTTGATGCGTTGATAGGTGTTGCGAATCATCGCGAACAGCGACTTCGGCTGGCGTTCGCCGCCGACCTCCCAGGTCGCGTTGAAGATCTTGTGCCGGCAGTGCTCGGAATTGGCCTGCGCGAACATCATGAGTTCCGCATCCGTCGGGTCGCGACCGAATTCGGCGTAGGCTTGAGCCAGATAGTCGATCTCGTCGTCGGAGAGCGCGAGGCCGAGGCGTTCGTCGGCGGCAACCAGTGCATCCGCCGGGTTGTCGGCCAGGACAATCACGTTCAACGGCCGTGGCACGGTCGACTCGGTCAATGACGAGAAGTCGTCGTCGAACACAACCGCTTCGGTCATCCGGTCGTGCAGACACCTGGAGAAATTGCGGGCCGTGCTGCCTTCCACGTACCAACGAATCCCCCGCTCGACCCGAGCGACGGCACTCAGACCGCAGCGCTCAAAGATGTCCGTGGCCTTGCTGGACCAGGGCGAAACGGTGCCTGGTCGCGGCACAACAACACAGAACGGCTGACCGACCCGCGCGGGCAGGTCCCGACGGGGTCCGTAAGTCAGAAGCGCGCGGGCGGTGGTCCGGTCATTGCCTGCCAATTCACGCCGAAGAATCAGGAAGTGCACGTACTCGGCGAATACGGCGTCGACACGGGGATCGAATCGTTGCAACTCGGCTAGCTTCGCGGCGAGTCGCGCACGAGAAAACGCTGGGGAGCCGGTCAGAATCTCGACGCGGAGCGGCATGAGCGACGCCATTATACGGCGTCGAGCCTACTGCCGTTATCTGCAAGGCGGTTTCAGGAAACCCTGCGAGCCTCGAAAAACTCCATCACCAATTGCGCGCACTCGTCCGCGAGAACCCCAGCGGTCACCTCGGGACGATGGTTGACTCCCGGCGATTCGAACAGTCGTGCGGTACTCGCCACGGCACCCGACTTGGGCTCGGCAGCGCCGTACACGAGGTGCTCGATCCGGGCATGCACCATGGCACCGGCGCACATGGCACACGGTTCAACCGTCACGTAGAGCGCAGCCCCCGGCAGTCGGTAGTTCCCCACGGCACGCCCCGCCATGCGCAACGCTTCGATTTCCGCGTGCGCGGTGGGATCCACCGTCGCGATCGGACGGTTCCGGCCGCGACCGATGCACTCGCCGTCGATGACCACCACCGCACCCACGGGGACTTCGTGCCGGACGCCCGCTTGTCGCGCGAGGGTTAGGGCCTCGCGCATCCAGTACTCGTGCACTAGTTCCGGGCTTCCAGGCGCGCCAGTTCGTCCTGCAGCATGCCGGCGATCCGGTAGACGTGCGATGGGAAGATGTGTTCCGGCCGTTCAATCGGCGGCGCGTCGACATCCTTGGCGTCGAGAACCAAGGTCAGGTAGGCGACCTCGGACAGCAAAGTGGTGGCCAGATCGTAGACATCCGCCGGCGCGATGTCACGGCGGCGCAGTTCGCGACGCAGGTTCAGCTTCAACACGTCGACGTCGCGCCGTTCGCCGACCACGGTCGCGAGTTCCAGGCACTCGAGAACCCGCCGATACACGTCCGCCGGCACCTTGCCGGACTCGAACGGGGGCAATTCGCCGTATTCCGGCACCGACTCGTCCCGGGTCAATGCCCCCGCCACGTAGGTCGCCGCCAGTTCCAGCCGCGCGTAGACATCCTCCATCTTGAAGCGCCGGTCGATCAGGTGGTTCAACTGCCGGCTGACCTGGACGATCTCGCGCAGGACATCCGAGGGCTCGCGGTCGGCCTCGAGTTCGGGCGTCTCGGCCCGGTACGTAATGCCCAATTCGGCGCGAACGGCGTCGATTTGGGCCGCCGCCCGCTCGATGACGTCGAGGACGAGCGCGGGTTGGATCTCACCCTCGGCAACGGGAAGCAGTCCCGCCCGATTCTCGTTCACCAACTCGGCCGCCAGCCGATTGGCTTTACGCAACAACGTGAGCGCCTGGTAGAAAACGTGCCTCGGTTCCGCTTGGACGACGATCCACGGATCGGTGGTCGACTCGGGCCGGCCCATCACCTCCCGCACAAGGTCCACATCCGCCCCCACTCGCACGACCGCCTGGTAGAGGTGGGCCGAGGTCGTCTCCTCCGCTGTAATCGCATTCGAGGCAGCAGCCAGAGACAGAACAGCAACAATCAGATTCCGCATGATCGCTCCGCAGGCCAAGCGCAATGTAATCATAGCCCCGGCTTGAGGCGAATGTCAGCGCGGCAGGGCTGCCGATGATCAACGTTTCCCGCTTGCCTCTTGGTAGACTTCGCGACAATCCACGCCGAACGAACGAGCCATGGCAGCTTCCGAACCGGACGTACCCGACGACCCCATCCCCGCCGAGTTCCTTGCCGAGAACGTGGCCGCATTGTCCGACGACGACTCGAGGATGACCGATGCCCAATGGTTCGCGTCCGGCGAGCCGTTTCGCTCCATGCACAAGAACAATCCCTGGCTGAGACCGCCGGTGGGCGGCAACGGCGTGCCCGCCATGCGCCCCGACGGTTCCCTCACCGAGCGGTTCACGTGTCCGCTGTTCGACGCCGGACGAAGCGCCGAGGGCGGCGGGTTGAACGGCACCCCGTACTACGACACGACGGTGGCGCGAAAGCACAACTACTGGAAGCAGTTCAACGACCTGCCCCGGGAGACGAAGGACATCAACCAGGCCCGGCGAGATCTTCAGAAGTACGGCTTCTGCCTGATCGAAGACGCCATGAGCGAACGGCAGCGCACCACCATGCGAGATCGCCTGGAGGAGCAGGCGGAGGCGGAACGGGAGTGCGGCCTCGCCGACATGAGCCCGCACTTCCACATCATGTGGACGCTGGTCAACAAGGGCGACTGCTTCGCCAAGTGCATCGAGTTCAGTCCCGAGTGGGTCCAGGGCGGCCCGCTCATCGAGCAGCTCAACAACGAACTCCTTGGCCGCGGCCACTACGCCTATTCGTTCGCGTCCAACATCGCCCGTCCCGGCAGCTACCCGCAGAATCTGCACCAGGACTCCGGCGCAATCCACCCGATACAGACGCCCGGTGCCCCGATACTCGTCAACACCGTCTACATCATGCAGGACATGAACGAGGTGAACGGCGGCACGCTGGTCATCCCCACCAGCCACCGGCTGGTCTCGTCGGTACGACCCGGGGAGGAAGTCGGTCCCCTGCCGCCCGCCATCAACGTCGAAGCCAGGGGCGGCACCGTGGTCCTGATGGACGGTCGCCTTCTGCACGGCACCGGCGTCAACCACACCGACGAATGGCGCTACATCATGACCAACTCCAACGTGAAACCCTGGCTGCGCCAGCAGGAGAACTGGCAGTTGACGGTGGATCCGGAGGTGCTCGCCAACGCCTCGGACAAACTGATGCAGCGGATGGGTTTCTACTCGTCGGGCCTCACCGAGATCGCCACCTACTCCTCGCCGAAGACCACGCTCAGTTTGCGTCTGGCCATGGAGAAGGGGGAATACCAACGGATTCCGGCCCTGCGCCGACCGGTCCCGGAAGACGTCAAGGAGTCGCTAGGAATCTACAAGATGAAGCTCGAGATCGACGCCGCCCGGGTCGCCAAGCGGCGGGACAACGGGAAGCGTTGACGAAGACGTTTGGCGGAGGGCATCTCACACCCGCCCTCCGCGTTGACCGGCGACCGGTTGTCCCCGACCTCAACCTGCAATTGGCACCTGGATGGGCGTCGAAAAACTGCCCGCCGCCGCAGGTTCCCGTGCTGTGCGTGGTCGGTGTGCTCAGCCGATCCGTGACGGTTGAACGTGTGGGCTCCGACGGCAACCGGGGAACATCGGCTAGGCGTTGATGGACCCGAAGGAACTACGCGAAGGAACTACGGACACACGCGATTCCGTCCCACGACGCGACGGAACTACGGACACACGCGATTCCGTCCCACGAGGAGCCTAGCCGATTTCGCACGCGCCGATGCCGGTATTTCCCACGCCAGCCATGGCGATTCGGCGATACCGCCGCGTGTCCGGATTGCGGACCATTGCCGCATGGCAACCCCGCGGCATCTGCTGGTCGATCCCGTCAACGAATGCGACTACCACCTCGTGTCGCGCTGCGTGCGCCGCGCCTTCCTCTGCGGCGTCGACGACTACGACGGCCGCGACTACTCCCACCGCCGCGCCTGGCTCGTCGAGCGCCTCAGGCGGATCGCGCCGTGCTTCGCGGTCGACGTGTACGCCTACACCGTGCTCAGCAACCACTTCCACCTGGTGCTGCGCCACGACCCGCTCGCCGGGCGCGGCTGGAGCGACGAGGAGGTGGCGCGGCGCTGGGTCGAGGCCTTCCCGCCCACCGAGCGCGGCAAGGTCGTCGAGGCCCTCAAGCCGGAGCGCCGCGAGCTGATTCTGGACAACGCCGACCGCGTGGCGCGCGCCCGTGTCACGCTGGGCTCGATGTCGCACTTCATGAAGCACCTCAAGCAGCCCATCGCCCGGCGCGCCAACCTCGAGGACGACCGCACCGGGCACTTCTTCGAGCAGCGCTTCTACTCGGGCGCGCTCTTGACCGAGGAGGCGCTGATCGCCGCCATGGCGTACGTCGACCTCAACCCGGTGCGGGCGGAACTGGCCGGGCGCATCGAGGACATCCGCGACACGTCCATTCGCGAGCGCCTGCAGGTGAACAGCGCCGAGGCGCTGGCCGACTACCTGCGGCCGGTAGTGGCCGGCCTCGACGGATGGTCCGCGGCCGAGGATCCGCCGCCGCGTGCTGTTGTTCCGATCGAGGCGCGTGTCGACGGCGAAACAGTGACATTCGATCTGGATGCCGTCGCGTCCGGGGGTCCGTCCGAAGGTGACCGGGAGGAGGCCGAGCAGGAGGGTCCCTGCCATGCCGGGACCGAAACGCCCGACGCGGAATCCCCGGTGGCATCTTCCGGGCCGGAACCGGGTCCGGAGGAGGCCGACACCGCGCGGCCGTGCCGGCGGCCGCGTCCCCACCTCACCCTGGCGGAGTACGTCGATCTGGTGCGGGCCATGGCCGAGGCCGACACCGGGCGGTCGGCGGACCGTCCGGGCGGGCTGAGCCGGTGGCTGGCCCGGACGACGGTGCTCCGCAAACGGCAGCGCGCCTTCGGCGACGGGCCGGCGCTGCGGCGATGGCTTGCCGACCGGGCCATGCAGTTCCGGGAGACGCCCCTGCCCGCCTGAGGCCGGGGCGCGGCCGCCCCCGGTCGCCGTCCGCCGAACCCCTCGGCCCCTCGGCTCCCGAACTCGGGAAGCACGCCTCGCGGTCTGCAGCCGCGTGCGATCACCAACGCGTATGTTCCCGTCTCCTGCGGGCCGCCTGTGCCCCTCCGGCACGGCTCCGTGTAGGACGGATTCGCGTGTGTCCCGGACTCCTCCCCTTGGGGTCGGCCCATTTGATGTCGACCTAGGGAAATCTCCTACAGACGTGGGAACGAAGTCGCGTGTGTCCGAGGATCCTCTCTCAGAACTCTAGCATCCGTTGCCGCGCCTCAGCCCATTCCACGCCGTGGCGCGATGCGAACCGGTACAGTTCGATAGCCTGTGTGTCGTCGCCTACCTCCCCGGTCGGCGTGGGTAGCGTGCCGAACCAAGACAAGACAGACTCTGGCAGGGTGGCGCACCGCATCACCCGCCACGCGTAACGGTACATCGCCGTTTCGGCCCGCCTCCGCTTCTTCCAGTATTCCTCCGTCGTCAGGTCGGGGTCCGCGTCGAGCTGTTCCACGTACCACCTCCAGATTTCCGTCTTCTCGGCGGGATCTATCCTGTTCCAAGGTTTCTCTCCGGGTGGTATCCACGGATTGCGCACACCCTCCGCCGCCAGTGGCTTGACACAGGCCTCCTGCATCAGGCCGGCGGCCGCCACGGCGTCCGGTGCACACGCGCCGCCTAGGGGGGTACGCCCCTCAGCGCAGGTCGGATCCGCCAGCGCGGCTTCGGCCCTGACGCGGTCGGTTTCGGCATCGCCGAACACGTCCCGCCACATAGGCATCGCCGGATCCGTTCTTGCCCGCGACGCCGCCAAGTCTTCGTCCTCCCAGTCGGCTCTCCATCCGCCGTGGCCGTCAAAGAGCCGCCCAGGGATCACCCTCTCGCGGGAAAAGCGGTAGTCCATCGCCAGTCCGCAGGGGTCGCCAGGCTGCGCCTCCCATGGCTCGCCCGCGCATGCGACCGCAGGCTCCTGGATGCCGACGGAATACGTCACCGGCGTGGCTGGCGGAACTGCGGCAGGGGGCGTGGTGGATGTTGGCGGGACGGCTTCGGTCTTCGCACTGGCCGCGACGGGCTGTGCCGCGTCGCGAAATAGGAACCAAGCGCAACCGGCGGCGGCGACGAGCGCGACCGCAGCGCAGGCACCCGCCGCTTTCTCCGTCAGTTGCATCCGCGGGCCGCCGACCGCACCCTGGATCGCGCACCTTCGAATGCGCTTCCGTGCTCTCTGCCGTCGTATGATCCGCACGTCTTCAGATCGGTCGCGATGTGGTGCGCGATCTCGTGCGTCATCACGTCGTGCAGCCTCCCTCTGCCTCTCTTCGCCACGCTTTCTTTCACGTAGGTGATGTACCGACTTCCCCGGACGCACCCGGCGTAGCCGTTCACGTCGCGGCCGCCAACCCGGGGGCGTTTGAGGATTTCGACAGAGTGGGGCGTAGCTTCCCCGTTGTCCTCCGTGCTGAGTTTGTCGAGTATACACTGGGCCAAGTTGTCAGCGTTCTCTTGCGGCGTGGGCTCTGGCGGAGGCGCCGGCTTGCAGTCCTCGTCGCCGCCGCCGGTCTCGTCGTCCCCGCAGACGTGGTCAGCATGGCACCCGCCGCCCGCGTGGTAATGCTGGCCTCCTGGGCAACCCGGAATGATGATCACCCCGCCTCCCGTTCCCCCTCCCGATCCGCCTCCCGGGTCGGCCTCGCAGGCAGCCAACGCCAACCTTTCCGAGAGACAGTCTGCAATGCCATCATTCTCGGGAATCGCCACACACCATGTCAGTTCAAGGCATTCGTCGAAACAGTCCCACGACACATAGGAACAGTCGACGTACTCGCCGGACATGTGGTCGTCGCCGAGCACGGCACCGCCTCCTATCGCGCCGACCACTGCGGCGGCAGCCATCGTCAGTCGTCTCACCTTTTCCCTCCGTTGCATGGGCATGAGGCCGTGGTTAACTCGCGTTATCCGAAGTACCGAAGTGGAAAGACCTCAATGAGAGCCATGTCCCGACGCCTGCATCGCCTGCCCGAAGCCGTCATACCCGCCGAACGCCCGATCGCCGTAGTCGTGGTCCTTGCCAAAACGACCCGAACGCCCGAAACCGACCGGCCCCCGGAGGCCGAGGCGACGCCGGACAAGGTCCTGCCGCACCTGGACTTCGACCTGGCGGTCCGCCTGTTCGACGACGCGGCCATGGCGGAGAACACCCGCAACAAGTACGTCGGCGCGCTCCGGCGCTACGAGTCGTGGCTCGACGGACGGTCTCCGACCGACCGCCTGCTCGCCGACTACCTCGGCGTGATGTACGACAGGGGCCTGGCACCCCCCAGCGCCGTGACGGCGGTCGCCGCCGTCAAGCGCGCCGCCCTGGAGTCGGCCCGCGCCGGATACGAAATCGCCGAGCATCCCGCGGGAGGCCTGGCGGCGCAGCGGCGGGAGCGGTTCCGCCGCGAAGGCGCCGGGCGGGGACGCGGCCAGGCCCGCCCGCTGCGCTGGGAGGACGCCGACGAGATGTGCGAACACGCGGAGGCGAACGACGACCCGCGCGGTTTCCGCGACGCGGCGCTGATCGGCGTGATCTCCAGTGCGCTGTTGCGCATCGCCGAGGCGTCGGCGCTGGACGCCGGGGACGTGTCGTTCCAGAAGGACGGCTCGGCGCACATCGAGATCCACCGCAGTAAGACGGACCAGCACGGGGACGGCGCGGTCGGCCATATCGTCCCTGCGGCGGCGGCGCGGCTCCGGAAGTGGATGGACACCGCCGGGATCGAGTCCGGGCCGCTGTTCCGCCCCGTGCCCGGGCGCCGCATCGGGGAGACGCGGCTGGGCGCGGCAGCGATTTGCGGCGTCATCAAGCGCCGGGCGAAGCAGGCCGGGATCGCGCGGCGCGTGTCCGGGCACTCGCTACGCGTCGGCGCCGCGCAGTCGCTGGTGGAGGAGGGCGCGTCGCTCGTGGACGTGCAGGTTGCCGGCCGCTGGAAGTCGTCGTCGATGCCGGCCTACTACGTGCGCAACCAGGAGGCGTCCAGGGGCGCGGTGGCGCGGCTGCGGGGCGGCGCCGGGCAAGCGGACGAGACGGACGAGAAAAAAGTTACAGAAATCGCTTGCAATACGCGAAACGGTGGTGATAACGTCGGATAACGCGAGTTATTTTTCTACATTTAGCGCGATTCGGAGGGACGGACTCCCTGAATTCTGTTCGCTCCGCAATCCGTATTCCCGCATGGTGTTTCGCACATCCTCTATAGGTGTGAAACGCGCAGGCTAGGAGTCTGCGACACCGCGACGGTACAAAAAAATGCCGACCGAGTCCGAGCGGAGCGCCCGGGCGGGCGACCACAACGGTCGCCCCTACGCGCCTTTCGTCACCACGATATGTGGTTTTCTTGCGCCTCGTCCTACTCCCATTCGATCGTCCCTGGCGGCTTGTTGGTCACGTCGTAGACGACTCGGGAGACGCCGGCGAGTTCATTGACGATGCGGTTGCTGACCTGGGCGATCAGATCGTGCGGCAGTTCGGTCCAGTTCGCGGTCATGAAATCCGTCGTGACCACCGCCCGCAGACCGATCACGTGTTCGTGGCGGCGCGCATCGCCCACCACGCCCACCGACTTGACCGGCAGATAGACCGCGAACGCCTGGGCGACCTTGTCGTAGTAATCGGCCTTGCGCAGTTCCTCGATGTAGATCGCGTCGGCCTCGCGCAGCACGTCCAGATAGGCGCGCTTCACCTCGCCGAGCACCCGCACTCCCAGTCCCGGTCCCGGGAACGGATGGCGGAAGACGAGGCGATCCGGCAGCCCAAGTGCCACGCCCACGGCCCGCACCTCGTCCTTGAACAGATCGCGCAGCGGTTCGACCAGCTTGAGCCCCATGCGTTCCGGCAGGCCGCCAACGTTGTGGTGGGACTTGATGACGTGCGCCTTGCCGTGTTTCGACGCGGCGGACTCGATGACGTCCGGATAGATGGTGCCTTGGGCGAGCCAGCCGACACCGGGGATCTTCGCCGCTTCGCGTTCGAAGACCTCGATGAAGGTCCGGCCGATGATCTTGCGCTTGTCCTCCGGATCGTCGACGCCCACGAGCGCATCGAGAAACTCGTCGCGGGCGTCGACCGTCACCAGGTTGATGGGCAACACATTCGAGCGTTCCGAACCCGCCGACGAGAACGCCGCCTCCACCTCGGCGGTCTCGTTCTTGCGCAGCAGGCCGTTGTCGACGAATACGCAGGTGAGCTGATCGCCGATGGCGCGGGACAGGAGCGCGGCGACGACGCTCGAGTCGACACCACCCGAAAGACCGAGGATGACCTTGCCCGGGCCCACTTCGGCGCGGGCTCGGGCGACGGCGTGCTCGATGATGCCCTCGGCCGTCCACCCGCCCCGACACCCCGCCACGTCGTGCACGAAACGGCGGATGATCTCCCCGCCTTGTCGCGTATGGGTGACCTCGGGATGGAACTGCACGCCGTAGAAGTCGCGCTGCACGTCGGCCATCGCGGCAATGGGCGCGTTTTCGCTTCGGGCAGCGCGCACGAAGCCGGAAGGCAACCCGACCACCTTGTCGCCATGGCTCATCCAGACATCGAGTACCTCGCCCAAGTCGCGAAACAGCGGTGTGTCGCCGACGATCTGGGCCGTGGCGTGGCCGAACTCGCGCCGGTCTGAACCGGCCACCCGGCCGCCCAATTGGGTCGCCATGGCCTGCATCCCGTAGCAGATGCCGAGAATCGGGACATGCGCATCAAACAGGGACTGCGGGATGCGCGGCGTGAGGTGCTCCGTGACAGTTTCCGGACCACCGGAAAGGATGATGCCCTTGGGTGCGAACTCGCGAACCGTGTTGTCGTCGAGGTCGAAGGGATGGATTTCACAGTACACGCCCTGCTCGCGTACGCGACGGGCGATGAGCTGGGTGGTTTGGGAGCCGAAGTCGACGACGAGAACGCGGTCGCCGAAGCCCTCGGAGTGCATCGGGCTACGCAACGGGATAGTTCGGCGGTTCCTTGGTCATCGCCACGTCGTGGGGATGGTTCTCGGCGATGCCCGCGGACGACACCTTGGCGAATGTCGGTCGAGTGCGCATCTCGGCGATGTCGGAGCAGCCCGTATAGCCCATCGCGGCCCGCACGCCGCCCATCAACTGGTGGATGATCGGTGCCACGGGACCCCGGTAGGGGACGCGCCCTTCGATGCCCTCCGGGATGAACTTGCCGCCGTCGCTCAACGGTTCCTGGAAGTACCGGTCGCTGGAACCGTGGTGTTCCGACATGGCGCCCACGGAGCCCATGCCCCGGTAGGACTTGTACGTGCGGCCCTGGTATAGCTCGGTCTCGCCGGGCGCTTCCTCCGTGCCCGCGAACAGCGAACCCACCATGACCGCCGACGCACCGGCGCTGATCGCCTTGGCGATGTCGCCGGAGAAGCGTACGCCACCGTCGGCGATGACCGGGATGTCCTCCTCGGCCGCCTCGTTCGCGGCTTCGGAAATCGCCGTGACCTGCGGCACACCGACGCCGGTCACCACCCGCGTGGTGCAGATGCTGCCGGGACCGATGCCCACCTTGACCGCGTCGACGCCGGCATCGAGCAACGCCCGGGTGCCATCCGCGGTGGCGACGTTGCCGCCCATCACGGGTACGGCGGGGTATTTCTGCTTGATCCAACTGATGCGGTCGAGCACGCGCTGGGAATGGCCGTGGGCGGTGTCGACGACGATGATGTCGACGCCGGCTTCCACCAACGCCGCGACCCGGTCGTCGGTGTCCGCGCCCGTTCCCACGGAAGCCCCGGTTCTGAGTTGGCCGCGCTCGTCCTTGCAGGCATTGGGATAGGCCTGGGCCTTGGCGATGTCTTTGACGGTCACCATGCCCTTCAACTGGAAGTCCTCGTTGACGAGCAGCACCTTCTCGATGCGGTGGCTGTGCAGGAGTTCCGTGACGGCTTCAACCGGCGCATCCTCCGGCGCGGTCACGAGACGATCCCTGGGCGTCATGACATCAGCCACCCTCGCATCCATGCGCGTTTCGAACCGGATGTCGCGGCTGGTGACGATGCCGAGCAGGTCCGAGCCCCGCACCACGGGCACACCCGAGATCTTGTGCTCCAGGGTGAGCGCCACGAGTTCGCTGACGGTGGCCTCCGGACGGATCGTGATGGGGTCGCGAATCACCCCGGTTTCGAACTTCTTGACCGCCCGGACTTCCCGGGCCTGGGCTTCCATGGACAGGTTCTTGTGGACGATGCCGATGCCGCCTTCCTGGGCCAGCGCGATGGCGAGTCCGGACTCCGTCACGGTGTCCATGGCCGCGGAGACCAGCGGGATGTTCAGCCCGATTCCGCTCGTCAAGCGCGTGCTGAGATCGACTTCGGAGGGGAGGGTCTTGGAGTAGGCAGGCACAAGGAGGACGTCATCGAATGTCAGAGCTTCGTGAACAATCCTCAGCATTGGAGCACCTTGGCCAAACGTGGGGGCGGATCATACGCGCGGCCTTGGGGGGTGTAAACTGCGTCAATGCAGCCCCGACCCCAACCGCGCACCGCGCCGGCCGACCGCGTTCGCACGGTCAGCGAGGTCAACGCCGAGGCCCGATTCCTGATCGAGGAACGCTTTCGGCGGGTTTGGATCGAGGGCGAAGTCTCGGACTTCCGTCCCTACGCATCCGGCCATTGGTACTTCACCCTGCAGGACGACCGCGCCCAACTGCGCTGCGTGATGTTCTCGAGTGCCAACCGCTTCGTGCGTTTCCGTCCCGGAAACGGCCTCTCTGTGGTGCTGAGGGGTCGACTGTCTATCTACGAGGGACGCGGGAGCTTCCAAGCCGTCGTCGATCACATCGAGCCGGCCGGCGAAGGGGCATTGCGCGCCGCCGTGGAAAAACTGAAGGCGCGCCTCGCCGCCGAGGGACTATTCGACGAGGCCCGAAAGAAGGCGCTGCCAAGCTATCCGCGCCACATCGCGGTCATCAGTTCCCGATCCGGCGCGGCGCTGAAGGACGTGGTTGCCGTGATTCGCCGCCGCTTTCCGTGCATTCGCCTCACCTGTTTCGACGTCGCGGTGCAGGGCTTCGAGGCCGAGGGGCAGATCGTCGGTGCGTTCGATCGCGCCGAGTTCATGCGCCATCCACCCGACGTGATTCTGCTGACCCGGGGCGGCGGCTCGCTGGAGGACCTGGCGGCCTTCAACCTCGAATCGGTGGCGCGGCGGATCGCGGCTGCCCGGATTCCGGTGGTTTCCGCCATCGGCCACGAGACCGACGTGACCATCGCGGACTTCGTCGCCGACCGGCGCGCGCCGACGCCCTCCGCGGCGGCGGAGATGGTGACGCCGGACCGTCACGACCTCGAGAACCGACTGCGACGCGCCGAGGCCGCGCTCGTCGCCCGAGTCAGGACGCGACTCGATCTCGACCAACGGCTGCTCGGGGCGACGAGACGACGCCTCGTCCATCCGCACCGCACCGTGGAGCAGCGAATGCTGCGCACCGACGAACTCGGCGAACGGCTGCTCGGGGCGATGTCGGCCAGGATCGCCCGGTCGCACACCAGCCTTGTCCACCGCGTTCAGCTTCTCGCCCGTTGCAATCCGGCGATGCGCCTCGCGCCCGCGCGCGAACGCGTCGTACGCGCCGCTAGCCGACTTCGGACGACCTCGTCCAAATCGATGGAACAGGCCGAAGCCCGCCTCGCAGCACTCAGCCGCGCCCTGAATGCGGTCAGCCCGTTGGCGACCCTCGACCGGGGCTTCGCGATCGTCGCCAAGCCGGACGGCAGCCGTTGGGGCCAACCGGTGGTGTCCGTAGCGGACGTCGAGGGCGGCGACGCGATCGTCGCGCACTTGGCGGACGGGGCCGTAAAGGCTATTGTGGAGGAGACGGATACGCCAACGCCCAAGGACGGATAGACGATGGCTCCACTCGTATTGATGCTTGCCACGACGGTGACTGTGGACACCGGTGGCGTGGCGGCGTTGCCGCTGCCGGAGGGTGCCGTGGATGTGCTCTACGGCGACGAACCGGCATTGATCGTCGCGGATCACGTGATCGTGGGCGTAGGGCTAGACGCGGCACCGGGTTCCCACCAGGTCGTCGTGCACACGGTGAACGGGAACAACACCATCGACTTCAACGTCGTCGCCAAGACGTATCCGGAACAACGGCTGACCATCCCCGACCGTCGCAAGGTCAACCCGTTGCCCGAGGATCTCGAGCGGATCGGGCGCGAGACGAAGCTGCAACGCGCCGCCTATGCCCGTCGGACACCCGTTCGGCAAGACCTGCTGCCGTTCAGGCAACCGGTTCAGGGCATCTATTCCAGCCCGTTTGGACTGCGTCGGTTCCTCAATGAGCAACCGCGATCGCCGCACTCCGGTCTCGACATCGCCGCCGACACCGGCACGCCCATCGCCGCGCCGGCTCCGGCCACGGTGGCGCTCACCGGCGATTTCTTCTTCTCGGGCAATGTGGTCTATCTCGACCACGGTGGCGGCCTCGTCACGATGTACGGCCACCTGGACCGCATCGACGTCAAGGATGGCCAGGAGGTCGACCGTGGCGACATCATCGGCGCTGTCGGCGCCACGGGTCGAGTCACCGGTCCCCACCTGCATTGGACCGTCAGCATCCAGGGCGACCGGGTCGATCCGATGGTCCTGATGCAGGTATTCGACAGGCTAGCAGGGGCAGCCCAGCCCGACGAGTGATCGCGGGCGAGGACAAGCCTCGCCCCTACGCCCTCACATCAAGACCTCGCACGGATCGGCTCCGCGAATTGACGACCGGGGCCGTCAGGACGACCCGTATCGAATCACCCGCCGCCGGCGTTTGATCTGACGCCGCGTTAGCTCGTTCCGACGATGCGCGTAGGGATTGCGGGTTGTTCGAGTCTCTAGGCGTACGGGAACCCCCACCAAATCGAGTTCGTCCCGGTAGCGATTGACGAGGTAGCGCCGGTAGCTGTCCGGCAACGCCTCGGTGCGGTTGCCGTGCACCACGACCGTCGGCGGGTGATCGCCGCCCTTGTGGGCGTATCTCAGCTTGATCGCCCGGCCTTGCACCATGGGCGGCGGATGGTCCGACGTGGCGGCGGCGAGAATCCGGTTGAGTTCGCCGGTCTGCACATCGAACTCGCCGGCCCGGTAGACGTTGGAGACGATGCCAAGCAGGGACTTGACGCCGCGCCCGTGGAGGGCCGAGATGTAGCGGAGGGGAATCCAGGGCGCGAATGCCAGCCGCCGTTCGACGGAAGTCCGCGCCCCGCTCCTCTCGTCCTTGTTCAAACCGTCCCATTTGTTGACGGCCAGCACGATGCCCGCTCCCCGATCGATCGCATAGTCCAGTACGTGTAGATCCTGCTCGACCACGCCTTCCCGGGCATCGACGACGACCACGGCCACCTGGGCACGTTCCAACGTTGCTAGCGTCTTCACAATCGAGAACTTCTCGACGGCGCGTTGCATCCGCGGCCCCGACTCCACCCGGCCCCTGCGCCGGACGCCCGCGGTGTCGATCAACAGGTAGTCGCCGAACGGAATGTCGATCGAATCGCGCGTCGTCCCGGGGCTGCTGTCGACGACCTGGCGCTCTTCGCCGAGGATTCGGTTGATGAGGGTCGACTTGCCGACGTTGGGTCGCCCCACGACCGCCACGCGAATCCCCGGCGGGTCGGCTTCGTCCGCGACACCCGTTTCCGGCAAATGCACCGCCACGGCGTGGGCCAACTCCACCATGCCCCGCCCATGCGCCGCCGACACCGGGCAGCAATCGCCGAAACCCAACGCGGCGAATTCGTGGACCGCCGCCGCCGGGACGCCGTCGACCTTGTTGACGGCGACGACGACCGCCTTGCCGCGTTTGCGCAGGTCGCGCGCGATATCCTCATCGGCGGCTGCCAAGCCTTCCCGAGCATCCGTCACGAACACGGCCACATCCGCCTCGCGGATCGCCAGCATCGCCTGGTTCGACATCTGTTCGTAGACGCTGCCGGTCTCGTGCGTCAATCCCCCGGTATCAACCAGGGTCACTGTCCGACCCGCCAAGATGGCGCGCCCGTACCGGCGGTCGCGGGTCAATCCCGGCAGGTCGGCGACCAGGGCATCGCGCGCGCCGCAGAGGCGATTGAAAATCGTCGATTTGCCGACATTGGGCCGACCGACCAGGGCCACGACGGCGTGGCCGGCTCCGCATTTCGCGCTCGCTTGCGAGGAACCTTGCGTTTCCGACATGCCGGCACCTGCGAGTTGCGCCCTCATCGCGGCGGCGCCGGCGACGCTCCTACGCGGGAGAATTCGCGCAGCGAATCCTCGGGCGATAAGCGAAGCGGTCGCGTCACCCCCTGAGCCTGATCTCCAACGCCGAGAGCCTGCCGTCGTTGGCGAGGACGTAGACGATACCGTCACGCTCGACCATCGGCGAACGCAGCCCCGCGCTCAACCGCCGTCGCGCAACGAATCGACCGTCGGTCTGCGCCAGGACGTGCAGATACCCCTGAGCATCGCCCACCAGAACGTAGTTGCTGAACGCCAAGGGACTCGTCAACTGGCGGTTCTTCAAGCCCTCCTGGCGCCAAACCACCTCCGCGGTCCCTTGCTGAACCGCCGTAACGACGTCCTCGTCGGTGACGAAGTACAACTGCCCATAGCCCCCGGCGAGATCGAGATGCGAGGATGCCGGAATCTCCCAAAGCACCCGGCCGTCCGGGGGACTCAATGCCTTGAGTCGACCCTGGTAGCTGATGGCGAACAGGGCGCCACGCTCCGGCACGAACAGGGGCGAGCCGTCCACGTCCACCAGCCTCTCCAGTTCCGTGCGCCCCTGGGGCAGCACCAGGCGGTGTTGCCAGATCGGCGCGCCGGTGTCGGTGCTGAGCGCCGCCACGCGACCGTCGCCGAAGCCGGCGAATACCAATCCGCCGGCGATAACGGGCGCTGCGGTACCGCGAAGGGTCAAGAGCGGCACCTGGTTGTCGTAGGACCAGCGGGTGTCCCCATCGGCGCCTTCCAAGGCGACCAGCCGACCGTCGTTGGTCTGGGCCATGACCACGCCGCCGTCAGCCGCGGGCGGGGAGAGGATCTCGCTCGTAAGCTGGGTGCGCCATACCTCCGATCCGTCGCCCGCATTCAGAGCGACAACCTCGCCCCGGGTCGTTCCGACGAGGATCCGACCTTCGCCGGCACCGACCCCGCCCGTCAGGAACGACGGATCGCGCCGATCCCAGATCTTCAGGAAGGGGCGCCCATCGGGCTTGCCCACGGACGACGACCAGATCCGCCGGCCGCTGAACCGATCAACGGCCACGACCAATCCATAGCCATCCGCCGCGTAGATCCGGTCGGCCAGGATCGTCGGTTTGATGCGCAGGTACTTGCGTCCCGGCCCTCGACCCACGCCCACCTGCCAACGCCGCTGGAGATCGGCCTCCGCCACGAACGACACCAGCGGTTCGGGGTCGCCTTCCTCCCCGGCGTCCGCCGGGTCGTCCACGAACGGAAGAAACGAAAAGACCTGGCAGCCACCGATCGAAAGCAGCACGCCGGCGACGATGGTTGCAGCCCAGCCGCGAATGGTCACGGAGGTGTCAGGCTCGGAGGTCGCGTCTCGGGATGGTTCAGGTCGGATGGTTCGCATTGGGGTGGCCCGCGGGATCATTGGGATTCATCGACAAGACTGGCGAGTTTGAGTTCCATCAGTTCGACACCGGGAACCGGGTTGTTCGGATCCCGACGCGCCGCGTCGATGCCCGACCGGTAGGCAGTCCGCGCCCGTTCCAGGTCGCCCCGGGCCACGAACACGTCGCCGGAGAGCGCCGCGACGTGCGCCTCGAGGCCCGTACTGCGGATTGCGGCCAGTTCCGCCTCGCATTCGTCGAGGCGGTCGAGCTGGTAGAGCACCTTGGCGGCCCGGTATCGCGCGATGTCCTTCAAGATGTCGTTGTCCGCGAGTTGCACCGCACGCTCAAGCAGTGCCAATGCTTCTTCCCAGTCCTCCACCTCGATCTCGTCGTCGGCACGGTAGAGCAATGTGAAGACGTGGTATCCCGACCCTTCGAACTCGGTGTCGATCGTCGCCAACTGGTCCGCGGTAGGCTCCGCCTCGTTGCGCGCGGCGACGTAGGAAGCATAGACATCCGACGCCGCGTCCGCCTGATCCTGTTCGTAGCCCTGGTACCACCGCCAACCCAGGACGGCGGCCACCGCCAGCACGACGCCGACGATGAGCGAGGTCCCGTTCTGCACCCACCAGCGTTTGAGCCGTTCGGCCTGTTCTTCGTCAGTCAGGTAGTCGGACATCACCCAGCGCCTTGCAATGTGGAAACCAACTCGGCCACGGTGAGCATCGTCTGCTCGCCCCGACCCGTTTGCGGGCCTTCACGCAGCCACTTCAGCGAGACGCGATTTTGGGCCACTTCGTCGTCGCCGACAATAACGGCCCACTTTGCCCCGCTGCGATCCGCTTGTCGAAGCTGGCTCGCGAGCCCGCCGACGCCGGCATGCTGCAGCACCCGCAGCGGCGTCGCATCACGCAGCCTCTCCGCCACCATGGCGCCCCGGGCGGCGTGCTCCGGGCCCGCAACCAGATAGACATCCGCCCGGCTGTAGTCCCGCTCGTTGCAGGCCTCGTGCAGCAGCACCACCCGTTCGAGGCCCATGCCGAACCCCGCACCCGGCACCGGCCGGTGACCAAGACGCTCGACCAGTCCGTCGTAGCGACCTCCCGAACAAACGGCACCCTGGGCGCCGAGCGCTTCGGTCACCCATTCGAAAACGGTATCGGTGTAGTAGTCGAGTCCCCGCACAAGGTGCGGGTTGACCCGGTAGTCCACGCCCGCCAGGTCGAGCAGATGGAGGAGGCCGTCGAAGTGCTGCTGCGATTCGTCTCCGAGGTAGTCGCGCGGCGCCGGCGCGTCCGCCACGATGGCGCGCGTCGTCGGAACCTTGCTGTCGAGTATCCGCAACGGGTTGGTGTCGAGGCGACGGCGGCTGTCGCCATCCAGTTCTTCCCGGTGCGGGGACAGGTAATCCACCAGGGCTTCCCGATAGCGCTCGCGCGAGGTGCCCGACCCAAGGCTGTTGAGCTCGAGCGTCACCGCTCGGGACACGCCCAGTTCCCGGAAAACGCGGCACAGCATGGTCAGTAGTTCGGCGTCGATCTCGGGCGACGAAACGCCGAAGATCTCGCCCCCGATTTGCGTGTGTTGCCGCGTCCGGCCCTTCTGCGGACGCTCGTAGCGGAACATCGGACCGTGGTACCACAGCCTCGGAATCTGGTTGTGCAGGAGGCCGTTCTCGATGCAGGCGCGGACGCAACCCGCGGTTCCCTCCGGACGCAAGGACAGCGACTTGCCCTTCCGGTCATCGAACGTGTACATCTCCTTTTCGACCAGATCGGTGGCTTCGCCCACACCCCGTGCAAACAGGTCCGTCGCTTCCACGAGCGGAAGTCGCAATTCCTGGAAGCCGTAGCGGCCCAGCACGTCGATGACGACGCCTTCGACCTCCCGCCAGCGTTCCGACTCGCCGGGCAGGATGTCGCGCATGCCACGCACCCGCTGGTATTTCCCGGCCACCGTCAGCCCCCGACCTCGAATCGCGCGACTTCCCCCGGGCGGCCCGGATCCAGAGAGACGCGTTCGCCATTGAAGGTGACATCGACAACGGCCGGGTTGCCGACGAGTACCGAAAACGGTGCCCGGCCACGTACCGTTGCGGTCTCGCCGTCCTGACCAAGGTCGCCGTGCAGCAGGTCGCCGTCCAGACCCCGGACCTCCACCCAGCAATCCCCCTCGAAGACGAATGTGATCCGGTCGGGTCCGGCCAAGGCATCGTCGCCGGTCGCGGATTCGTCGGTTTCCGCATCGTCGACACCCGGCTCGACCGCGGCAGCCTCCGCGGGGGCCGGAACGGTGACACCGGGCTCGGATGACTCGGGCACCGCGGCGGTCGACGCCAACGCCGGGGCAGGTTCGCCTTGCCCGTCAGGAGCCGACTCCAACTTCGGGACGGGGTCGCCTTGTTCTGTGGCAACCGCCTCCGGGGCAACCTCGGGAGTCGGAGGACTGGCGGCTGCAGTAGGCGGCGGATCCGCCCGGGCGGTATTCGGCACGGCTGCCGGGACGGCCTCTTCGACGTTCCCGCCCTGCCACGCCCACCACAGGGCAACGCCGATCAGGGTGACGAAAACCAACACGATGCTGCCGTACACCAGACCCCAGCTTTCCCGGGCGAAATCGTTGAACAACGCCCACCGCGATCGCGGTGCGACCACGGGCACTACCGACTCCGCTTCAACGGTGTCGGAACCGACCGCCACCGTTGTGGCATCCAAACCGACGAGGCGGGCGTACCGCCGAACGTAGCCGCGGACATACGGGCGCGGCGGCAAATCCTCGTAGCGCTCTGCCTCGAGAGCATTGACCGTGCGTTCCGTGACCTTGAGCACATTGGCGACTTCGACAACCGACAGACCGGCTTTCTGCCGCGCCTCGCGCAACGCCGGCCCGAACCCGTCGGCATGCACGTCCCGCGCGCCGCCTACGGTCGGATCCCGGCCGGGCTCGTACCCAGCGTCAGCTTCTGCGTCCTGCGCGTCGCCCGTAGCGCTCATGGCGCCGGTCGCGTCTGCATCGACACGGCTTCCCGCGCCAGGTACCGCATCCTTCGTCGCGTGCGATCGTGGACGGTTCCCGTCAGTTGACCGCAAGCCGCGCCGATCTCATCCCCCCGCGTGGTCCGCAGCATGGTGGCGATGCCGGCATTCAGAAGGCTGCTCTGGAAACCGGCGATCCTCTTGGCATCGGGCCGCCGGTAGCCGTTTCGATCATCCGGGAACGGGTTGAACGGAATCAGGTTCACCTTCGCGCGCAGACCGGTGAGGAGGCGTGCCAGGTCCCGGGCGTCGGCCAAGCTGTCGTTCACCCCTTCGATCAGCGTGTATTCCATCGTGATGCTTCGGCGTTCGCCCAATCGGCGTAGGTAATGTCGACAGGCGTCGAGCAGATCCGCGATCGGGTACTTCCGGTTGAGCGGCACGAGGACGTTGCGAAGTTCGTCTCGCGGGGCGTGGAGGGACACGGCAAGGGAGACGTCGGTGTGCAACGCCAGATCGCGGATGCGGGGCACTACCCCGGCGGTGCTGATGGTCACCCGGCGCTTGGAGATGCCAAAGGCCAGGTCGTCCATCAGGACGTCGGTGGCATCGATCACGGGTTGGAAGTTGAGCAAGGGCTCGCCCATGCCCATGAACACGACGTTGGTGATACCCCGGTCATCGCCGCGGGCGGCGAGTTCGCGGCTGGCCTGCCATACCTGGCCGACGATCTCGGCACGGGTCAGATTTCCGTTGAACCCCTGCTTGCCCGTGGCGCAGAAACTGCAGTCCAGGGAGCAACCCACCTGCGATGAAATGCACAGCGTGTTGCGCCGGGTCGGTGTGCCGGCCTCGGGGGCGTCGTACGTGCCACCGGCATCCGGGATCAGAACGGTCTCCACCTCCTGTCCCTGTTCGACGTGCGCCAGCCACTTAACGACCCCGTCGGAGGATCGCCTGCCGGCGCTGAACGCCGGCACACGGATCTCGGCAATCTCCCTCAGATGGCTGCGCAGCGACCTCGAGATATTGGTCATGGCGTCGATGTCGGTGACCTTGGCACGGTAGATCCATCGCATCACCTGGTCCGCCCGGTAGGGCTTTTCGCCAATCCCCTCGAAGAACGACCGAAGCGCAGCCCGCGGCATCCCGAGCAGATTGGTCTTTGCGTCGGCCATGTCTAGCGGGGACCCGCCGGCCTGACGAGCGGCAACACGATGCCGAAACTCGACTCGGGTGGGAGCCTTTTGCCGCGTTCAAGCATATCGGGGCTTCAGGCTAGGCGCTTTCCGAACGCGCGGATCTAGGACAGATTTCCTCTGGGGCGAAGAAGTAGGCGATCTCGCGCTCGGCGGAGGCCTGCGAGTCGGATCCGTGCACGGCGTTCGCGTCGATGGATTGGGCGAAATCGGCACGGATGGTCCCCGGCGCGGCTTGCTTCGGATCGGTTGCGCCCATCAAGGCGCGGTTGACGGCGATGGCGTCCCGACCTTCGAGCACCTGCACGACGATGGGGCCGGAGCACATGTAGTCGACCAAGGGCTCGTAGAACGGTTTGCCGCGATGCTCGGCATAGAAACCGCCGGCGGCGTCCGGCGTCAGCCGTACCATTTTCGCGGCTACGATCGCCAAGCCGCCCTTTTCGAACCGCGAGCAGATCTCGCCGATCAGGTTCTTCGCGACGGCGTCGGGTTTGACGATGGAGAGCGTTCTCTCGACCAGCTTGCAGCCGGTCCGGGTGGCCGCGTCGGCCTCATTCCGGGGAGCGTCAACCCCGCCACCGCCGCCACTGGCAGATTGTTCCATTGCCTCGTCTCCGGTGCAGCTCAAGCGCGTTGGCCACGGCTTACGAGCGATACGCGATGCCCGAGACCCTATTATACGCCGCTTGCGCGCCTGGCCGGTTGCGGTGACGCGCCGTGGTGCAGGGCCCCCGCCACTTCGGCGAGGCGGCGTCCGGCGAAGTCCACATCCGACAACGTGGTGAAGCGACCGACCGTCAGGCGCAGGGAGCTGGCCGCCAAGTCATCGGGAATGTTCATCGCTCGCAGAACGTAGGACGGCTCCACCGTGGCGGACGTGCAGGCCGAGCCCGACGACACGGCAATATCGTCCAAGGCCATCAACAGGGTCTCCCCGTCCACGCCGTCGAATGCGACGCTAAGCGTACCCGGCAGGCGCCGCTCCGGCGAACCGTTCAACTGAGTTCCGGGTATCTGCCGGATGTGAGACCACAAGCGACTGCGAAGCTCGACGACCCGCCGGCTCTCTGGGTCCACGCAAAGTGCCGCCAGTCTGCACGCTTCGCCCATGCCGACGATCTGGTGGGTTGCCAGGGTTCCTGATCGCATGCCTCTTTCATGGCCTCCGCCGTGTATCTGCTCGGCGATGGCCACAGGCGGCTCGCGACGGACGTACAACACGCCGATGCCCTTGGGGCCGTAGATCTTGTGGGCCGAGATGCTCACGAGGTCCAGGCAGTCGCGCTCCACGTCGAGTGACAGCTTGCCCGCGCTCTGCGCCGCATCGGTGTGGAACGGCACTCCCCGTTGGCGGCAAAGGCGGCCGATCGCGGCGATGTCGTTGACCGTGCCCACCTCGTTGTTGGCGTGCATCACCGAAACCAGAAAGGTGTCGTCCTGGATTGCCGCCGCCACGTGCGCGGGATCGACGATGCCATCGGCGCCGGGATCCACGTAGGTCACCTGCACGCCTTCGCTTTCTAGGTACTTGGCGGTGTCGAGGACCGCCTTGTGCTCGTAGCTGGTGGTGACCAGATGGCCGCCGCCCGCCGCCTCCGCGACGCCCTTGAGGGCAAGGTTGTCGGACTCGGTCGCTCCCGAGGTCCAGACGATGGCGCGCGGATCGGCATGGATGAGGTCGGCGACGTGGACGCGGGCTTCCTCGACGAGTTCGGCGGCATCCCAGCCGTAGGCATGGGTCGTCGAGGCGGGATTGCCGAATTCGCCGTCCATCGACAGGCATCGGTTCATTTTCTCCACCACGCGAGGATCGACTGGCGTGGTGGCCGAGTAGTCGAGATAGACGGCTCGCCTGCGGCCCGCCGCCGGGGCCGCGGCTTCAGACATGCCGGGCGGCAATCAGGTTGCCTATATCCTGTCGTCTCGCCACCGAGAGCACATCGCCGCGGCTAACCAGGCTCGCCAACGTGATGCGCGAGAGGAACAGATGGATCTGCATCGACAGGTCGGCCCACAACTCGTGGGTCAGGCAGACCTCGCCGTCCTGGCAGTCGCCGGTGCCGCCGCAACGAGTCGCGTCCACGCCCTCTCCGACGGCGCCGATGACATCGGCGACGCTCAGGTTCTCGGGATCGGTGCTCAAGCGATAGCCGCCGCCCGGGCCGCGCCAGCTTTCGACGAGCCCGGCGCGCTTCAAGCGTCCGAATATCTGCTCGAGATAGGGCCGGGAAATGCCTTGCCTATCCGCGATCTCGGCGAGCGAGATCGGCCTGTCAGACGCATGTAGCGCGACATCCAGTATCGCTGTGACCGCGTATCGACCCTTGGTGGTAAGGCGCATGGATCTCGCCATCGACGTTATCGACCCTATTTTGGAGCGAGGCGGGTTCCGCCGCAAGGCAGACCGCGCCAGGTGTGTCGGCTGCCCGGCAGGGGAACGCAAGGTATGCCACCACGGGCATCCGCTCCACCCCGCGCGACGGCGCCCGGCAGACTGTCGCAGCCCGTCTCGGATGGTGTGAATTCCTACAAGGTTTTCAGCCTTCGCCCATTTCGAACGCCCGACGAGAAGAACGACAATCGACGCATGACCGTACCTAGATGCCTATTGATCGATCGCGAAAACGGGGGCTACTACCACGTCGGCTCGCGTTGCGTGCGACGTGCCTGGTTGTGTGGTCGCGACCCGGTCAGCGGCCGCGACTTTTCGCATCGCCGCGGCTGGATCGAGGACAGGCTGCTCGCTCTGGCCGAACTGTTCACGGTCAAGATCTATTCCTATGTCGTCATGTCCAACCACTACCACATCGGCCTCCACTACCGTCCGCAGGAGAAGCTCGAGCTCTGCGACGAGGAAGTGGCCCGTCGCTGGCTCACCCTTTACCCGCCCAAGTGCACTGAGCACCTTGATGCTCAAGTCGCGACCCTCGCGGCAAACACCGAACGAGTCGCCGTCCTGCGCAACTGACTCGCCGATCTATCCTGGTACATGCGCTGCCTGAACGAACCGATCGCCCGGCGAGCCAACCAAGAAGACGACTGCACCGGCCGTTTCTGGGACGGCCGGTTCGCTTCCAACGGTCTGCCAGACGAGCGTGCGCTGCGCGCCTGCATGGCCTACCAGGACCTGAATCCCGTCCGCGCGGGCATGGCCGACCGGGTCGACGCCCCGCAACACACATCCCTCCAACGCCGGCTGGAAGAAGCCGACGACGAACCAGAGCGCCTCGACGAGCCGGTTGCGCCGCTTCGCCTGGACACCACTAGGCGCCGCGTCACAAGCGGCGGCCCATCCGTCCTCGAGGTCTCGCTACGCGACTACCGCGAGCAAGTCGAGTGGACCGGTGGCCTTCACCGCGACGAAATCCCCAAGGAGCGCGCCCCACCGACGGTCGGCGACCCGAAATCGTGGCTCGCCCTCGTCGCGTCCAGCCGCCGACGCGTCGCACGAACCACCTCCACACCAAGGTGGGCCGTCGCGCTCGCCTGACCCCCAGGAAACGGCGCCCTCGCCCCCCAATTCCGCACTCCAACCGCACCATCTAGCCCCCAAACGGGCGTTCCACGGCCGGAAAACCGGCCAATTCGCTCGTCGCCCGACACAAGAAACCACTCTTCCGTTCCTTTCCCCAGACGAGGACACCCACCTTTTTACACGCGTGTGCGCGAGTGGGTGTCCCTGGCTGGGAAGTGGGTGTCCCTAACGCGGGGGGCGGCGGGCGAGGGATCGTTCGATGCGGGTGAGGACGCCGCGCAGTATGGCGACTTCGGTCTGGTCGGGGCGGATGCGGGTGAACATCCGGCGTAGGCGGGTCATGGTGAGTCGGGGGTTCTTCGGGTTTTGGAACTCGATGGCTGAGAGGACGTGGCTGAGGTGGCGGTACAACGCGGCCAGATCTGCTGCGGTGGCGGGCGATCGGTCCCAGTTGGTCGGCGGGTCGTCCGATGGTGGGTCTTCGGTCCCGGCGTCGGGGTTCGCAACTCGCGTCAGCGCTCTCGAGATCTCGTAACAGACGACCTGGACGGCCATGGCGAGGTTGAGCGATGGGTACTCGGGGTTGGCCGGAATCACGACGTGGAGGTTGCACCACTCGAGTTCCTCGTTGCTCAGGCCGCGGTCTTCGCGTCCGAACAGGACGGCCACCGGCTTGCCACCGAGATCCTCTCGGGCGAGCTGCTCAGAGAATTGTTCGACGGTGGCGACGGGCCAGGGGACGCGTCGGCTACGGGCACTGGTGCCGACCACCCAGCCGCAGTCCGCGATCGCTTCGTCGACGCGGTCGAACACGCGTGCCGCGTCCACTACATCGACGGCACCCGCGGCACGCCAGACCGCCTGCGGGTCCGGGAACCGACCCGGGTTGACGATGGCTAGATCGGCCAGACCCATGGTCTTCATGGCGCGAGCCGTGCCGCCAATGTTGCCGGGGTGGCTCGGTTCGACCAACACGATTCGAATGTCCTTCGCTTGGACACGCGACATTGGCTCGCTTCCTTCAACGACAGCCGTGGCGTAGGATACCGCGCCCCACCACAGACCCCGTCGCCCCGGGACGGGCAGCGCATTCGGCCTCAACTCAGTCAATAACATGGAACCCTTGGTGAACATCGCCCTGAGGGCCGCACGGCGGGCCGGCCGGATCATTCTCCGGTCGATGGACCGGATCGACACGCTCACCGTGCGCGAGAAGGGGCGCAACGACCTGGTCTCCGAGATCGATGTGGAGGCCGAGGATCTGATCGTGGACACCATCCTGAAGGCCTATCCGCATCACACCATCCTGGCCGAAGAACGGGGCTCGAGCGAACCGGTCGACACCTCGGATGAGGGCTCAGAAGCAGCGGATCAACCGCCGTACACGTGGATCATCGATCCCCTTGACGGAACCACCAACTTCCTCCACGGGATTCCGCACTTCTGCACGTCCATCGCGGTTACCCGGGGTGCCGCCCTGTTGCACGGCGTGGTGGTCGACCACGTCCGCAACGAGGAGTTCACGGCCAGCCGCGGTAGCGGGGCACGTCTCAACGGCCGGCGGATACGCGTCGCCGCGCGCGACCGGATCGACGACTCCATCATCGCCGGCGGCCTGCCGTTCGCAAGCGTCGCCGACCACATCGACGCCTACGGCGACATCCTCAAGGAATTCATGGGCCGCTGCCGCACACTTCGCCGCCAGGGCTCCGCCGCGCTCGACCTCGCCTACCTGGCGGCCGGCCGTGTCGATGGCTTCTTCGAGTTGGGACTCAAACCCTGGGACATCGCCGCCGCCGCCGTCATCATCCGAGAGGCAGGCGGGTTCATCGGCGACGCCGGCGGCGGCGAACGGTTCCTCGATTCCGGCAACGTGGTGGCCGCGAACCCCAAGATCTTCCGGGCCATGCTGCGGATCATCCGCGCCAATGCCGTCAAGCACGGCGACCCGCTGATCGACGGTTGACCGGCCCCGATCCGGCCAATAGGCTCCGCACACCCTGCGCTCTGGCGATGGCGAACGCGAACCGAATGGGACGCCGAGAGTCAAAAGCCACCATGATGTCCAAGACGGGTATCACCGCTGTCCTGTTGCTGTCGTCCGCCTTCCTGGGCGTCACGGGTTGTGGCGGTGGTGGCGGTGGCGGCGGCACCGAGCCCGCGCCTCCACCGACGCCGGTCAATGCCAAGCCGACCGTTCAAGCCATCGCGGACCAGGCCTTGACGATCGGCAACTCCGTGGAGGTGACGGTTTCGGTCACCGATTCCGACGCGTCCGATACCCACACGCTGAGCGCCTCGGTGAGCAACGAGGCGGCGGCGACGGTCGCCGTGGACGGCATGGTCCTGACGATCAATGCGCTCGACTCGGGCGTTGCGAACGTCACCGTAACGGCCACCGACAACAGCGGTCGCGACAACGACACCTCGGATCCGACGACCTTCGACATCACCGTCGCCTCCGAGTCCGGCTGGGTGCGTGGCCTGTTCGAGGAAGCGTCGTTATTCCGCAACTCGTGCGCCGTCCCTCGAACAGGCGTCGATCCGGCGACCGGCCTCGCCTACGTCGACCGCCTGGGTGCCACCCGCGACGAGAACAACTGGCTCAGATCCTGGAGCGACCACACCTATCTTTGGTACGCCGAGATCGAGGACACCGACCCCGATTGCTGCGACACGCCAACGTACTTCGAGCTCATGAAGACCACGCAAACCACCCCATCGGGTGCCGATAAGGATCGGTTCCACTTCACCATGGACACCGAGGAGTGGAATGAGCTCTCCCAATCCGGCGTCTCCGCAGGCTACGGTGCCCGATTCGCGGTTCTGGCCCCTAGACCGCCCCGGGACATCCGCGTCGCCTACACGCAGCCGGATTCGCCGGCGACACATCCGGAAGCGGCATTCGTTCGCGGCACGAAGATCCTCGCCATCGACGGCGTGGATGCGGTGCACGCCCCGAGCCGAGCGGAGGTCGACGTCCTGAACGCCGGTTTGTTCCCCTCGGAACTCGGCGAGGAGCATCAGTTCACTGTGCTCGATCCGGGCTCCGACGTCCAGCGAACCGTGACGTTGCGTTCGGCGAGCATCACTTCGGACCCGGTGCAGCATGTTCGCACTATCGATACCGATACCGGCCTCGTGGGCTATCTCCTGTTCCTCGACCATATCGCGACAGCCGAGAAACGCCTGGTCGACTCGATCACCGAACTCGCCGAGGACGACATCGAAGACCTCGTACTCGACATCCGCTACAACGGCGGCGGCTACACCATCATCGCCAACCAGGTCGCCTACATGATCGCGGGCGCATCGGCGGCGCAAGGCCATGTGTTCAGCGAACTCCGCTTCAACGACAAGCACACCGTGTTCAACCCGGTGACCGGCGAGGTCTTGCGGCCGTCCCTGTTCCGCACTAGCGGAGTCGGTCTGTCCGTGGCGCAGGGCGAACCCCTGCCCACGCTCGATCTCGACCGGGTGTTCGTGCTGACCGGACCCGGCACCTGTTCGGCGAGCGAGGCCATCATCAACGGCCTGCGCGGGATCGACGTCGAGGTGATCCTCATCGGCGAGACCACCTGCGGCAAACCCCATGGCTTCTACCCGGCGGACAACTGCGGCACCACCTACTTCACCGTGCAGTTCGAAATCGTCAACGGGGCGGGTTTCGGCGACTACGCCGGCGGCTTCACCCCGGACAACGCCCCGAGCGCCGACGGCGTGGCCGTGGCCGGTTGCGCAGTGGCGGACGATTTCGACCACGCCTTCGGCGACACACGGGAGGCGCGTCTGAATGCTGCGCTGGGTTACCGGAGCGACTCCTCCTGCCCGGAACCGCCCGCCACGGGCGGCAACACCGTCCTGGCCACCGTCGACAGCCTCGAAGGCGGCCTGCTCCGGTCCAAGATGCATGGTCTGACGATCCCGCAGGACGTCGTCGCACCGTCCGGATGAACGCGATGCGTGCCGCCATCCCGGCCTCCCTGGTCGCCGCCGCCTGTCAGAGCATCGGGTCCGATGAGACTGCGAATGTCGCGGCGCTGCGGGTCGAGTCAACGGCCGCAAGCACGACCGAAATCCGCGACGCGGTCGAGAAAGCCCTCCCCGGTCGCCGCATCCTGTTGGCGAACGATGCATTCACGGAATCGAGCCTGCTCGTGATCGAACGTCGGCGCCACGAGCGCCTCGAAGGCGTGCGCGCCTCGGGCGCCGCCGACGAAGCGCCGAATCGTTTCCGGTTGGTTCTCGACGGCCAGCAGTGCGAACTCGTCCATCTGAACACCGGCAAGCGTCACGCGCTGACTCGAACCCGATGTCGCGCAGAGGAAGCCGCCGAATGATGCCCGCGAATCTAGGGCATCTTGCGTTTGCCCACAAAGTCGAACGCGCTCATCAGATCCAGACCTTTTCGGCGCGCGCCCGGCCATAGACTAGGTGCACTAGGAGGCGGGAGCCGAAGATGGCAGTGAACATCGAGGTGATGATGCCGATGGACAGCGTCACGGCGAACCCGGCGATCGGACCGCTGCCGATGGTCAGCAGGATCAGGGCCACGAACAGCGTCGTGACGTTGGCATCCAAGATGGTGAGGAAGGCGCGGTCGTAGCCCGCCGGGATCGCCTGGGCCGGCGGCTTGGACTTCAGCTCCTCCCGGATCCGGGAGAATATAAGCACGTTGGCGTCCACCGCCATGCCCACCGTGAGCACGATGCCGGCGATCCCCGGCAGGGTGAGCGTCGCGCCGAGCACCGACATCACGGCCACGAGGACGACCAGGTTCAAGGTCAGGGCGATGTTGGCGATCAGGCCGAACACCTTGTAGTAGGCCAGCATGAAAGCCAGAACCAGTCCGAAGCCGATTGCGACCGCGATCATGCCGCGCTCGACGTTCTCTTCGCCCAGCGATGCGCCCACCGTGCGTTCCTCCACGATGTACATGGGCGCCGCCAGCGCCCCGGCGCGGAGCAGGAACGCCAGTTCCCTGGCTTCGTTGACCGTCAGCCCGCTAATCTGGAAGCTATAGGGCAGCGGCTCTAGAATCGTCGCCAGACTGACCACTCGCTTCTCCGCCCGACTGCTGTGCGAGTCCACGCGTTCGCCGTCGACGATCTCGGTGGTCACGATGGGCTTGTGCTCGATGAAGATGACCGCCATGCGGCGGCCGATGTTGGGCGCGGTCGCCTCGTGCATCGTCTCGCCGCCCCGACTGTCGAGCTTGATGACGACCACCGGCAAGCCAGTCTCGGCGTCGCGTCCCTGGGCGGCATGGATGACGTGATCGCCCGTGAGGATGATGCGCTTGTTGAGATCCACGACCCGGCCCTCGTAGGGCCATTGTGACCGGAAAGGGCGCGCCCCTACGGCACGCCGCGTCGGTCGATTGTTCAAGGCGTCTCGTCCGCCCCTTCCCGCTCGGGCAGCGCGAGATCCTGCTTGGTGATCCCCATTGCCAGCAGCACATTGGCGGCCACGTAGATCGACGAGTAAGTCCCGACGACCACCCCGATGGTGAGCGCCGTCGCGAACCCCGAGATCTGGTCCCCGGCGACGATGAGCAGGACCACCAGCACCAGCAACGTGGTCAACGACGTCACCAGCGTCCTGCCCAGGGTCTGGTTCAGCGACTGGTTGATGATCTCGAACGGCGTGCCCCGGCGCACCGACCTGAAGTTCTCGCGGATACGGTCCGAAACCACGATGGTGTCGTTCAGCGAGTAGCCGATCACCGCCAGCAGTGCCGCCAGCTCCGGCAGGTTGAAGGTCCACTGGAAAACCGAGAACGCGCCGACGGTGATGACCACGTCATGGACCAATGCCGCCACCGCGCCCACCGCGAACTTACCCGTAAAGCGCCACATGATGTAGAACATCACGACACCCAGCGCCACGAGCAGCGCCAAGCCGCCCTTCTCGGTCAGTTCCTCGCCGACCGCAGGCCCCACGAACTCCAGGTTTCGCAGCGTCACGTCGTCGAACCCGCTCCGTACGGCCGTGACGACGTCGTCGCCGAGCTCGGACTGGTCCACGCCCGGCAGCGGCGGCATCCTGACACGGACTTCCGTTTCCGATCCGAGGCTCTGCACGACGCCCTCGGTGTAGCCCGCATCCGTCAGGAGGGCTCTGATCTGTTCCGCAGTCACCGCCGTCTCGAAACCCAACTCCACCCGCACGCCGCCCGTGAAGTCGAGCCCGCGGTTGACGCCCAGGAAGATCACCGAGCCGACCGAGACGACCACGAGGACAATCGACACCGCCGCCGCGATCTTGCGCTTGCCCATGAAGTCGAAGGTGGTCATCAGATCCAGACCCTCTCGACCCGGGGACGACCGTAGACAAGGTGCACCAGCAGGCGGGAGCCGAAGATGGCGGTGAACATGGACGTGAGGATGCCGATGGACAGTGTTATGGCGAATCCAGCGATTGGGCCGCTTCCGATGGTCAGCAGAATCAGCGCCACAAACAGCGTCGTGACGTTGGCATCCAGGATGGTGAGGAAGGCGCGGTCGTAGCCCGCCGGGATCGCCTGCGCTGGAGGACTCGACTTCAGCTCCTCCCGGACCCGGGAGAATATGAGCACGTTGGCGTCCACCGCCATGCCCACCGTGAGCACGATGCCAGCGATTCCGGGCAGGGTGAGGGTCGCCCCGAGCACCGACATCACCGCCACCAGGATGACCAGGTTCAAGGTCAGGGCGATGTTGGCGATCAGGCCGAACACTTTGTAGTAGACCAGCATGAACGCCAGCACCAGGCCGAAGCCGATTGCCACCGCGACCATCCCGCGCTCGATGTTCTCCTCGCCCAGCGACGCGCCCACCGTTCGCTCTTCGACGATATACATGGGTGCGGCCAGGGCGCCGGCGCGGAGCAGGAACGCGAGTTCCTGGGCTTCCCGAACCGACAGCCCGGTGATCCGGAAGTTGTAGCCAAGCGCCGCGCGGATCGTGGCGAGGCTGATCACGCGTTCGTCGGCCCGACTGGTGAGCTTCTCGACGCGTTCTCCGTCGACGATCTCGGTGGTGACGATGGACTTGTGCTCGATGAAGATGACCGCCATGCGGCGTCCGATGTTCGGCGCGGTGGCCTCGTGGAACATCTCCCCGCCCCGGCTGTCGAGCTTGATGTCGACCTGTGGCATGCCGTTGTCCGGGTCCCGCCCCTGGGCGGCGTGGACGACATGGTCGCCGGTGAGAATGATGCGCTTGTTGAGATCCACGACCCGGCCCTCGTAGGGCCACTGCTCGATCTCCGACGCACGGTCGTTGGCGGCCGCCTCGAGCCGGAACTCCAGGTTCGCGAACTTGTCGATCTTGCGCTTCGCCTCGGCGCTGTCCTGCACGCCCGGCAAGTCGATCGCGATGCGCGCCCGGCCGAGGCGCTGCACCAGCGGCTCCGCGACACCGAGCTGATTGATGCGGTTTCTTAAGCCCGTCAGGTTCTGCTCGATGGCACTGCTCTCGATCTCCCGGAGCTTGGTGTCCTGGACCGTGATCACGAAGCCGGCCCGCCCCCCGGACTCCGTGGGTTCGAGCAGGTAGTCCGGCTGCCGGAACTCGTCCTCGATGACCTCGATGGCCCGGTCGCGCAACTGCGGCGTGACGAAGCTAACCGACAACGTATTCCCCTGCACGGCATCGTCGGTGCTGCGATAGCGAATGCGTTCCTCGCGCAGCATGTCCTTGATCTTCTCCACCTCGTCGGTCAGGCGTTTCGCCACCGCCTCCTCCATGTCCACCTGGAGCAGGAAGTGCGCCCCGCCCTTCAGGTCGAGGCCAAGGGTCATGGGCTCGGCGCCGATGGACCGCAACCAGCCCGGGGTGGTCGATGCCAGGTTGAAGGCCACAACGAACTGGCGATCTTCGCCAAGTGGATTCAAGTGCTCCTGCAGAATGGCACCGGCTTGGAGTTGGTCGTTGGCGTTCGCCACCCGGATCAGCCCGCCCCGGTCGGCAAGCTCGGTTCCGATTGTCGTTATGCCCTCAAGTTCCAGCCGATCCGCCAACTCGGCGAGAAGCTCGTGGTCGACTGGCCGGTCGCTGTTGTCGACGCTGATCTGAAGCGCGAAGTCCGGGGGAAACAAGTTGGGCGCGGCGTACAAGCCGCCAAGTGTGACCACCAGGACGAACACCAGGTAGCGCCACGGGGCGATCCGCCCGGTTGCGCCGCCTCTGCGCGGGCCGCCCGGAAGGCCGAAGCCCGGCATTCCAAGACCGCTAGGCTGGTTACGCGGGTTGAACACGATATGCCGTTATTGGTGTCCCGGCATCGAAAAATCAACCCTCGGGACCCGCCTCCGTTCGCGGCTTCGTGGTCGCTAGTCCTCCTCCAAGGACTTGAGCGTTCCCTTGGGAAGCGAGGCATTCACGGAACTCTTCTGCATCCGCAATTCGACGTTGTTCGCCACCTTGATCTTGACGAAACCCTCTTCAACCTTGGTGACGTGCCCCGTGATGCCGCCGATCGTCACGACTTCGTCGCCCTTGGAGAGGCTCGAGACCAACGCCTGGTGTTCCTTGCGGCGCTTGCTCTGCGGCCGGATCATCAGGAAATACATGATGACGAACATGCCGCCAAGCAGCAGGAACAGCGACCACGAACCACCGCCTGCTGGGGCAGCGGCGTAAGCGAATTCAGGCATGTCGATCATCGATTGGGTTCCCTCTACCGGGCGAGCTTACGTTCGGCAAGGCCCGCCAATGTACCGGCTTCGATAGCACCGCGCAATTGCGCCATCAGCACCTGGTAGAAGCTCAAGTTGTGGATCGTCATCAGCACGGCACCCAGGATCTCTCCGCACCGGTCGAGGTGGTGCAGATACGCCCGGGAGAAGTTCGCACAGGTGTAGCAAGCGCAACGCTCGTCGAGGGGGCCGGGATCCGTTCGGTACCTGGCGTTGCGGATCCTGACGATGCCGCTCGACGTGAACAGATGGCCGTTTCGGGCATTTCGGGTCGGCAGCACGCAGTCGAACATGTCGACACCGGCGCACACACCTCGAACCAGGTCGTCGGGCGTCCCGACCCCCATCAGGTAGCGCGGCCTGTCCGCCGGCAGCGCCGGTGCGACCTGGTCCACGATGGCGTTCATTTCCTCCTTGGGCTCGCCGACCGACAGGCCGCCGATGGCATAGCCGTCGAAGCCGATGTCGATGAGTTCCGCCAGGCTCTCCGCCCTGAGATGCGGGTACATGCCCCCCTGGACGATGCCGAACAACAGGCTCGGAATGGCAGGGTGGCTGTTGCTATCACCAACCCGTAGGGGCGACCCTTGTGGTCTCCCGCTCAACGCTGACGCATCCGCAAGTGCGTGCGGTCGCCCACCCTGGGAATCCGCGACTGCATCGGCGCGGGACGGGACAAGCCCGTCCCCTACGGTTCGATGCACCTTGCGTTCGCCCATCGCCAGGTGGCTGTCCCGACCACGCCGGGCCCAGCGCATGGACAGGCGCATCGACGACGACGCTTCGGCCTCAGTCGCCGGATAGTCCGTACACTCGTCGAAGGACATGACGATGTCGGCACCCAGGTTGTGCTGCACTTCGATGGACCGTTCCGGCGTGAGCGCCACCAAGTCGCCGTTGATGGGCGAACGGAACCTCGCCCCCGCCTCGTCGACCTCGACCTTCGAGGACTTGGACGCGCCGCGGCGTTCCTTGCCCAGGCTGAACACCTGGTAGCCGCCGGAGTCGGTGAGAATCGGTCCGTCCCACTGCATGAAGGCATGCAAACCCCCGAAGTCGTGAATGATCTCGTCGCCGGGCCGCAACATGAGATGGAAGGTGTTGCCAAGGAGGATCGTGGTCCCCGAATCCCGCAACGCTTGGGGCGTCATGCCCTTGACCGTTCCGTGCGTGCCGCAGGGCATGAACACCGGGGTTTCGACGACGCCGCGCCGAGTTGTCAGCCGTCCCCGCCGGGCCGCGCCGTCCGTCGCGAGGACCTCAAACATCGCCGGCCTCGTTGCGTTCGCAGAACATGGCATCGCCGTAGCTGAAGAACCGGTAGCGTTGTTTTACCGCCTCGTCGTAGGCCCGCCGCACGGGTTCAACGCCGGCAAACGCCGACACCAACATCAGCAGGGTGGATTCCGGTAGGTGAAAGTTCGTGACCAAGGCGTCTACGGCGCGGAAGCGATGGCCGGGCGTGATGAACAAACGGGTCTCGCCGCAATCGTTGCCGGTCGCCGCAGCGGACTCGAGCGTCCGCACAACCGTCGTGCCCACGGCCACGACGCGTCCGTCGCACTCGTCGATGGCCCGGCGCGTCGCCCGGGGTATGGCGTAGCGCTCGGCATGCATCTCGTGTCGGCTCAAGTCGTCCTCGCGAACCGGCTGAAAGGTACCGGCACCGACATGCAGGGTGACCGACCCGATCGCCACACCCTTGGCGCGAAGACGTTCCAACAGTTCCTCGTCGAAGTGCAAGCCCGCCGTGGGCGCGGCCACGGCACCCGGCACCGCTGCGTAGACGGTCTGGTAGCGGTCCTCGTCCGCCGCGTCGGCCGGACGCTCGATGTAGGGTGGCAGCGGCACCTCGCCGCATGTGTCCAGGTACTCGGCAACCGGTGCGTTGAAGTCGAGCAGGTAGAACTCACCGTCCCGCTCCACCACGTCGATGCGGTGCCCGTCCCGGTAGAGACACCGGTTCGGCTTCAGCGGTTTGCTGACGCGCACCTGGCAGATCGCCCGGTTCGTGTCGAGTATCCGCTCGACGAGCACCTCCGCCCGACCGCCGGAGTCCTTCTGCGCCATCAGCCGTGCCTTGATCACCCGGCTGTCGTTGACGACAAGCAGATCGTCTGCACCGAGCAGGTCCGGCAGATCGTCGAACCGGCAGTGACGTAGGGAATCGCCGGCGAGTACCAGCAGGCGACTGGCGGAACGTGAATCGAGCGGACGCTGGGCGATCAGCGACTCCGGCAAGTCGAAATGAAAGTCGGCGCGACGCACTCAACCGCCGGGTAGGGTTGGCGGGGATTCCATCCGCGTGATCCGGTCGTCCTCTCCAACCCGCCCCTCGACTACCGGATCGCCCCGGTAGACGAGACGACCGTCGCCGCCGACGTCGGCATCCAAGCGACGTTCCGCCCAGACGAAGGCCTGACCTACGCCGCCGACTTCCGCCCGGATCGACGCACCAAGGAGACCGCTGCCCCGAAAGAGTCCGGAACCGGTGACGACGACCTCCACCTCGTCGACCTCCCCCAACGCGGTGATACGTCCCAAGCCACCGACGGCACCTCGAAATGTCGCACCGGCGACTCCGCTGACCAACATCTCACCGGCACCGTCGACCTCAGCCACCAAGTGCCCGCAAACCACCGGGGCCGCGTCGATGGAGGCCACGCCCGAGGTCGCGAGGGTCGCTTCGTCAGCGAACGGCACCCCCCGGACGGTCGCAATCGCACTACCCGATACCCGAACACCCTCCAGCATCGGCATGGTCACGCGGAACTGGATCGGCACGGTCGGGCGAATACCGTCGATCCAGTCAACCTCGCGTTGCAGGACCAGCCTCTTGCCGTCAACGACGACGTTGAGAGAGGGCACGATGTCGTCTTCTGCGGACACCGACACGGCGTGCTCCCCTGGGGCAATGATGACCCTGCCGTCGCCGCTCAAGACCACTTCGGTGAACTCGCCCACGTCGAAGCGTTCGACCACCACCCGACCGGAACCTTCGCCGGTGTAGCACCCCGCCAAGATCAGCGCGAGTACCGCCAGAGGGATTCGGAATGGGCTCACATTCAGCCTCGTCCAAAGGAGCGGGCAGTGTTAGGCCAACGCACTGCGGTTGCAAGCAGCTCAAGCTTGACTAGCGTTTCGATTGACGCACAATGCCCCGGATCCTTCGGACTGCGCGAGCCGTCCTTGGTCCTGCCTGGGTGGCGAAATCGGTAGACGCGCCAGACTCAAAATCTGGTATGGGAAACCATGTGAGAGTTCGAGTCTCTCCCCAGGCACCAAACTCTTCATTTCACGGCGTTTCATTTTGCCTCATATTGTCATTTAACTGACTGTTTTATTTATCAAAAAACGAAACGGGCGGTCTTGACAGGTTTCCCGGCTTCGCGCAAAATCTCACGCATTGTGTGGGTATGAATGTGGGTATGGCGTGGCGAAAACTGACGGCTACAGCGGTTCGGAGGGCTCTGGTCCCTGGTCGATATGGTGATGGCGACACGCTGTACCTCAACGTCACGCCGTCCGGAACCAAGTCGTGGATCCAGCGAATCGTGATCGATGGACGCCGGCACGACATCGGTCTCGGCCCATATCCGTTGATCTCGCTCGCGCACGCCCGAGAGCGCGCGATCGAGAATCGACTGGCGATTGCCAACGGTCGCAACCCGCTGGCAGAGAAGCGACGGACGAGGATACCGACCTTCCGCAAGGCGGCCGAGGCGACGTTCGAAGCCAATCTCCCCCGCTGGCGCGACGGCAAGACGGCGAAGAACTGGATGCAGGGCATGGAGAAGCGGGCGTTCCCGGTCATCGGCGACATGCGCGTCGATCGCATCGGGCGGGAGGATGTCCTACGCATCTTGAAACCTGTCTGGACAACCCATCCCGAAGTGGCGCGGAAGCTCCGCCAGCGCGTCCGGGCGACCTTGCAATGGTGTCAGGCGCACGGCCACGTCGAGCAAAACGTCGCCGGCGACGCGATCAACGGCGCACTCCCGGTCATGTCCAGTGTCCGAAAGCACCACCGGTCACTGGCCTATGCGGCAGTTCCGGCCGCGCTTGGCGACATTCGTGCGTGTGGAGCATCCGACAGTTCGAAGCTGTGTCTGGAACTCCTCGTGCTGACCGCGACCCGTAGTGGCGAGGTTCGCGGCGCTCTATGGGAGGAGTTCGACCTAGATCGGAATCAATGGTGCATCGCGCCCGAACGGACGAAGGCCAACGCCCGACATGTGGTGCCCCTCAGCCAAGCGGCGATGGGTGTGCTCGAACGTGCGCGAGTCCTTGCGAAGGGTCCCGTGGCATTCCCATCGCCAAGGAACCCTCGCAAGCCGCTGAGCGACATGACTCTCATGAAGGTGCTGCACACCGTAGGGCTGGCGGACAGAACGACGGTCCACGGTTTCCGGAGTTCGTTTCGGACCTGGGCCAGCGAGCAAACCGATGCAGACCACGCGGTCATGGAGTTGTGCCTTTCCCACACTGTGGGGAGTGCCGTCGAAAGGGCGTATGCGCGCAGCGACCTTCTCGAGAAGCGCCGTTTGCTCATGGAGCAGTGGGGCGTTCACTGTACCGCCATCCCGAACGAAGGGTCGAAAACGAAGCCATGCCGAGGCATTAGTGCGGTCTGACGTCAGTCGGGCGCCAGCCAGGACCAGATTTCGTCCCACGCAAGCTCCAGCAGCCTTTGCCCGCGGAACTGAATGAATTCGCGGTCCCAAATCGCGACAGCGTCGAGTGACTCGAGAATCACAAGCTGTTCGCTGTCGGCAAAGAGCTCGCGCGTCTTCTTGCCGAAGTCGAGGCCTTGTTTCCGTGCCTGCTGCAGGACGGCATCCTTGTCATCCTGCGTCTTGGCGGTGAGCGCTCGATAGAAGAGCTTCTTCTTCGACCACTCGGCGTTGCCGATTTTGGCGTTCTCTCTATGGGGCAGAAGGATGAGATTGCCTAGAGTGTGGCGAAACTCGTCCCGGTAGATGGCTGCATCCCAAGCGGCGTTCGTGGTGGAGTCAGGGGCTACATGTTCGACGGTGGCATAGAGGGGACTGTCCCATCTGCGAAAACTGAGATAGTCCAGGTTTTCACTGCGGCGTACGGATTGCTTGGTGAGCAGGCCGGGGGTGGCGGGATCGGGCAACGCGTTATGCGCAGCAGCGAGTAGGAGGAGTCGACACAGCGGGCGAGAACTGCGTGCCAAGGGTACGTTGGCAGCGGCTGCGACCCATGCCTGCCGATCCTGCGTATCGCAGGGCTTTTTGAGGTACCGGTCGCGGAGTTCCGTCTTGAGTATGGCGGCGGTTGGGAGTCCATTGGGGCGGTTGACGCCTGCGCAGAAGGGACCGCCGCCAGTCGCAGGATTGGGATGCATCAAGCGACGGAACTCGGAGTCGATGCCGGCCGTTCCGCCGGTCACGCTGCGGCGCAGGACAACGTAGGCGGCAATTGCTTTGGCAGCTTCGAGCAATTCGGCTTCTGGAAGATCGCCCGAACGCCATGCCACCCAATATCGTGCAAGGATCGGGAGAGTGAGGCTCGTACCTATGGCCTTGAGGAACGAGAAGCAGAGCTTTAGCTCGTCCGATAGTCGCGGGGAATGGTGGAAGGCGTCGAGGGCCTTAACTCGGGTCGGATCCCAGTAGTTGTGCCTGAACTCCGCCATGTCGGCCATGGACTTGACGAGTCGACGGCGTTGGGCCAATCCATGTTCGTCGCGGGAATAGCCGTCAAAGACGTTTCTCAGGTAGGTCCGCTGGGCGGCCAGAGACAAGCCGAGTTTCTCGCCGTTCAGATACAGTGCGAGGGAGACCAGTAGCTCTTTGGTCTCTTTCTGTCGGGTCTCCGTGTCGGCGTAGACGCGATCCAAGTGGTCGGAGTGGGTCTTCAACTGCACCTCGTCAGTGCGTAGAGAAGCATCGCTTTCGGG
>JAPPND010000045.1 GCA_028818795.1 Gammaproteobacteria bacterium | reverse complement strand
CAATCTCGCGGCTGCTCGGGAACTCGGCGTCTTGACCTTCACTGAACTCGGTGAGCTCGTGACCACGCTGCTTGACCGAGTCGCTGACTCACTAACGACGTGATGCCATCAACAGAAGTCTGCGGAACTAGCGCGCATCTTTGCCAATGCCAAGTTCGCTGCCGCCGGATCTATGATCGCAACCGTTCGTTTCTCGGATCCCAAGGGCTTTCCTCCACGACCGTGGCAGCGTAGCGCTTCCCCAGGATGTCGATCTCGAGCGCGGTGCCGTGCTCGGCAAGTTCTGGTCTGACCATCGCCAATGCCAACGACTGCTCCAACCGGAAGCCGTAGTTGCCGCTGGTTGCCCTACCGACCATTTCGCTGCCCACGTACAGCGGATTGTTGCCGATCGCATCCGCATCCTCTGGCCCATCCACCGACATGGTCACGAAGGCGTTCGAGAAACCCCGCTGATGCCAGGCCATCAGTCCTTCGCGCCCGGTGAATCCTTCCTTGTCCATACGCACGAAGCGGTCGAGGCCCGATTCCAGCGCCGCATATTCGATGGACAGTTCGGTGCCGATCATGCGGTAGGACTTCTCGACGCGCAGGGAGTCCATGGCGCGAATGCCGAACGGTTTGAGGCCAAGGTCACCGCCCGCATCCGTAAGCGCGTCGAAGATGGCGTTCTGGTATTCGATGCCGTGGTGGATCTCCCAGCCGAGCTCGCCAACGAAGTTGAGGCGCATCAGCTTGACCGGTGCCAAGCCGATGGTCGCGTCCTTGCCGGTCAGCCAGCGGAACGCGTCGTTTTCGAGGTCGACATCGCAGACTCGGGACAGCAGATCCCGGGACTTCGGCCCCGCCACCACCAACACGCCCATGGCCGCCGTCAGGTTCTCGAAGCGCACCGAGCCGTCGGCGGGCATCTGGCGACGCAGCCAGTCGTGGTCCAAACGCTGAAAGGCACCCGCCGACACGAGGTAGAAGCGGTCGGCCGCCTCACGATGAATCGTAAACTCCGAGTGAACGCCGCCCCGGCTGTCGAGTGCATGGCAGAGACCGATGCGGCCCGTTCGCGGCAGGCGGTTGGCGACGAACCGGTCCAGGAACGTCGCCGCGCCGGGACCGCTCAACCTTGCCTTGGCAAACGCCGTCATATCGAGCACGCCGACGTTGTCCCGGACGTTGCGGCATTCCTCGCCGACGTGCTCGAACCACCGGGATCGCCGGAACGACCAGTGATCCTCCTGTCGCACGTCCTGAGGCGCGAACCAGTTCGGCCGCTCCCAGCCGAACTTCTGTCCGAACACCGCACCCTTCTCGCGCATGCGCTCGTAGCAGGGCGCGGTGCGCAGCGGTCGTCCCGCCGGACGTTCCTCGTCGGGATAGTGCACCGTGAAGACATTGGCGTAGGCTTCTTCGTTCTTGGCCCGCAAATAGGCGCCGGTGGCGTAGTCGCCGAAGCGGCGCGGGTCCACGCCAAGCATGTCGATAGTGGGCTCCCCCTCGACAATCCACTCGGCAAGCTGCCAGCCTGCTCCACCCGCCGCGGTCACCCCGAAACTGTGGCCTTCGTTGAGCCAGAAGTTCGGCAGATCCCAGGCCGGCCCGATGATGGGGCTGCCATCCGGCGTATAGGCGATTGCCCCGTTGTAGACGCGCTTGATGCCCAGTTCCTCGAAGATCGGCACCCGGTGGATCGCCGACTCGATGTGCGGCATCAACCGGTCGATGTCGCCATCGAAGAGCTCGTACTCGCTCTCGGCGTGCGGCCCGTCGAGATAGCAGGCGGGCGCTCCCTTCTCGTACGGACCGAGCAACAGGCCGCCGGCTTCTTCGCGCATGTACCAGGACCCGTCCGATTCGCGCAGGACGCCCATCTCGGGGAGACCCCGCTCGCGACGTTCCGCGATCGCCGGATGTGCCTCGGTGACGATGTACTGGTGCTGCACGGGGAGAACGGGAACGTCGAGGCCCACCATCGTGCCGGTGCGTCGTGCGAAATTGCCGGTGGCTGATACCACGTGTTCGGCGACCCAGTCGCCTTGGTTGGTCTGCACCCGCCATTCGCCGCCGGATGTCCGTTCCATACCCGTCACGCAGGTCTGGCGATGGATGGTCGCTCCACGTGCCCGGGCGCCCCGTGCAAACGCCTGGGTGAGGTCCGCTGGCTGGATATAGCCGTCGTCCGGATGCCGAATGGCACCGATCAACCCGTCGGTGACCGCCAGCGGCCAGATATCCCGGACCTGATCCGGCGTCAGAAACTCCACGTTGACACCGATGGTGCGCGCGACGCCTGCGTATTGGCGGTACTCGTCCATGCGGTCCGGCGTCATCGCCAAGCGGATGTTGCCGACCGTGCGCAGACCCACGTCCTGGCCGGTTTCCTCCTCGAGGGTGCGGTAGAGGTTCACCGAGTACCTGTGAATCTGACCCACGGAGTAGCTCATGTTGAACAGCGGCAAGAGTCCGGCCGCATGCCAGGTCGAGCCGGAGGTGAGTTCCTTGCGCTCGAGCAGCGTCACGTCGGACCACCCCTTGCGTGCGAGGTGGTAAAGGGTGGCAACGCCCGCGACGCCGCCGCCGATCACCACGACTCGCGCATGGTGCGTCATCGACGGATTCCCGCGACTTGGGGCGCTTCGTCCCGCGAAGGCACAACCCGAAGCCGAACCCGGTCGAGCCAAGTCGAGTCGGGGCCGCAGCCCACAGCCGCCAGAACATTGCTCCACTCGCCACGAACGGCTGGATCGTCGGCCACCCGGTTTCTCGCGCAAATGGCAAGGTGCCGCAAGCCGGATACCGCCACCGATGATTCGGCAGCGGGAGGATCGTGCGTCCCGAACACCGCCCGAACGACAGTCCGGGTCGCCTCGGCCGGCCTCCGCGCCGCCGGAAGTTCACGAAAGACCACGATGGCGCCGTCGAACAGCGCGGCACTCAACTCTGCGGGATCCGTCCCCGGCCGCCAACGCGTGAACATTAGAACAAGCCGAAAACCCGTCCCTCGTCGTCCACGCCGATGCCCAACGCGGCGGGACGGCGAGGCAGACCGGGCATGGTCATGATGCTGCCGCAGACGGCGACCACGAACCCGGCCCCGGCGGACAGCCGAACTTCGCGCACCGGCAACACGTGGCCAACGGGAGCGCCCAGCGCCTTCGCATCGGCCGAAAAACTGTATTGGGTCTTGGCGATGCAGACGGGCAGACGGCCGTAGCCAAGTCGTTCGTACTCATCGAGTTGCTCGGCGGCCGCCGGTTCGAAGGCCACCTCCCGGGCACCGTAGATCCGCCTCGCGACGGTGTCGATCTTGTCCGAGAGAGCCATTTCGTCGGGATAGAGGAGTTCGACGTTGGCGCCGTGACCCAGGCTGTCCATGACGGCCTCCCCCAGGGCCTTCGCGCCGGCGCCGCCGTCGGCCCAGTGGGTAGCGGCGACGGCCTCGACGCCATGCTCCTCCGCAACCGCCTGCACGGTCGCCAACTCCTCCTTGCTGTCGGTGGCGAAATGGTTGACCGCGACCACCGGCGTGAGGCCGAAGCGCTTGAGGTTGGCGATATGCCTTGCGAGATTCGGCGCACCGGCCCGAACGGCCCCGGGGTCCGGGTTCGCCAAGGCGGTCTGGGCCACTCCGCCATGCATCTTCAGCGCGCGGACCGTGCACACCAGGACCACCGCGTCGGGACGCAGACCGGATTGCCGGCACTTGATGTCGAGGAACTTCTCCGCGCCGAGGTCGGCGCCGAAACCCGCTTCGGTCACCACGACGTCGGACAGACCGAGCGCCGTGCGGGTGGCCACCACGGAGTTGCAGCCGTGGGCGATATTCGCGAACGGGCCGCCGTGGATGAACGCCGGGTTGCCTTCGAGGCTTTGCACCAGGTTCGGGTGCAGCGCATCGGTCAACAACGCCCCGAGCGCGCCAGCGACGCCGAGATCGCGGGCCGCAATCGGCTCGCCGTTGCCGTTGCGCGCGACCACGATGTCGCCGAGACGGCGCTCGAGATCCACCCGGTCCTGAGCGAGACAGAGTATCGCCATCACTTCCGACGCCGCGGTGATGTCGAAGCCGCCGATACGCCGCGCGCCACGGCCGAGCTTGAGGTCCACTTCGCGCAGCGCCCGGTCGTTCAAGTCGATGGCACGGCGCCAGGAAATGGTCGCCGGATCAACGTTGAGCGGATTCTCCCAGTACATATGGCTGTCGAGCACCGCCGCCAACAGGTTGTTCGCTGCCGAGATCGCGTGCAGGTCGCCGTTGAAGTGCAGGTTTATGTCCGCCATGGGGGCCACCTGGGACCAGCCGCCACCGGTGGCACCACCCTTCATTCCGAAGCATGGACCCAACGACGGTTCGCGCAGGCAGACCGTCGAACGGACGCCCAAAAGGTTCAGAGCGTCGTTCAGGCCGATGCTCGTCGTGGTCTTGCCCTCACCGGCGGGGGTCGGCGAAATGGCGGTCACGAGCACCAGCTTGCCGTTGCGCGACGACTCCAGCGACGTCGCGATGTCGAGGTTGAGTTTCGCCTTGTAGTGACCGTAGGGCGTCAGGGTGTCCGGGTCGAGGCCGAGGCGTTCCTCGGCGAGTGGAACGATGGGATTGAGTGGCACCGACGCGGCGATCTCGCCGTCCGAAGCGTTCGGCGGCAGGGTGTCCTTCATGGTCGTTGCGTCCTCCAGGGTCGATGCTACGCGCCGCGGCGACGCGCAGCACCGGTTCGCGTCAACGTTCGCCGAGCGCCTTGACGTCTTGGAAGTCGACCACATCGGCCGTACCGACCCCTGCCGTGGCGCGCAGCCAACGCGAAGTTTGCGGCAAGCCGCCGAACGTGAACAAGTGAATCCCGGACAAGGTCGAGTCCGGCGACTCCATGCGATGTCGAGCCAGCGCCTGCAGCATCGAGTCCGGCGTCCAATTGTTCAACAGCCGCAGGGCGCTCGGCCGCCGGGCCAATGCTCGCGCCGAGGCCCGGACCCCGCAACGCGCCGCGAAGGCAAGCACCGTCTTGAGGCGTGCGGGGCCCGCCATGCCCACGCGGACAGGAAGCCGCTCGCTCGTTCGCCGGATGGCGTCTAGCCAGGAGACGACCTTCCGCGGGTCGAAGGAGAACTGCGACACCATCCACATCTCGGTACCGGTCGCGGCGGCATATTCGAGCTTGCGAGACAGCGAACGCGCCAGAGCAGCGGGATCGGCGACTGGATGACCCTCGGGATAGCCGGCAATGCCCACCCGCACCAAGCCATGCTCGACCAAGGCACCGGAGTCGAGAATGTCGAGCGTATCGCGGAACATGCCTGCCGGCCGCTTGCGGTGACCAGCGATGAGCATGAGTTCCGAGACGCGCGTTGCGGCGAGCCCGTTCAACCGGCTAGCCAATTCCGCATGGTTCGCAATGGATCGGGCACCGAGATGCGGTACCGCCACCATTCCATCGCGATGGAGTCGTTCGCAGGCAGCAACCGTTTCTCGCCACGCGGAGCCCGGAATCGACGGCACGTAGACGCGAGTGCCGAGCGGCAGGTGAGCCGACAGGTGGTCCACGGCCGCTACCTGGCGCGGCGTAAGTTCGACGGATGCTCCGCGCACGAGTTCGCGTTCAAGTTCGTGAGCGACCCTCGCCTCGCCTTCGATCGGCGTGGCGACACTCGTTTGGGTTGAGGCCACGGTCAGTCGACGCTGTCGCGACCCTTGCTGCGCGCCACCTCGCGGGCGTTCGGATTCACCGAGGGCCTGAACGGGACATCCACCACCTCGGCTGGCACCGGCTCACTAGCACGTTCGGCGTATTCGGGCGGCAGGTGCACTTGGAGGTCCGTGCCGACCTCCCGCATCTCCCAGGGTACATAGGCCAAGGCGATGTTGGTTTCTAGTTCCGGTGAGAACCACGGCGAGGTGACGTAGCCGACGGGGTCGCCGCCCTCACTGGCCGAGATCAGCCAGAAATCGTTGGCATAGTCGGTCACCGGGCGACCGCCGAACACGATGCCAACTAGGACATTGCGGAACGGCGGCGTGCCGGCCTCCATGGCGTCGCGTGCGGCTTCGAGTGCCTGCCTGCCGACGTAGTCCGCCTGCTTGCGGCGCGGCACCTGGTAGCCGAGGTTGCACTGGAACGGCAACGTCTCCTGGTCCAGATCCTGGCCCCAGGATAGGATTCCGGCGGCGATCCGGCGATGGTGCGCTGGCGCCGTCACCATGAGCTGATGCCGCTCGCCCGCCTCCAGAACGCCGTACCAAAGGTCCTCCGCGTAGAGGGTGGCATCCCTCAAGTAAATCTCGTAGCCCTTCTCGCCGGTGAAGCCGGTCTGCGACACGATGACGTCCCGACCGTTCACCTGGCCTTCCAAGAGGCCGTAGTATGGAATCTCGCGAACCCGTTCGCCGAATAGATCCACCATCAACGCCTCGGACTTGGGACCCTGGATCTGCACCGGGGCCACGTCGATCTCAGCGATGGAGACGTCGTAGCGGGCACCCAGGTTGACGCCGCGCAACCACCATTCGATGTCGCTGTCGGCAAGGGAGAACCAGAACTCGTCCTCGGCGACGCGCAACAGAACGGGATCGTTCAACACGCCGCCCGCCTCGTTGCAGAGGATCACGTACTTGGCGTGCATCGGCTTGATGCGCTTGGCGTTGCGGGTAATGACGTAGTTGACGAAGGCCTCCGCGTCCGGCCCCTTCACCTGGATCTGGCGCTCGACCGCGACATTCCAGAGGGTCACATGGTTGACGAGCGCGTCGTATTCCACCATCGCGCCACCATCCTCCGGCCGGACGTAGCCGCGCGGGTGGTAGACCCGGTTGTAGACCGTCGCGCGCCAGCAACCCGCTTCCATCGACAGGTGCCAGTAGGGGGATTTGCGCACCCTCGTCGAAATGAGCAGGCCGACCGATGTGGGGCCGGACTGGCGGAGGTTGATCGGCACGCGTCGATCGGACTGATCGACGCTTTCGCAATGACGTGCCTGCGCATAGGACACGGGGGGGGTCTTGGTTGGGTTCATCGCGTTTTCGCTCGCTCGACCGGCATCCGAACACGTCGTTGTCGACGCGCGCAGATTGCGCCTGAACGCGCGTTTCGACACACCAAGAAGGCGACATTAAATGGTCGCAACGCGACATGCCCAAATGCGTGTTCGGTCGCTTCGCCTACGACTCCCCGCGACGTTCGTCGCTCGGTCGCTTGCCGTATTTGTCAACGTAGGATTTGCCGAATCGTGCCGTCGTCGAAAAACCGCATCGCGCCGCCACGTCCGCGACCTTCATACCGGTCTGGAGCAATAACAGCCGACCCCGATGCAGCCTGAGGTCGAGGTAGTACCGCGACGGCGTACAGTGCAGGTAGTCGTGGAACAGCCTCTCCAACTGTCGGCGCGAAACGCCCACGTATTCCGCGATCTCCGCCAGGCTAAGCGGTTCCTCGATATTGGCCTCCATGAGCGCCACCGCGTCCACCAGGGTGTCGTGGTTTCCGGCCCCGACCAGATGGTGAAGCGGCGTGCGCTGGGCGTCGTCCTCGGTGCGGATCCGCTCGACGATGAACTGCTCGGAGATATCCCGCGCCAACTGGCGACCGTGCGCTCCGGCCACAAGGTGCAGCATCAGGTCGATCGAGCTGATTCCACCGGAACAGGTATAGCGGTCGCGGTCGACGACGAAAAGCCTAGAAGAAACCTGAACTCTAGGGAACTGCTCACGCAGTCCAGGCAGGTTTTCCCAATGGATCGCGCACCGGTAGCCATCCAGCAAACCCGCCGCCGCCAGGAAATGCGACCCCGTGCAAAGCGCCCCGAGATGAACGCCTCGCTTCGAGAATCCGTTCATGGTTGCAAGCAGGGCTTTCGTCGAGCGTCGCTCCGGGTGGTAGCCGCCGCACACGAAAACGATATGCACCTGTCCCAGGCAATCCACGTCGCCATCCGGAATCAAACGCAATCCCGCGCTCGAGGCGACGGGTGCGCCGTCAAGGGTCACACACGACCAACGGTAGAGTTCGCGACCGCTCGACCGGTTGGCCATACGGAGCACCGCGATGGCGCTCGCCAACGTGACCATCGTGTAGTCCGGCACCATCAGGAATCCGAAGTGGGCCGGCGGATCGTCGATTGCAGGCGGCGTGACCTCGGGCATCGCCAGGTACCTAGATGACCCCTCGGTCAGTGTCGCTCCGAATCACCTTTCCCGGCAACGTCGTATTTTCGACGCTGCGGACCTTGTCCTATGGCGAAGAGCGCCGAGGCGGCGTTGCATTGGTGTTTCGGGAGTGTTACAAGCGATTTGCTTGTCAATCTACGCGGCGCAATGGACAAAGAACGACGCGTGCGGACAACGCCGGGGGACAGACGAAAGCAGGTCAACGGACACGCGGGTAAGCGTGGCCCCGCCCTCGTCCAACAACAATCACAGAACGAACTAGCCTAGGAGGCATCGCGATGGGCGCTCGACGCACGATCAACGCGAACCACACACTCAACGCATCGGCTGGGCCCCGTGCCTGGCAGAAAAAGCCCTTGGCCGCCGCCATCTCGGTCGCCGTCGCCACCACCGGCGGCGCGAGTGCCGCCGAAATCGAGACCGTCATCGTGACCGCCACGAAACGCGAGGAGAGCGCGCAGGATGTGACGGTCTCCGTCCAGGCGGTCACCGGCGATACGGTTCGGGAGTTGGGAATCGAGACGTTCGACGAGTACGCGGAGTACCTGCCCAACGTCGTCAGCGGCGGCAACGGCCCGGGCAAGCGGGAACTCTACATCCGCGGCAGCGCCACGGAGCAGTCGGGCGTCACCATCACCGCAGCGCAGGGTTCCGCGCCCGGCGTCGCGCTCTACGTCGACGAGCAGCCGGTCTCCTTCGGCGGGCGGAACCTGGACGTCTTCGCGGCGGACCTCGAACGGATCGAAGTGCTGGCAGGCCCGCAAGGCACCTTGTTCGGTGCCAGCTCGCAGTCGGGCAACCTGCGTCTGATTACCCGGAAGCCCGAGCACGGCAAGCTGGATGCCGGGTTCAACACGAGGTTCGCCACCACGGCAGACGGTGCGAACAGCGCCGGCGCTGACGGTTTCCTGAACCTGCCGCTGTCCGGCAACCTGGCGCTGCGGGCCGTTGTCTACAACGACAGCCAAGGCGGCTGGATCGACAACGTGCCCGCCACGTTCACGCCGAGCGGCGAGGTCGTCGACCGCAACAACGTCGCGGGCTACGGACCGCCCCTGACCGGCGCCGACTCCGTGGAGAGCGCCCGCAACGACGCCATCGTCCAGGACGACTGGAACGAGGCCGAGTACCGGGGCGGGCGATTCAGCCTCGCGTATTCCATCAGCGACAACTGGGAGGCGCTCGTCCAGCACAGCCATCAGACGCTCGAGGCGGAGGGCTCGTTCGTCGTCGACACGAACCTCGGCCAGGACCACGCCTCGGCGCGGTACTCCCCGGAGTACAACCGGGACAGTTTCGGATTGACGACCTGGACGCTCACCGGGCGGATCGCCGGCCTGGACGCCATCTACACCGGCGGCACCCTGAACCGGG
>JAPPND010000232.1 GCA_028818795.1 Gammaproteobacteria bacterium | reverse complement strand
GACAAGCCCGTCCCCTACGGTCCCGTTGTTCCTTGCCCGTGCGCAGCCGATCCCCAGGTGGAACCCCATGGGCTTGCCGTGGCGGGCCGAGTTGGACAGTCTCGAGTGCGGGGAGTAGGCTGTTTTTTCTTCCCGACACGTGTGAGGCGAACCTATGGACGCTAGGACCCCATTGTGCGCTCTGCCTTTCGTGCTGGCCGGCTTGCCCGGTCTGGCTGCCGATCAAGACTCGGCCTCCGGCGCACAAGACAGGCCCATCGAGGAGATCATCGTCACGGCGGAGAAGCGGGAAGAAAGACTGCTCGACGTGCCGCTAACCATGTCCGCGTTCAGCGAGCAGATGATCGAAGAACTCGGCATGACCAGCCCGAACGACATCGAGCAGCTTGTTCCGGGTCTGCAGTTCGGCGACAACGGCGAGCAGGTCGGCCAGGGAACCGTCATCCGTGGCATCGGTTCTCGACTCGCGGGGGAGACCCACTCGGACCTGGCGGTCGCCACCTATGTCGACGGCGTGTACACCATAGGCACCTACGGGGTCGCGCCCAACCTGTTCGACGTCGAAAGGATCGAGGTAGCGCGCGGGCCGCAGGGGACACTGAACGGGCGGAACTCGATCGCCGGATCGATCAGCTATTTCACCAAACGTCCTACCGACGAGTGGGACTCGCTATTTCAGGTGGAATTCACGGACCAGACAACGCAACGCTACAACGTGGCTTTCGGTGGCCCGCTCGTCGGCAACCTGAGCTTCCGCATCAACGGCGGGTTCTACACCGGGGACGGCGCCCAGGAAAACAGTGGCGCGGGTGGCGACTACGCGGCGCCGGATCAAGCGACCTTTACCCCGCAATTGCGCTACAAGACGGATCGCTTGGATGTGAACGTACGCCTCGCGCTGGTCAACGACGACGGTTCGCCCCGGATGCAGGTGCCGCTCTCGGAGAGAGACCGCACGCTGGAGTGCATCGTGGATCCACTTTCCCTCGACGAGGAACCCGAATGCGAGACCAATGTGTGGTATCTCTACACGCAACCCCTGCCTTCGGTACCCGACGGTTGTCGCCCCGGAACACCGGGTTTCGAATGCGGCGACATCTCGAACAAGCTGCATGTCAACCGTCCCGGAATATCGGGCAGCGAGGGTGACCAACGGACGGTCAGTGCCGACTACCAGCTCACGGAGTCCTTCTCGCTACGTTACAACTACGGAAGCACGGACAACTTTCAACAGGTGACACGCGACAACGACTTCACCAACCGGGTGGGCAGTGCAGCCGACCCGCTGCTGTCCGCCGATGCCGGGGTTCCTTTCGACGACGTGGTCCTCGGTGTGACCTACGACTACACCGAGGAGTCCCACGAGCTGCAGCTCATATCCGATCTCGACGGCAACGTGAATTTCATTGGCGGGATCTTCCGTTACACCAATCACACCACCTGGAGTGTGCCGGTATGGAACTACGGGAGTTCGTTCCGCTTCCAGAACGCCGACGAGGCAGCCGTGGCGGCGTCACCGATTTTCGGTTTCGTACCGGTATCCAGTTGCCAGGATGTATTGACCAACGTCATCGAGGGATTCGGCATCGGCGTATCCCGAGGCGGACGCGATGTAGCCCAGGGTTGGGATTGCCCCCAAGGTAACGACCACACGCAGTTCTTTCTCTTCTCGACCAACGGTGGGTCGACGACGAATGCCGCCTTCGTCAATGCCGAGTACCAGGTCAACGAACAGTGGCAGGTGTCCGGCGGTCTGCGCTACACCGAGGACGAGAAAGAGCAACTCTTCGACGGTGGCTGGATCATCTTTCCGATCGGCGGGGTCCCGTTGATCCTGTACTTCGATGACTCGGACCTGAAGAAGCGGACCTGGGGCAAGACGATCGGCCATGTCAGCCTGGAATATGCGCCAGCGCCCGACCAGCTGATCTACGGTCGTCTGTCCACGGGCTACCGCGCAGGCGGATTCAACACGTTTTCGCCGGGCGCGCCAACCGACCCGATCAAGGAAGAAACCCTCGTCAACTATGAAGTCGGGATGAAGGGCTTGTACCTGGATCGTCGGCTTCAGCTCACGGCGGCGGCGTTCTACAACGACTATTCGGACTACCAGATCAACGGCACCAAGGAGAACCCCAATCCGATCATCCCGCCCACAGCGGAGTCTCCGCTTATCGAGTTCACCGACAACATCGAGAGCAACAAGATCTGGGGTGCCGAGGTCGAGTTCATCTACCAGGCCAACGAGAACTGGCGCTTGAGCGGCTACTACGCCTGGCTGGGTTCGGAGATCGGCGAGCACGCGGAGGTTGTGCGGGGCGACCCGAATCCGACGTACGGCATCTGGGAGCACCTCGACTTCGAGACCGGCGAACCCAGGGTCAGCGCCTATGTCCTGCCCACGGACATGACCGGGAACGAGCTGCCGATGCAGCCGAAGCACAAGTTCGCGGTGACGGCCGCGTACTCGAGACCACTCGACATCGGCGGCGACCTGCTGCTGTTGTCAACCTACAGTTGGACCGGCGAGCGGCACGCGGACTTGAACAACTCGCCGATGGCTGATCTGGAAGCCTATGGCCGGTTGGACCTGAGGGGTACGTGGACTTCGGCCAATGGAAACCTCTCCGCAACGCTGTTCGTCCAGAACGCACTCGACAAGATCGGCTTGATCGAGTTCATCCAGCGTTCCACAAACAGCAGCGTGCCTCATATGGGCACGTTGACCGACCCGCGCCGAATCGGTCTCCAAGTGCGGTGGCGCCCGTAGGGGCGACCCATGCGGTCGCCCGCCACGGCGTACGGCGCTGTCGAAACCGGGACGGGACAAGCCCGTCCCCTACGGCGCTTCGCGCCGGCAGGCGTTGTCGGTAGCCGTCGCGTATGACCGAAACAACCTGGGAGGCCTACGCCGAAGCAGGAGTCGAGCGCGCTCTCGCGCTCCGCAACAGGGGTTCGGTCTGCCTTGACGACGACGGACACCTCGTAGAGGACATTCTCGATGCGTACCGCGAGAACGGGTTCTACGTGTTCACAGGCGTGCTGGACGAGAAAGAGGTCCGCGAGTTGACGGCGGAGTTCGACGAGATACTCGACAACGTTCCCACCGCATTGAATGGCGACACCGACCGCTACGGCAGGCCATCGCCGTTCGGCGGCTACTTCACCATGGTCGAGGACGAAGACGACCCGGACGCACCGGCCCGGGTGTCGCTGCTGTCGCACCCGTTCATCTACATGGAATCGACCTTGAGGGTCTATGCACACCCGATGATCCTCGCCATCGCCGAGAGCCTCTACGGAGCGGATTTCGTACCGTTCCACGAGGGCATCTTCTACAAGGCGCCCGGCAACGGGTTTCCCACCCGCTGGCACCAGGACGGACGTACGCATTGGACGGAGGACGGCGAAGCCGTTGAGCAACCAGACGGTAGCGGCAAGTGCCATGGCTACAACATGAGCGTGTCCTGGTCCAACTGCACGGCGGAGAACTGCCTGTGGGTGGTCCCGGGCAGCCACCGACGATGGCTATTGGCGAAGGGCGGTGAGTTTCCGCCGATCACCGAACGGTTGCCGGACGCCGTGCCCATGCTCCTCGAACCCGGCGACTGCGGCATCGTCAACCGCAGCGCCTTGCACGGGTCCTACCCCAACAAGTCGGCTGAACGACGCGTGACAATGGTGCTCGGCTTCCACCAGCGCCGTTCGGCGATCGGCGCGACGACAACGAACGTGCACGCCTTCAAGCAACCGGGGACGAGCACCAAGAAGATCACCTATTCCGAGGACTACGTGCTGCGGCGAGCGCGGATGATCCCGCTGGCGATCGACGCCCGGCGCCAGCATCGACCGGACGAGAAGCCCTTCGAGTATCGAGGCAGCTACATCGGCGACGCGTCGTGGAACGAGGCCACGCGTGCGGAGATTCGCCGCGACGGCGACGAGTATTGGCAACGGGACATCACGCTCTGAAGTCACGCCTTTCCGGCCGCTAGCCGCAGGTTCCCGTTTCCCAGCGAACGCGTAACATCGGATCGTGCGTTCAACGGAGTCGGGAGGCGAGATCGCGAAGGTTGTGATCGTGGGCACCGGACCTGCCGGTGCGACACTTGCCCTGCTCCTGGCGCAACGAGGCATCGAGGTCTCGCTGCTTGAGCGCCGCCGCGACTTCGCCCGGGAGTTCCGCGGCGAGGTACTGATGCCAAGCGGCCGTGAAGCGCTCGAACAGATGGGACTCGGCGCCCTGTTGAGCGAAGTACCCACGTATGCCGCACAGGAGTTCGCCGTCTTCCTCGATTGCAAAGTCGTCTTGGGTGGGCCGTTGAACGCCGAGGACTTCGGTGGCCGGCCGCCGTTGGCCGTGTCCCAACCGGCTTTTCTTCAAGGCGTAATCGACATCGGGCGGCAGATCTCCGGTTTCGAGTTCCTAAGCGGTATCGCCGTCAAGTCGCTTGTACGCGATGGCCCACGCATCGCCGGCGTAGTCGTCCGTGACCCGCTCGCCGGAGGCGGCGAACGCACGCTGGCAGCGGACTTGGTGGTCGGCGCCGACGGCCGCAATTCGATCGTGCGCCGGCAGATGGGGCTTGCGGCGCGATCCATGAGTCCGCCCATGGACGTCGTCTGGTGCAAGCTACCCTGTCCCAAGGGTTGGACGGGTCTCCGCGCATTCGCGGGGCGCGGTCATTTGCTGATCGGCTACCGCACCTGGGACGACGCCCTGCAGCTTGGCTGGGTAATCGCCAAGGGAACATTCGGCGCTTTGCGCAGCAAGGGAATCAGGGACTGGATCGATACCATGGCCAACCACGTACCACCGGACCTCGCCAGCCACCTGCGCCGCCACAGGGAGGGGATAACACGACCCTTCCTGCTCGACGTCGTCTCGGACCGTGTAGATTCGTGGTACCGGCCCGGTGCGTTGGTGATCGGCGATGCTGCGCACGCGATGTCACCCGTTGGCGGACAAGGCATCAACATCGCGCTACGGGACGCCATCGTTGCGGCGAACCACCTTGTCCCTGCTTTGTCGGACCGTTCCCAGGACGGCGAGGTCGACAACGCCTTAGGCAGAGTGGAAGCGGAACGCCTACCGGAAGTCGCCCGAATCCAGCGCTTGCAGGCGCTTCCTCCGACGGTCGTGATGAGCCGTGCAAAGTACGGTAGTCTGGTACGCCGGACAGCGGCTCTCGCCACGAATGTCGGCTTGGTTAGAAGAGTACTCGCTAGCGCCGCATCGGACTTCCTTTACGGCGTCACCAAGGTCTCGTTGAGAGCCTAGTCAACAATATCGGAGTCGCAGATGCTCGAAAGGCAAGCCGACGGACTGGGGATGACGCCGCAGGCGATGCGGCGATTGGCGGCCAGGGCGGTGGAAGTCCTTGTCGACCGCATCGGCGGGCTCGACAGCGCGAACGCCTGGGACGGCGAGTTTCGCGAAGTCCTCGCGGAACAGTTCTGGGGTCCGCCACCGGAAGACGGCCGGCCCGGAGAAGAGGTTCTGGAGCAGGCCGTGCGGGACGTTCTCCCGTACGCGGCACGGCTCGATCATCCCCGGTTCTTCGGTTTCGTCCCCTCGTCTCCCACCTGGCCCGGAATCGTCGCGGACTTCCTCTCGGCAGGCTTCAACATCAACTCGTGTACGTGGCTCGTGTCGAGCGGGACCAGCCAACTGGAGCTCGTCGTCGTGGACTGGATGCGCGGCTGGATCGGCTATCCGGAGTCCGCCGGTGGGCTGCTGACGAGCGGCGGCTCCGCGGCGAGCGTTGAGGCGTTGGTCGCGGCACGGGACGCGGCGGGACATCCGAGTCAACCCACCGTCTATATGAGCGACCAGAGCCACAGCGCCCTGAAGCGGGCCGCGTGGATCACCGGCGTACACCGCGAACATACCCGCCTTGTGCCCTCCGACGACGATTTCCGCATGGACATGGCCGAGTTGCGTCGCCAGGTCGCCGAGGACCGCGCGAACGGTTTGCATCCTGTTGCCGTGTGCGCCAGCGCGGGCACAGCCAGCACGGGAGCGATCGACCCGTTGAGCGAAATGGCCGACTTCTGCACGCGCGAAGGCGTCTGGTTGCACGTGGACGCCGCCTACGGCGGATTCGCCTTGGTGACGGACGACGGGAAGGAACTCCTCGCCGGCATCGACAGGGCGGACTCGGTCGGGCTGGACGCCCACAAGTGGTTTTTCCAGCCTTACGAGTCGGGCGGCCTCATAGTCAGGAATGCGAAGCACCTCGAAGATGCATTCGCGATCGGCCACGATGTCCTCCAGGACACCGTGTGGGGCGCGAATCACCCGAACTTCGCGGACCGGGGCCTGCAACTGAGTCGTACGGCGCGAGCGCTGAAGATCTGGATGTCCGTGCAGACCTTCGGCATGGCCAGGTTTCGGGAGGCGGTGCAGAACGGGTTGGACTTAGCGCTTCGCGCTGCCGAGTACGTCGAGTCCAATGCGATGCTTCAGTTGATGACGCCGGTGTCGCTCGGCATCGTGTGCCTCCGGATCAACCCCGTCGACCGCGGTTGCGACGAGGCAACCTTGGAGCGGATCAACCGGGAGGTCCTGGCGCGGGCGTTCTGGGACGAGTTGGCGTTCTTCTCGTCCACATCACTGAAAGGGGTTTTCTCGCTACGCCTGTGCATCGTGAACCACACGACGACCTGGGAGGACGTGTCCAGGACACTCGATCGCGTGGTTCAGCTCGGCGAGGGTGCATTGGCGGAGTCGTGAGGAACGTCCGCCAGCCGCGACGGCATCTCACCGACCTGCCATGAGAGCTTCCGGCACCGGTTTTCGCAATACCGTGTCATCGACGGCGCCCCGTCCACCCGTACGTTGGCTTCTTCCGGGCCAGAGGTCCCAGTCGCCGAGTCGCTGGCTGGTCCCGCGCCAGGAGTCGCCGCAGCCGGACATGGTCTCAAGGAGCAACGCGTCCATCTCGGCAACGAGCCTTTCTTTCTGACCGACCAGGTTGTTCTCCTCGAACGGGTCGCTCTCAAGGTCGAACAGGATCCACGGCGCTTCTTCGGTTCGAGCATAGTTGTACCGCTCCGTTCGGATTCCCCGCCATCCGGGCCAGGCCACATAGCCATGCTGCATCGCCAGGTACACGGACTCCCGGGCAGGTTTCCCGCCCCGCAGTGCCCCCGAGCAGTCGACACCGTCCAAACCCTCCGGCACGTCGATGCCGGCAAGTCCGCATAGCGTCGGAAAGATGTCCGGAGCCCCGAACGGCATCCCCAGGGTGGAGTTCGCCTCGATCCTCCCCGGCCAGCGAATCACGAAAGGAACTCCAGACGACTCCCGATAAGGCCAGTGCTTCGAATAAAGACCTTGGCTGCCCAGCATCTCACCGTGGTCCGATGTGAAGATCACGATCATGTTCTCCGCCTGACCGCATTCCTTCAACGCCTGCATCAGCCGTCCAAATTCCGTGTCGACCTGGGAAATCAGGCCGTAGTAGTGCGCATAGTTGGCCTCCAAACCCGCGATCTCCTCGTCATGGAATAGCTTCCACGTCGTCGGGTGCTTGGCCAGTTCTCGATCCAAGTAGGGTTCGACATACCGAGCGGGCGCTACCAGTGGCGGGTGTGGCGGATACCACGACAGGAAAAGACACCAGGGCGTATCGCCATCCTGTTTCCTTATGAACTCGATGGCCCTGTTCGTTTCCGCCTCGGTGCGATCCAAGCCTTCACCCACCTCGGCTTCCCGACTGTTGACCGCGTGATCCCGATTGGGATTGTTGTGTCTGCCTTTTATGCCCACGAACCACTCGTCGTCGAACCCCAATCGCATGGGATGGCCGGCGTCGAGGCGCATCTCCTCTCCGACATGCCACTTCCCGATGTATCCACATCGATAGCCCGCATCCTTGAACGTTCGCCCTATGAGCGGGTGACGACTCAAATCCGGGTAGCAGTTATTCGTCGTCACACCCGTGCGATGCCCGTACAAGCCCGTCATGAGCGTCACTCGATAGGGCGTGCAGACCGGCGAGTTCGAAACGGCGGCCTCCATCCGCAATCCCTCCCCTGCCAAGGCATCGAGATTCGGCGTCAGGAGATCCTCGTCGCCGTAGGCACAACCGATTGCCGAGGCGCGTTGCTGATCGGAAAACACGAACAGAACGTTGGGTTTTCTAGATGCCATCCTTGCCACTCTCTGGGTTCATGGTTGTAGACGGCGGTCCCGTGCGTTTTCCGCACGGCCAGGGGACCTTGCGGAGTACAAACGTTCGCGACCGTCGAGGTCGCCGCGTTAGTATCGTCGGAATGCTCGACCTCGACCACCGCTTTGGGCTGTCGGAACGCGGTTCCGACTTCCGTACGGAACTGCGTGCAGGATTGACGACCTTTCTGACGATGGCCTACATCGCCTTCGTCAACCCGCAAATCCTTGCCGATGCGGGCATGCCGTTCGACGCCGTCTTTGTCGCGACCTGCTTAGCGGCGGCGTTTAGTACGCTCATCATGGGCGTGTACGCCAACTACCCCGTGGCGCTTGCACCTGGCATGGGCCTCAATGCCTTCTTCAGCTACGTCGTCGTGATCGAGTTGGGCCATCCGTGGGAGGTGGCACTCGGTGCGGTCTTCGTCGCTGGGCTCCTCTTCGTCTTGCTGAGCCTAACGCCCGTCCGGCGCTGGATCATCGACGCCATTCCCTTCGGTTTGAAGATGGGCATCAGCGCCGGAATCGGCCTGTTCCTCGGCATCCTCGCCCTGAAGAACGCTGGCATCATCACCGCGAGCCCTGCCATGTTGGTGACCTCCGGCGATCTCGTCGACGCAGCCCCGATCCTCGCGCTGCTGGGGTTCTGCCTGATCGTGGCCCTGGCGGCACGCCGGATTCCCGGCGCGACCATCATCGGCGTGCTCGGTGTCACCGCTGCGGGGATCGGCATGGGTGTCTCGGAATGGCAGGGCCTGGTCGCGACCCCGCCCGATCCCACGCCCACCCTGCTTGCGCTCGATATCGCCGGTGCCCTCCAAGTCGGGATGATCAGCGTCATCCTGACCTTCCTCAGCGTCGACCTGTTCGACACCACTGGCACGCTGATCGGCGTCGCGAAGCAGGCGAACCTGCTCGACGCCGAGGGAACGCTGCCGCGCATCAAGCGCGCCGTGATCGCGGACTCCGCCGGAACCGTTGCCGGCGCCATGCTCGGCACATCGCCGGTCACGAGCTACATCGAGAGCGGGGCCGGCACCAGTGCCGGAGGGCGCACAGGGATCACGGCCGTGGTCGTTGCAGTCTTGTTCGTTGCTTGCCTCTTCTTCGCGCCGCTGGCGCAGTCGATTCCCGCCTACGCGACGGCACCGGCCATTCTCTACGTCGCCTGTCTGATGGCGAGGGCGCTGGCTGACATCGACTGGCCCGAGATCACCGAATCGGCACCGGCCGTGGTGACGGCCATGGCCATTCCGTTGACGTTCTCGATTGCCGACGGCATCGGCATCGGATTCTTGACCTACGTTGCGGTCAAGGTCCTCGCGGGCCGCTTCCGCGAATGCTCGCCGGCCATGATCGCCGTCGCGCTCCTCTTCGCCGCGAAATTCGCGTTCCTCGATTGATGCACTGCTCGTGTGCAGCGAGCGATGTCCGGACGAGGCGAGAGCTTGCTAATCTAGT
>JAPPND010000027.1 GCA_028818795.1 Gammaproteobacteria bacterium | reverse complement strand
ATCTGCGGGAGCCGGGGGAGGGTAACCACCCTCGGCCACCCGGCCCGTCCCGTGCCACCTTCGCGGGCGGGGGCGCGCCCATTGGGCGCGATAGCCCCGCCCCTACGAACGCGAGCGCCGGTCCAGTGCATCCCGCAACCGGTCCCCCAGGACGTTGAGCGCGAACAACGTCACGGCGAGCATCGTCGCCGGCGCTGCAAGTTGCCAAGGCGAGGATCGCATCTCCCGCGCGCCGTCGGCGATCAAGACGCCCCAACTCGTCTGCGGTTCCTGCACGCCGAGGCCGAGGAAGCTCAGGAAACTCTCGGCGATGATCACACCGGGCACCGTCAGCGTCGCGTAGACCAACGCGGGCCCGATAATGTTGGGGACGATATGGCGCTTTAGGATGCCGGGGGTGCCGACGCCCATGGCGCGAGCGGCTTCCACGTAGGCTTCGTTCTTGGCGGCGAGGGTCTGGCCGCGCACGATGCGGGCGAGGTCGAGCCAGGACACGGCGCCGAGGGCTGCGAACAGCAGCACGATGTTGCGGCCGAACAGCACCACCAGCAGGATCACCAGCAGGATGAAGGGCAACGCGTAGAGTCCGTCCACCACGCGCATCATGGCCATGTCGGCGGCGCCGCCGACGTAGCCGGCGGTCGCGCCCCAGGGAATGCCGATCAGGCAACTGACGAGAGTTGCGGCAAGGGCGATGACGATGGACAGCCGTGCACCCGTGAGGGTCCGGACCAAAAGATCGCGTCCGACGCCGTCGGTGCCGAACCAATGGGCGGCGCTGGGCGCCGCATCGATGGCATCCCAGTCGACGGCGTCGAAATCCCAGGGCGACAACCACGGGCCCGCAGCGGCGGCCAGCACTACGAAGGCAAGAACGCCGCAGCAAATCCGCGCCAGCGGCGTGCCCAGCAACGCCTTACGCATGGCGGATTCTCGGGTCGAGTCTCGCGTAGCAGAGATCGACCAGCAGGTTGAAGCCGAGCACCAGGGCTGCGTAGACGACGACGGCACCGGTGACCAGCGTGTAATCGCGGTTCAGGGCGCCCTGCACGAAGTAGCGGCCGAGACCCGGCAACGAAAAGACCTCCTCGATCACCATGGAACCGGCGAGCAGGGCGGCGGCGGCGGGACCGAGAAACGACACCACGGGCAGGAGTGCGCTCGGTAGCACGTGGCGCGTGACGAGGCGGAAACGGCCAAGGCCCTTGGCCCGCGCCGTCATGACGTGCGGTCGGTTGAGCACTTCCAGGACGCTGCCCCGGGTCAGTCGCATGAACGCGGCGGCGTAGGGCAACGCCAGGGTGATCGCCGGCAGCACGAAGTGTTTCCAAGTGGCATAGCCGCCGGCCGGGAACCAGCCGAGCGACACCGCGAACAGGAGGACCAGCACCGGTGCGACGACGATGGGCGGCAGGGCAAGGCCGAGCGTGGCGCCGAGGACCAGCAGTCGGTCCCGTGGCCCGTCCCGGCTGAGTGCCGCGAACGTGCCTCCCCCGACACCCATTGCCAGCGCCAATGACAGCGCCGCCAGGCCGACACCGACGCTGATCGGCAGCCCCATGCCGATCAACTCGTTGACGGAGAAGTCCTTCTGCCTGAACGATGGCCCGAGGTCGCCGCTCGCCAAGTTGACCACGTAGCGGCCGTACTGGACGAGCAACGGTTGGTCGAGGTCGTAGGCGGCGCGCAGGTTGGCTTCCACCTCCGCCGGCAGTCGGCGCTCGCCGTCGAACGGCCCGCCCGGCGCGAGGCGTACTAGGAAGAATGTCACGGTAACCACCGCCCAGAGGGTTACGACCGCAAAGGCCAACCTCCGGAGCAGATAGTCCCTCACGGGTCAGTTCGCGCGAATGCCGAGGTATCTCGCCGGGTGGACGTTGCGCGCGTTGGTTCGCCAGCCGGTGATTCGGGGATTCACCAGGCTGCGGATGGTGACGGCGTAGAGCGGCACCACCGGGTCGAGGTCCAGCGCTGCGACTTCGGCCTGGCGAAGCAGGTCAAGCCGTGCATCCAGTTGCGCGGTTCGCTTTGCGCGTTTCATCAGGTCGTCGACTCCGGCGTCGGCGAACCGCCCGTAGTTCACGTCGCCGGTCGTGGACATGAGCAGTTCCAGGTAGTGCTCCGGATTGTTCTCGCCGAACCAGCCGGCTTGGGCGACCTGGAAGTTTCCCTGGCGAAGCTCCGCGAAATGGGCGTTCAACTCGGCATGGTGCAGGGCGGACTCGACGCCGATCGCCTTCCACATCGCGGCGATGGCGACCTGGACATTCTTGCTGTCGGCGCCGGCGATGTAGCGCAGGGTCACCTGCAGCGGGTTGTCGCTGTTGTAGCCGGCTTCGGCGAGCAGTCGGCGGGCCGCGTCCTGGTCCACGGCGCGCGGCGCGACGACGCTCGAGTAGTTCGCGACCATGGGCGGCACGAACGACGCGCTGGGTACCTCGCCGCTTTCGAGTACCCGGCCGGTGAGGATCTCGCGGTCGATCGCCAGCGCGAGGGCGCGGCGCACTCGCGCGTCGTCGAAGGGCGGTTCGGTGACGTTGAACACCAGGTACATGATCGACAGCAGCGGCGAGAGGTGGATGTGGCCCGCCATCTCCCGTTTCAGCCAGCCGATCTCGCCCGGGGGGAAGTCGCCGATGATGTCCAGCTCGCCATTGCGGTAGCGGTTGTAGGCGGCGTTGCGGTCGGCCGTGGGGTAGTAGGTAACCGCGTCCAGCCGGACGTTCCCGGCATCGCGGAAGTGCGGGTTCTTCTCGGCACGAACGAAGCCTTGGGGTTGCCATTCGTCGAGTACGAAAGCCCCATTAGTGACCATGTTGCCGGGTTTGACCCAATCGTCGCCGAGTTCCTCGACGACGTGTTTCGGCACCGGGTAGCCGGTGGGATAGATCAGCCGTTCCGCGAAGAACGGGAACGGCTTAGCGAGCCGGATCTCTAGCAGGTGCGTACCGAGTGCCCGCACGGCAAGTTCGTCGAGGGATGCCTTGCCGGCGTTGACCGATGCCGCGCCGTCGATGGCGTAGAGAAAGTAAGCGAGGCTCGCGGCCGTGGCCGGGTCGAGCAGGCGTCGGAAGGAGAATACGAAGTCGGCAGCCGTCACGGGTACGCCGTCGGACCAGCGTGCGTCCTCGCGCAGTTGGAAAGTCCATGTCAGGCCGTCTTCAGACAAGCGCCAACTCTTGGCCGCCCCCGGCACGATGCGGCCGTCGGCATCGTGGGCTGTCAGCCCCTCGAAAAGGTCCGCGAGGATCTTCTCCTCGAGATTCAGGTTGTAGCGGTGCGGATCCAGGGTCAGCGGCTCGCCGCCGTTGCCGATGTGCAGTTCCGCAGCATGGGCCGAGGCAGCGAGCAACGCGACGCAGACGACGGGGATTGCATGGAACAGATCCGCAACCCACTGATTCACAGGGATAAATCGGTCGTAGGGGCGACCATATCGCGTCCGCCAGGGCGCGCGGTCGCCCGCTTGACCACTGTGGCCGCCCGAGTGGGGACTCGCAGGCATCCTGATACAACGGGACGGGACAAGCCCGTCCCCTACGGTCGCTCCTCCCAGACGCGCTGCATGTGCAGGAAGGTGAACGAGGCCGTCCAGGCGATGAGGACCAGCCCGGCCAGGCCCTCGGTGCCGGTGATCGCCCGCAGCGGTCCCGACGGGAACTCGTCGCCGAGTCCCAGCGTGGTGTAGGCCGACGCGGAGAAGTAGATGCAACCGGAGAACGACGGGTCGGACACGGCGCCGAACAGGGTTCCGGACATGAGGTAGTAGGCCATGCCGAAAATCCAGATCTCTGCGACATGGACGACGAGCATCGCCACGACGAAGAACAACACGCCCACGGGTCGACTGTCGAGGCGCGGGGACCGATACAGCCGGCGCATGGCCGCGTAGTGGATGACCACGCAGGTCGCGGTTAGGCCGGCTGCGATGCCGTAGGCCAATACTTCGATCATGGGATCCCCCTGCTGAACGAGTATGGCACATCGACACCAGCGGTCCGCCCAAGGGGGTCGCTGCTACAATCGCCGTCCGTTTAGCGGACCCCGTTGAGACATTGCCCACGGTCCCCGAAGAGTGATCCTCGCCGGCGACATCGGCGGCACCAACGCCCGGTTCGGCTGCTATGCCGACGGCGAGCGCGTTGGCGTCGCCGAACTCGACGCTGAGGCCTTCCCAAACGGCGAGGAACTGCTCGCCGCCGCGTTGGCGGAACTGCCTCCGCGCACCATCGACGCCTGCTGTCTCGCGGTGGCGGGACCGGTTTTCGGTGACGAAGCGAAGCTGACCAACATCGACATCGCGTTCTCCCGGACCGGCATCGAAGCGGCGACGGGTGCGCCTACGGTCGCCCTGGTGAACGACATGGTCGCCTTGGGAAGTGCGGTCGGCGGGCTACCCGAGGACCGCTTCGAGTTGCTGAGCGGGGAACCCCGGGATGGTGTGAAGTGCGTACTTGCGGCGGGCACGGGGCTCGGCATGGTTGTCGTGGCGGACGGCAAGTGCCTTCCATCCGAGGGAGGTCATGCACGCATTGCTCCCGTGGGGGCCTTCGAGCGGGAGTTGATCAGCTTCTCGGAATCGGAAGTCGAGCTCCATGGCGGCGTCCTCGCTTGGGAGCACTACCTTTCGGGTCGCGGTGTCGAGGCCCTTTACCGGGCCGTCTGTGCCGTTTGGGGTGCCAGACCGGAGTCGTTCGATGCGGAGAGAATCACGCGCCGGGGGCTGGCGGTGGAGGATCCCGTCTGCCACACCACGGTGGAAACCTGGGCCGGCATGCTCGCCACGGCGGCGGGTGGCCTTGCGGTGACATCGCTATCGTTTGGTGGCGTCTACCTGGGCGGGTCGATTCCGGTGGCAGTCGCCGAGTTTCTTCGGGGGGCGCTGTTCAGGCGGCGTTTCGAGGACGCCGCGTGGGCAGCGGACTACCTAACGGATGTGCCGATCTATTTGATCGCCGACCCGTTGGCCGGCCTCGAAGGAGCGCACCTGATCGCGAACGGCCATCTCCGGCAAGGCTAGCGCCACAAAAGCCGTTGCCTAACGGCAGCGCCTTTTGCCCCAACCCAAGCCGGCCTGGCACCCAGCCGAACAATTCGGCTAACGCCGAAAAGTCCGGCTGGCTGCTAGGCAGACGGAGTGCTCGTTCCATGCAAGAATGCATGGAATGGCGGTTTCGACAGATTGAAGCGATGCAAGAGTCCGAACGCCCCCGAACGCCTAGAGCCACGGCCGACGAGCACCGATACTTCCAAACGCTCGGGAGACTTAGCGCCCGACTCCCGCCCGTGTCGCCGCCGCTGCCGAGAACGGGCGTCCAGGTAGTGGAGGAAATGAACCGGATCGTTTCTTTGGCCGTACCCGGCGACGTCGACGCGCAGGGCGACCTCGACGGCCACCTGAAGCTGATCGCGGCCTTCGAAGCCAAGGCGAAGCGGGCGACCGCCCGTGCCAAGGCATGCACCCGATAGCTGCCCTGGCGGATATCTTTCGGCGATGCGATGTGCCCTGGGCGGTTGTCGGCGCCCACGCTGCCAACTTCTACCGGCGCGATATCCGGACGACCCTGGATGTCGACGTGCTCGTGTCGCTCGGGACGAAGGAGATGGCGGTAGTCGCTGACGCGATGGTCGCCGAAGGGTGGCGGATCAAGCGGACGATGCCGGAGGGGTGGCTGCTTCGTGTCGAGCATCCGACGCACGGCCCTGCCGACATAATAGCCGCAGGGGTGGAGTACCAGGACATTGCCTTGGCCCGAGCCCAAGACCGGTCGTTTCCAGGCGTCATCGCAAAGGTCCTGGCCGTGGAGGACGTGTTGATCCACAAACTGATCGCGAACCGGGCACAGGACGAGGCTGATGTCCTGTCGATCCTCGCGGCGAATCCCGATCTTGACCTGGAATACCTCGATCACTGGATCGAATTCTGGGAGGTTGCTGACCGCTACCGGCATTGTCAGGCTGAGACCACCAGCCGGGGTCGCGAGGATGACGAGGGAGACCAATCATGAAGGTAAGCATCGGCATCGGCGGCGCCGCTTCGGGTGGCCGCCGCGACGACTTCCAGGACAACGTCGAGTTCGTCGTCGAGGCGGAGAAGCTCGGCGTCGACACCGTCTGGTCCGCCGAAGCGTGGGGTCAGGACGCCGTCGCGCCGCTCGCCTACCTGGCGGCCCGCACCGAACGCATCCGTCTCGGTACCGGCATCATGCAGATCAGCGCCCGCACACCCAGCATGACGGCGATGACGGCGCTCACCATGGCGTCGATCTCGGGCGAGAGGTTCATCCTCGGCCTCGGTGCCAGCGGTCCGCAGGTGGTCGAGGGCCTGCAGGGCAGACCGTTCAAAGCGCCGCTGACGCGCATGCGCGAGACCGTCGACATCGTCAAGCTCGCCTTCGCCGGCGAACGCATCGCTTATGCGGGCCGCTACCATCAATTGCCGCTGCCGGGCGGCGAAGGCAAGGCCCTGCGGCTCGCCCAGCCGGGCAACGACCGCATCCCCATCTATCTCGCGACCCTCGGTCCGAATGCGCTTCGATACACCGGCGAGGCGGCGGACGGATGGCTTGGAACCTCGTTCACGCCGGAACACGCCGATGCCCATCTCGACCCGATCCGCGCCGGTGCGGAAGCCGCAGGGCGTAGCTTGGCCGATATCGACATCCAGGTGGGCGGCACGGTGGCCTTCGGCGATGCCGAAGCCTTAGCCGAGCCCATGAAGACCGGCTTGGCGTTCACCCTCGGTGCCATGGGCTCCGCGCGCACCAACTTCTACAACGACGCCTTCAAGCGCGGCGGCTGGGATGCCGTGGCTCGGGAATCCCAAGCGCTCTGGGTGGCTGGCAAGCGCGACCAGGCAACAGCGGTCATCCCCACGGAGATGGTGCTGCAGGCGAACCTGCTCGGCAGCGACGCGGAGGTTCGCGACCGCCTGCGAGTCTACCGGGACGCGGGTGTCACGACGGTGCGGCTGGCACCGGCTGGACGCGATGTCCTGGCGCGGTTGGACACGCTGGGACGTGCGTTGGACCTGCTCAACGGCCTTGGCCCCTGAAGCCGGGCTGGATTGGGGCATCGCTCAGGATCTCCGCACGCGCCAGCGCGGGGCCGCCGACAGCGACGGCGAATGCCCCCGCCCCGACTACCGCGAGCACGAGCGCCGAATAGGCCCAGGCGGTGTCATCGAGGTGGGTAAGCGCTGCACAAGCTCCGCCCGTCAGCCCCATCCATGGTACCCCGATGAGGAACCGGGAGGGCTGTGACGGCGGCAATCGGCGTGTTAGGCCCCACAGCGCCGAGAAGGACGCCACGGTCACGGATTGAATTATCAACACGTCATCGAACAGGAGTCTGTCCTCGCCCCTCGACAGAAGTGCGTGAATGCCAGCCACCACCATCCCTAGCACCAACGAAGGGAGTGATAGCCAGAGCAGGCGAACGCTGGCTCGGCGACCGAGATCCCTGCGATCCGCTGCGATGCCGAATGTCCAATCCCGCGAGAGTTGGACGTGCACGGTAAACCATGAGCTGAGTAGCACGTTGCCAAGAGCCAAGAACCACAACATCACGAAGTGAAAGTCGAGCCATTGGGGAGCCCAGTACCACAAGGGAACTAGCAGAAGGAGCGTTGCGCCGATGCTCGCGGCGCTCACTTTGAGATCCTCGGATGGGAATCTGCCGAACGCGACTGGCTGTTGTCGGAGTTGGCGGAACCGATCTGGTGGCAGCGTGAGAGCACGTCGCAACCGGAACGTTATCAATCCGACTCCCGTAATTAATGGCTCCGAGTTGACACCAGAAGGCGGAGAGGTCGAAAGACATTGCCAGCGGGAGGAACAGCGCCAAGATCGGGGTAAACGGCAACACGGTCGCGACTACCAGGATCGCTGGAATGCGCATCGCACCCACCATTGCGCCTACGGCGATTAGCAGCGCAGGCCCGATGGCAGGAACCGGGTTGCCGAGCCACCACGACCAGAGTGCGCCGAGTGCCGTGGCCGATCCGGCCGACGTCAGGCAAAGGAGGAACAACGATTGGCCGTAACGCGGCACAAGGACGGTAGCCGGCCAACGACCCAACTCGCCAAGGCGTCCTCCCACTAGGCATGCGATAGCTCCGACGACGCATAGCAGCACCGTGTCGCTGGCGGCGAAACCGGAATCCAAGGCTGACAGCGCCAACCAGAACGCCAGGATGGGGATCGTTGCCCATGCCTCGATGCGGAATGAGCGCAGCGGTTCGAAGATCCGCCTGATTTCGGCGGGCCACATTTCGAGCACGTCGTTCATTGCACGATCTCCGCCCGTGCCAGTGCCCGTGCCACGGCATACCAGGTCGCGACGGCGATACCCGCCACGCCAAAGGCCAATGCGGAGCTCATCGAGCGGTAATCCCCACGAACAGGTCTTCGAGCACGACCTCCTCGACCCGTACATCGGTTGCCAACCCGCACTCGTCGGGGTTCCACACCCAGTGTCGACTTCCTTGGGAGGCGAGGACGTTCTCGGACGGCGGCCACGGCGGTTCCGTCAGGGTCACGAGGCCCACCCGGTCCTTGATCTCGTCCAGGGCCTCGTGACAGACGATTCGGCCGCCGTGCAGGGTCGCGATGTGCGACGCGATGCGCTCGATGTCGCTGGTGATGTGGCTCGACAGCAGGACCGTCTGGCCGCGGTCTGCGTTCAGTTCGACGACGGCCCTTAGGAAGTCCCGGCGGGCGGCGGGGTCGAGGCTGGCAGCGGGCTCGTCGAGCAGAAGCAGGTCCGGCTTGTGGCCGACCGCGAGAAGGATCGCGACCTTCTGCTGGTCGCCGGGCGACAGCTTGGCGATCCGGCGGTTTTCCAGCTGCCACTCGCGTCTGAGCTCGTCGACAAGGCCGTGGTCCCAGTCGTCGTAGTGGCTGCCGATCATGGCGAGGCAGGGGTCCACCTTCATCCAGCCGAAGCTCGCGAACTGTTGAGCAACGTAGCCGAGGCGCTTTCGCACCTCTGCGGGGGAGTCCCACGAATCCTCGCCGAACAGCCTGGCGGTGCCGGTCCGCGCTCGCATCAACCCGAGTGCGACCCGTATGAGGGTCGTCTTGCCGCTGCCGTTGCGTCCCAGCAGGCCCGTGATGGTTCCCGGCGCCAGTTCGAGGTCGACGGAGTCGAGGACCCGGTCCTTCTCGTTCCGCTCGTATCCGGCCGAGACGCCGCTCAGCGCGAGCGGCGCAGGGGGATCGGTTGGTCGGTCCACTCTTCCTCCCATTGCTTGTTGATTCGTTCGACGAGTTGCTTCCGCGACAGGCCCAGTTGCTTCGCGGTCTGGACAAGCGCTTGCGCATCCATGTCGATTGCGCCGACCGGGTCCGCGCCGGCTTCGGAAACCACCATGCCGATGCCGGGATGCCGCACCACCACCCCTGCCTGTTCCAATGTCGAGTAGGCCTTGGAGACGGTCATCGGATTCACGCCGAGCTGCGTCGCGATCGTGCGCACCGACGGCAACCGGTCGCCGGGTTCGACACGCCCCGTGGCAATCGCGAACCGGGCCTGGTGGACGATCTGGCGGTAGATCGGTATGCCCGATGAGGGGTTGAGCGAGAACATCCCTGGCGTTCAGCTCATCGAAAAGTGTACTAGTCGAATTAATACACCTAATACGCTGGTGCGTCAAACATGCGGTAGGGGACGGGCTTGTC